>NZ_JBFTOX010000093.1:0-22764 GCF_056398185.1 Cupriavidus sp. 05L310
AATGAGACCTTGGCCGTGATCGCAACACGTATCCATCGCGTGCGGCCGGATCGCGCCAAGCCTCGTCCGCCTCGCCACAAACCTCATCGACATGCTGCTTATAAGGCCTGTTGATGCCTAATTGTTGATGCTTAACTTGGGTGGATTGGACCGCACCCGCGGTGAAAGCCGGAACTGCAAATGGTCGCGCGACTTTCACGATGAGCTATCAGTAACAGGGCAAGCGGCCCGCCGCATCGGCGGGGTCGCCCCTCCCCACGCGGCTGCGGCGAAACGACACCACGTCGCGAAACGCCCGGACCGCAATAGCCACGTTCCCGGCCGGCACAGTGGATAGCAGTGGATAGACCATAATGGCGGTCGCCCCAAGCATCCAGCTTCCGCCCCGCACCGTGCCAGACGCCGATAGCCCCTCTTCCTGTCCCGCCAACAGCCCGTCGGGCGTGGCCCCGCCCCTCCCCGTTTCCGGCTGGCACCGCCGCGTCCTGTCACTGGCATTCCCCATCATCCTCGCCAACCTGACGCAGCCCATCCTCGGCGCGGTCGACAGCGCCGTTGCCGGCCACCTGCCGGACCCGGCCTACCTGGGCGGAGTCGCCGCGGGCGGGTTGTTCTTCAGCTTTGTGTTCTGGGGTTTCGGCTTCCTGCGCATGGGCACCACGGGCCTCGTCGCGCAGGCGTTCGGCGCCCGGGACGGCGCGGCGCTGCGCGCGACGGTGGTACGCGCGCTGCTGCTGGCGGCTGTCATCGGCGCCGGCGTCCTGGCGGTGCGGATGCCGCTGATCACGACCGCGCTAGGACTGATCGGCGGCAGCGATACCCTCCAGCACCACGCGCGCGCCTACAGCCACGCGCGGATATGGGCCGCGCCTTTTGCATTGTGCAACTATGTCGTGCTGGGCTACCTGCTTGGCTGCCAGCACGTGCGGCTCGCCTTGCTGACCCAGCTGTTCATCAATGCGGTGAACATCGCCGCGGTGCTGCTCTTCGTCTATGTGTTCGACTGGGGCATCGCTGGAATCGGCGCCGCCACCGCAACCGCCGACGCGTGCGGCTTCGTGCTGGGCGCCGCGTTGCTGTGGCGGCTGCGTCCCCGCGGCCTGCCGCCGCTGCGCTGGGCGGCCATCGCCCACGCGCACGAGCTGCGGCAACTGGTCTACCTCAATCGCGACATCTTTATCCGGACCCTGTGCCTGATCGCCAGCTTTGGCTGGTTCGCGCATGCCGGCGCCAGGCAAGGCGACGTCATCCTCGCGGCCAATGCGCTGCTGCTCAACTTCCAGACCTTCATGGCGTACGCGCTGGATGGCTTTGCGCATGCGGCAGAAGCGCTGGTCGGAGCGGCCATCGGCACGCGGGACCGCCACGCATTCCGGCGCGCGGTCCGGGTCACGATGATCTGGGCGGTGGTCGGCGCGATGGGTTTTTCGCTCGTTTATGCCTGCGCCGGCGAATGGATCATCGCGTGCCTGACCGACCAGCCGGCGGTGCGCGACGCCGCTGTGCGCTTCCTGCCGTGGGCGGTCGCGTTGCCGCTGGTTTCGGTCTGGGGTTTCCTGCTGGATGGCGTCTTTATTGGCGCGACCTGCACCCGCGACCTGATGCACTCGATGGCGCTCTCGTTCGGGGCGTTCATGCTGGCCGCGGTGACGCTGGCGGGGCCGTTCGGGAATGACGGATTGTGGGCGGCGCTGTTGTTGTTCATGGCAGTGCGCGGGATCACCCTGGCGCGGGTGCTGCCGCGCATCGAGGCCAGCCGTCTGGGCAGTTGCTGACCGTCAGAACAACGCCCTTTGCCGCGTCACCAGGGTCTCGAACGCGTCGCCCAGGAAAGGCAATATGGCATCGGCCACCGGCTGCAGCTGCCGGCTCAGGTAATGCTCATAATCGATCGCGGAGCGCCGCGTCTCAAGCGGCTCCGGGCCCGCGACGGTCATCACATAGCTGATCCAGCCGCCGTTCTGGTACTGCAATGGCCGCCCTTCCTTGCGATTGAATGCATCGGCGACGCGCGCCGCGCGGACGTGCGGCGGCACGTTGCGCTGGTAGTCTTCCAGGGTCCGGCGCAGCCGCTTGCGGTACACCAGCAACGCTTCGAACTCGCCGTTCAAGGTGCGGGCAACGTAGTCCTGCACGTACTCCCGGTACGGCTGCTTCTTGAAAATGCGCTGATACAGCTCTTGCTGGAATTGCTGCGCCAGCGGCGTCCAGTCGGTGCGTACCGTCTCCAGGCCCTTGTAGACCATTTCCTCGCTACCGTCCGCCTTGGCGACCAGCCCCGCGTAGCGCTTCTTGCTGCCCTGCTCGGCGCCGCGCACGGTCGGCATCAGGAAGCGGCGGTAATGGGTCTCGAACTCCAGTTCCAGCGCGCTTTGCAGTCCGAACTGCTGTCGCAGATGCTGCTGCCACCACTGGTTCACATGCTGGACGAGCATGCGGCCGATCTTTGCGGCCTGTTCTTCCGAGTGCGGCTGTTTCAGCCAGACAAAAGTGGAATCGGTGTCGCCGTAGATGACCTGGTAGCCCTGGGCCTCGATCAGTTCGCGCGTCCGGTGCATGATCTCGTGCCCGCGCATGGTGATGGAGGACGCCAGGCGGGGGTCGAAAAAGCGGCAGACGCTCGATCCCAGCACGCCGTAGAACGCATTCATGATGATCTTCAGCGCCTGCGACAGCGGCTTGTTCTGCTCGCGCTTCGCGGCCTCCCGGCCTTGCCAGATCTGGCTGACGATGGCGGGCAGGCAGTGCTTTGTGCGCGAGAAGCGCGCGCCGCGGAAGCCCGGCACCGAATTCGCGTCCGATGGGTCGTCCAGCCCTTCCACCAGCCCGAGCGGATCGATCAGGAAGGTGCGGATGATCGAGGGGTACAGGCTCTTGTAGTCCAGCACCAGCACCGAGTCGTACAGGCCGGGTTGCGAATCCATGACGAAGCCGCCGGGGCTCCCTCCCTCCGGCACCTCGCCCAGGTTCGGCGCCACATAGCCCTGGCGGTGCATCAGCGGCATATACAGGTGCGTAAAGGCCGCGACGGAGCCGCCGCTGCGATCCGCGGGCAGCCCCGTGACGGCGGCGCGTTCCAGCAGGAAGGTCAGCAACTCGGTCTTGGCGAAGATTCGCGTCACCAGCTCGCAGTCCTTCAGGTTGTAGCGCGCCAGTGCCGGCTTGTCCTCGGCGAAGCGGCGGTCGATTTCCGCCATCCGCTGATACGGGTTGTCGATGGATTTCCCCTCGCCCAGCAAGGTCTGGGCGACGTTCTCCAGGCTGAAGGACGGGAAATTCCAGGTGGCGGACCGCAGTGCCTCGATGCCGTCGATAATCAGGCGGCCGGCGGCGGAGGCAAAGAAATGGTTCTCCTTGAACCCGTGCTCGCGCCATTCGAGCAGGCTGCCGCCGCGGCCGAACGCCAGCGGAACCTGATAGCGGTCCGCGTGCTTTTGCAGGACGCGCAAATCGAACTGCACCACGTTCCAGCCGATGATGGCATCGGGATCGTGCACCGCCAGCCATTGGTTCAGCTTTTCCAGCATCAGCGCGTGGGTGGCGCAGTACTCCAGGCCGAAGTCGAGCCCGCTGTCGTCGCCGTTCGGCGGCCCGAGCATATACACCTGGCGCTGGCCGCAGCCTTCGAGCGCGATGGAATACAGATCGCCGTGGGCGGTGGTTTCGATATCCAGCGACACCAGCTTCAGCCGTGGCCGATATTCCGGCGCCGGCCTCATCTGGCTGTTGAGCAACGGGCCATTTTCTCCGGACTCACCGGATTCGCCGGCAAACCATACCGGCGCGGTGATGAACCGCTCCATCAGGTAGCGTTCCGGGGGACGGATGTCGGCCTCGTAGACGCTGACGCCGGCCTCCTTCAGCTGCCTTTCCAGCTTGATCAGCTGGCGATGCTGCTGGCAATACAGCCCCAGTACCGGGCGGCGGTGGAAATCGCGCAGCGGCAGTTCGCGCAGTTCGGCCTGGCGCTCGCCATGCAAGACGATTTCGGCCATCTGGCGGTGTTCGGCGGGGATGAACGCCACCGAAGGCTGCGGGGCCAGGCGGATATGCCGCGGGCCGCTATCGGTTGCCAGCCAGAACTCGACCTCCGTGCCGGCGGGCGTATCGCGCCAGTGTCGAGTCAGAAGAAAACCCTGTTGTCGTTGCGCCACCTGCTGCCTTTGAGAACCTGCCGAACCTGGGGCGGCTATTTTACTGGTCGTTGGAGGCCGGGCGGCATTGTCAGGATGAGTCAGTTGACAGCCCCGGATTCAGGACGATTTGGTGCAGCGCACTTGCGGCAGCTTCCACGCGCGCCCGCGCCGACACCGTATCATGTGCGTGATTTTGCCATTCCCGACTTCATCGTTACCCGTACCGCACATGCAACTCGTACTGTTTGACCTTGACCACACCCTGATTCCCTTCGACAGCGGCTCCACCTGGCTGCGCTACCTGATGCAACTCGGTGTGCTGGACGAAACCGAATTCGCCCCGCAGAACCAGCGCTTCGCCCAGGACTACGTCGACGGCAAACTGGATATCCACGCCTTCCAGCGCTTCTGCATGTCCTTCCTGGCCCGCTACGACCGCGGCGATCTGGAAGCGTGGCGCAGCGCCTTTATCGCCAGCATTGCCGACCGCATCCCGGCGCCGGCACGCGAACTGGTGGACCAGCATCGCGCCGCGGGCGACCTGTGCTGCATCGTGACCGCCACCAACGACTTCGTCGCGCGCGGCTTTGCCGACAGCTTCGGCGTGGAGCACCTGGTGGCCTCGCAGGCGGCCACCATCGGCGACGGCCCGCTGGCCCGGTTCAGCGGCGAGATGATCGGCGTGCCGAGCTTCGGCGCCGGCAAGGTGGGGCGGGTGGCCGACTGGCTCGCCGCGATCGGGCGGCGCTGGGAGGAATTCGAGCGCACGCTGTTCTATTCGGATTCGCTCAATGACCTGCCGCTGCTGGAACATGTCAGCCATCCGGTCGTGGTGGCGCCGGACCCGCGCCTGCGGGCCATCGCGGAGGAACGGGGCTGGCCCGTTGCCGAGCAGGCCGGGCCGCTGGTTGTTGCCTGACTGTGGCGCGTGTAGCGTCCGCGCCAGTGCGGCAATGAGCCAATCGGTCGCGACGCCCACCACCGCCTCGTGATCCGGGCGCTTCAGCAAATGGGCATTTTTTTGCGCATTGCGCGCAGGTCTGCCGCCGCCTATAAATAAGTGCCGGGTGTTGCCCTTCCATGCTGCCCGCATCGCGGCCGATCACGGCCGGCGTGTCGCAAGGAGCCCGTCATGCACCCGTCACGTCTCAACGCCTGTCGCCTCGTGACCATCGTCTGGCTGTGCTTTGCGACGTGCCAGCCGGTCTGGGGCTACGGCTGGACGGGGCACTGGCGAGTCATGGAAGCGGCATGGCCGTCGCTCAGCGCCGGCCTGTGCGACGGCCAATCCGGTCAGCATACCTTCAAGCCTGGCGCGCTGGACCTGACCCGGCAGGAAATCGCGCTCGCCGCGGGCCTGGGCGCTGTCATCGGCGATATCGGCTACATCACCCAGGGCACCGAACAGTTCAGCGACCTGATGCACTACGTCGGCACCGGCAACTACATCGACAACCTCGTCAAGACGACTTGTGAAAAGTACGGTGGCGATCCGGCCATGATCGCCTTCCTCGCGGGGGTGCGATCCCACTACTGGGCGGATCGTGTGGGACATCACGAGGGCACCAACGTCGCCGTGGCTACGCTATCGGCCAAGAACCACGACAAGGCATTGACGCGCGTCGCCTACGAGATGGACATTGCCATGCACAAGCGGCTCGAACTCGGGGCTTTTTCCGTTTACGACCTTCGCTACGGCACCATCCGCGTGGCTACCGGTTTTATTGTTGGCGGCAGCGAGAGCCGCCTCGTCGAGCGAGCGAGATACGTGCTGGCCGTGGCCGCGGAGATGACCTATGGCAAGGCGGGCGCGACGCTGGTGCCAGGCTACGCCACCATCCTGATCTTCCTGTACCACGTCAGCGACAGCGTCTGCCAGACCGCCCACGCGACGTACGGCGAAGGTCCCGCGCGGACCGCCGACCTGCGCGCGATGCTCGACGCGTGCAGGAAGATGGCGCAGACCGTCAAGCCCACCGGCGCGCAGAAAGACCCCGCCTCCGACCAACTGGCCGCCGAGGGCATCCAGTTGGCCAACCGCGCCGGTCTGGAAACGATTTACGAGGCTTCGATCGACAAGGTCACGGTGGCCTTGCGCCACGCGGGCAAGGGACTGCTCGCCAACTACAACCTCGATACCAACCTGCCCTCGGTCGGAGGCCAGTACGCGCATGCGGACGTCGCCTATCGCCGCCTCGGTGCAGCATCCGGTGACCGCTGCGATCCGGCGCATCCCGAGGCTATCGTGACCGGCGCGCTACGTGACTGGCATGGCTACCAGGCCGCCGGGGTCTGCGTGCGCCACGCCGCCAGCGAGGCGATGCGGACCCTTTCGTGCGCCGCGCGCCCGCCGTCGGCCGCGCTGGCGTTGATCGAACGGTACTGGCTGTGGGATCTCACGCTGCCGCCGCGGCCGGGTGGCGCAGCAGCACCGGCAAGCGCGGCAACGCGTGCGGCAACGGCGGCACAGACGACACCGGCCTCCGCCGTCCAGGCCAATTCCTGCCGGCCAGCGAACTTCCGATGGCACCAGACCACTTTTCGCCTGGACGCGCAATGCCTGCTCGGCGCCGAGCCGCCGGCCCGCGCCATTGAGCTCATGCTGGCCTGCCCGGCGGCGCGCAATGGCCGCACCAGGTTGCAGCCGGACGAGGCGCTCGACCGCTTGCGCCTTGCCCCGCGGGAGTACTCGCCGCTGGACCCCGCCACGGGCCTGTACCGCTGATGTCGATCAGCGCCTGCCGCCGAGGCTGGCCGAGTGAAGTCGTTCGATGAATTTCAAGTTTCTTCCTCTGTCGATATCCGAGAATCATCATGGCCACGTCCACAATTTCCCTCACGCCCACGACCGTTTCGCGACTGTACGCTGTCGGCCGCGCCCTTCTTGGCTCTCTCTTTCTGATTTCGGGGTTATTGAAGATCGGCAGCTTCGCGGGCTACTCCGCGTGGATTGCCAGCGCCGAACTGCCGCTGCCGGGCCTGCTGCTGATACTAACCATCGCGATCGAAGTCGGCGCCGGCCTTACCCTTGCCACGGGCTGGAACGCGCGATGGGGCGCACTGGTTCTTGCGCTGTTCCTGGTCCCCACGACCCTGATCTTCCATTGGTTCTGGCGCGCCGATCCCTCAGACGTTGCAAACCAGCTCAACCACATCCTGAAGAACGTCTCAATCCTGGGTGGCATGCTGGTTGTATTCGCGATCGAATCATCACGCAGGCAGAGATGAACCGTTGACTGAGCGTTGGCTGAGCCATGCAGAGTGGCCTGATCGCCAGCTTCACTCGCGCCTGAAGGCTTGCCACCACGAAACACCTTGAGTAGCGCCGGCAGCAATTTGTGCAGTACCTTCGCCATGGCGGCTTCGTCGATCATCCGCCCCGGCTGAACGCGGGGGGCAAAGCCGTTGCCGAGCGACCGCTGGCGGCGCCGGCATCATGGACGTCCTCGTGCGCGTAAGCGGCTGGTGCAAGGCCGGGCTCCTGCGAATCAGGCGCCTCCTCCCCCTCGCGGCGGCTCAGTTTCGTCTGACCAGCGGGGCCGGGAACCACTCGCCGGACAGGATAGCCTGGTCCGGCCCGTAAAGGCGGAACGTCAGGTTGTAACCCTGTCCCCTGGGAGTCGGCAGCCAGTTGCCGTCCGGTGCGCCGTCCGGCCTGGACGGCGCGAAGTACAGCGTCAGCGAACCGTCCTTCCCGTAGCTCAGCCTGGACTGCTTGTTGATCAGGAACCGGTTCTTGGGATTCGGGATCACGCGAAAGTCCCTGGAATCCACCGCGATCACCGACCAGAAGTACTTCACGTGGCCAGCGGGCAGGTCGGCCTTGGCAAAGGTGATGGTGTACGCGTTGCCGCCGTCCAGCCGGGCGCCTGTCCCGTCGGTATCTGTCTTGAAGTACACCACCTCATCGGTGCTGTTGGCCCAGATGCCAGCCATATCGATACGGGTGCGGGTCCGGTAATCGTCTCCGTACTTGCCAATCGTGCTGGGCCGGTTCCAGCCGTTCTTGATGGTGCCGGCAGTGGAAAACGACTTGAGGAATCCCGGCAGTGTTTGCTCGCGGATGACCTTGTCCACCCGCGCGCGTTCGGCGGGGTTGCCCGCCACCGCGGCGCTCACTGCGCGTACCTTGGCCCGGACATCGCCCATGCCCGGATTGATGTCCGGCTCGCTGTCCAGCGCGATGGCGGCCGAGTCGAAGGCTTCCACACCGGGCAGCGTGTCATTGCTGAAAACCGGGGTGGCGGGAATCGGGGCGATCTGCGGCGTGCCGGTCATCCGGATCGTGATCTGTCGCTGCAGGGCGATGGCTTGCTTCTTGTCCGCGCCCAACTCCACTCTCGCCAGCACGCGCGTTGCCTTGCCCGGCAGGTCGATGCGCTTCGCATCCGGTGGCAGTGGCGCGGTGGCGCCTTTCAGGCACATCGCAAAATTGCCGCCGGGATGGCCGGGATAGTTGCGTTCGTTGATGTTGGCGACTGTCTCCCCCCACCCGTTCAGGAACTGGACCGTGTAGTAGCGCCCCTTGATGCGCGGTACGTTGACGACCGCGCAAGTCTTCTCGTCCACCGCGATCCAGGCCTCGCTGTAGGCAACATCCAGGTTCGGATTGGCCCAGGAAACGCCGCCCACATCGCGGTGCAGGATCTGGTTCCACTGGAAACCGTCTTTCTGGAAGTCAAGTTGCTCCTGGCGCAGGACAAGCAGGCGGCCCAGCAGGTAGACGTAGGCATCGTTGACGTCCTGGTCCGGCACCATGCCCGCGGCTGGCTCACCCTTCGGCGCACTGCCGCACCCAGACAGGCCGGCCAGCATGGCGGCGGCCAGCACAACCGCGGCGACGGGACGAGATGAGTGATCCATGACTTACTCCGCTCCAGAAAAGCGACTGATGAAATGCCCGAAGTGTCTGAAGTGTCCTGAGGGGTGCCATTTGCACACCGTACACTTTCGCTGGCCGGTGGGTAAAAGTGAATTAAAAATATTGCGCGAGCGATCTACGTAACTTGGATGCCGAGGCCGTCTGTCCCGCCCGACCGGCGGGGCAAGCCATGGTTGCATGATGCAGCAGCCACAAAAGTGCGATGCCGCACTTAACCGAAATCCGGCCCGATGTCCCGCCGTTACCTCTGCATGAACTATGCTGTACTTGCCTACCCCCGATCTGAAAGGAGCCGCCAATGACCTGGACCACTCCCGCATACATCGATATGCGGTACGGATTCGAAATCACCATGTACATCGCCAACCGCTGACCGGCGGACGGCGGAATCCGCGAAAGCCCGCTGTCCAGCGGGCTTTTTCCTTGGCTCCGGCTGGACAGGCACCAGGCCATGACGACACTTCGGGTACTAGGTTCCGCCGCTGGCGGCGGCTTTCCACAATGGAACTGCAACTGTTGCAACTGCGACGGCCTGCGCCGCGGCACCATCGCCGCCACGGCCCGCACGCAATCCTCCATTGCGCTGACCGAAGATGGCATCCACTGGCTCCTCGTCAACGCCTCGCCGGACGTCCTGGCCCAGATCCGCGCCACCCCGGCCCTGCAGCCAGCCCGCGCGGTGCGCGACACCGGCATCGCCGCCGTATTGCTCATGGACGCGCAGATCGACCACGTCACCGGCCTGCTGATGCTGCGCGAGCACCGCAGCGCCCTGCCCGTCTACGCCACGCCCCCTGTGCTGCGGGACCTGTCCGAAGGTTTCCCGCTGTCCCGCATCCTGTCCCACTACTGCACCCTGGAAACCCATCCGCTGCCGCTGGACGCGAGTGCCTTCACCGTGCCGCCGCTAGCAGGGCTGACCTTGCATGCGATCGCGCTGGACAGCAAGCCGCCGCCCTACTCCCCCAACCGCGCCGCGCCGCAGCGTGGCGACAATATCGGCCTGCGCATCGTCAGCGCCGGTGGCAAGCGCGTGTTCTACGCCCCCGGACTGGGCAGCGTCGAACCGCATGTGCGCGCGGAACTGGCCCGGGCCGACGTGATCCTGGTCGACGGCACCTTCTGGACCGACGATGAAATGCGCCGGCTCGGCCTGTCGTCCAGGCTCGCCAGCGACATGGGCCACCTGGCGCAGTCCGGCCCGCACGGCATGATCGCGGCACTGGACGAAGCGCCGGCAGCGCGCAAGATCCTGATTCATATCAACAACACCAACCCGATCCTGGTGGACGACTCCCCGGAGCGCCGCGAACTGGCGGCGCACGGGATCGAGGTGGCCTACGACGGCATGGAGATCGCCCTGTGACGCCCGCAGCACGCCCCCAACCGGTTTCCCCCGAGGAACGCGCGGCCTTCGAAGCGCGGCTGCGCGGACTCGAATCGCGCTACCACATCCATCACCCCTTCAACCGGCGCATGGCCAGCGGGCAATGCTCGCGCGAGCAGATCCAGGGCTGGGTGGCCAACCGCTTCTACTACCAGGTCAATATCCCGCTCAAGGATGCCGCCATCCTCTCCAACTGCCCCGACCGCGAAACGCGGCGAGAGTGGGTGATACGCATCCTCGACCACGACGGCACCGCCACCGAGCCCGGCGGCATCGAAGCCTGGAGCCGGCTCGGCGAGGCTGTGGGGCTGACGCGCGAGGCACTCTGGTCTCAACGGCTGGTGCTGCCCGGCGTGCGCTTCGCGGTGGATGCATACGTCAACTTCGCCCGGCGCGCTCCCTGGCAGGAGGCCGTGTGCTCCTCGCTCACCGAGATGTTCGCGCCCGCCATCCACAAGGAACGGCTGGCCGGCTGGCCGCAGCACTACCCCTGGATCGAGGCCGAGGGGCTAAGCTATTTCCGTACGCGCATTCCGCTGGCGCAGCGCGATGTCGATCACGGCCTGCGGGTCACACTGGACTATTTCCGCACACCGGCCGAACAGCAGCGCGCCACGGAAATCCTGCAGTTCAAGCTCGACATCCTGTGGTCGATGCTGGATGCCATCGAAAAGGCCTATCCCGTATGAACGCCCCCGCCACGCCCGTCACCCCCGAGACCGCTCCCGCCATGCCACGGCTCGACACGCTCTATCGCCTGCAATGGGAAGAGGCCCAAAAGGCATGGGTGCTGCTCTATCCTGAAGGCATGGTCAAGCTGAACGACAGCGCCGCCGCCATCCTGCAGCGCTGCGACGGCGCCCATACGCTCGACATGCTGATCGACGAACTGCAGACGTCCTTCGGCGTGCAGGGCATTGCCCCCGAGGTGCGCACCTTTGTCGAACATGCCTGCGAACGCGGCTGGCTCGTCTGAACCGGGTCCGCCGCTGTGGCTGCTGGCGGAGCTGACCTACCGCTGTCCGCTGCACTGCGCCTACTGCTCCAACCCGGTCGACTACGTACGCTACGGCCCGGAACTCGACACCGCGCAATGGCGGCGGGTCCTGGAGGAAGCACGCGCGCTCGGCGCCGCCCAGCTTGGTTTCTCGGGCGGCGAGCCGCTGGTGCGCGACGACCTGGAAGAACTGGTCGGCCATGCCCGGCAACTGGGCTTCTACACCAACCTGATCACCTCCGGCGTGGGCCTGACGGACGCGCGCCTGGGCGCGCTGCGCGCGGCCGGGCTCGATCATGTCCAGCTTTCGTTCCAGGACGCCACGCGCGAGATGAACGACTTCCTGTCGGGCACCCGCACCTTCGACCTGAAACAGCGGGTGGCAAAACGGATCAAGGCGCATGGCTACCCGATGGTGCTCAACTGCGTACTGCACCGGCATAACCTGGCCCACGTCGGCACCATCATCGACATGGCGCTGGATATGGGCGCCGAATACCTGGAACTGGCCAATACCCAGTACTACGGCTGGGCCTGGGAGAACCGGCTGGCGCTGATGCCGACCGAAGCGCAATTGCGCGAAGCCGAAGCGGTAGTGGCGTCCTACCGCGCCAGGATCGGCAAGCGTTGCCGCATCCTGTTCGTGGTGCCGGACTATTTCGAGACGCGGCCCAAGAAATGCATGAACGGCTGGGGCTCTGTGTTTCTCGGCATATCGCCTGACGGCGCCGCGCTGCCCTGCCATGCCGCGCGCATGCTGCCCGGCCTCATCCTGCCGAACGTGAGCACGCAATCGCTGCACGACATCTGGTACCACAGCGATGCTTTCCAACGCTATCGCGGCACCGCGTGGATGCCGGAGCCGTGCCGGTCCTGCGGCGAGAAAGAGAACGACCTCGGCGGCTGCCGCTGCCAGGCCTACCTGCTGACGGGCGATGCCAACCGCACCGATCCCGTTTGCGACAAATCTCCGGACCACGCCACCGTGCGCGAAGTCGTCCTGCACGGACGCCTTGCCGCCCACGGCCAGTTGCAGGCCACGGCGCACGAGGCGCCGCTGGTGTTTCGCGCGGACGCGGCGTCCCGCCGCTTCAGCGAATCGGGCCGCTAGCGAGGGGGCGTGACAGGCCGCCTCGCCCTACTCCCCCCTCTCCCCCGTCTCCCCACGACACATCCCGAAACGCCTCCACCAGGTAATCCACCAGCCGGCGCACCTTGAGCGGGAGCTGTTTGCGCGTCGGGTAGACCGCGTACACGCCGAGTTCGCTCGCCCGGTATTCGGGCATCAGTTCGACCAGTGCCCCGCTGCGCAGGTCTTCCTGCAGCATGAAGCTCGGTTGCAGCATGATGCCGCCATGGGCCAGCGCAATGGCGCGGCAGGTGTCGCCGTTGTTGGTGTACACACGGGCGCGCGTGCCCACGCTTACCTTGCCGTCCGGGCCATCGAAATGCCATTCGTCGCGGCCGGACCAGTTGGTGTAGGCGAGCACGCGATGCTTCGCCAGTTCCTGCGGATGCGCTGGCGCGCCGTGCCGCGCCAGATAGGCGGGCGATGCGCAAAGCATCATGCGCGTGCTGGCCAGCTTGCGGCTGATCAGCGCGGAGCTTGGCATGTCGCCGATACGCACCGCGAGGTCGTAGCCTTCATCGACGAGATCCACCACGCGGTCGTTGAGGGTGATGTCCAGGTCGACCTGGGGATACACCTGCATGAATGCGCTCCAGAGCGGCGCGAGATGCATGATGCCGAACGTCAGCGGCACATTGATGCGGATCAGGCCGCTGGGCTCCTGCGTGCGCGAGGTGATCTCGGACTCGGCATCGTCGAGTGCGGCCAGCACCTCCTTGGCGCGCTGATAGAAGATCCGCCCCTCCTCGGTCAGGGACAGCCGGCGGGTGGTGCGCTGTAGCAGGCGCACGCCCAGGCGCTGCTCCAGCGCGTCCACATGGCGCGAGACTGCGGCCTTGGACATGCGCAGGCCTTCCACCGCGCCGATAAAGCTGCCGGCCTCGACTACGGCGGCAAACACACTCATTTCCAGGGCCCGGTCCATGCGCTACGTGTCGGCTTGCGCCTGATTGTCTCGATTACCGGGACTATATATCACGATGAAGGCTATTTATCATCGCCAGTCGAATCAATAGACTGGAAGTTTTCGAGATGGGACTTCCGCCATGTCAGCCGCTACTCCTCTTCCCGTACTGTTCGTCTCCCATGGCGCGCCCACCTTCGCCATCGAGCCGGGCCTTGCCGGCCCGCAACTTGCCGCGCTGGGCCGCGCGCTGCCGGCCGCCGAGGCGGTGCTGGTGGTCTCGCCGCACTGGATGACGCGGGGCGGCGTGCGCGTGACCGCAAGCCCGCTGCCCGAGACCATTCACGATTTCGGCGGCTTTCCGCGCGATTTGTACGCGTTGCGCTATCCCGTGGCCGGACACCCCGCGCTGGCCGCGCGCGCGGCGGAACTGCTTGCGCAGGCCGGCTACCCTGCCAGTCCGGACCCGCAGCGCGGGCTCGATCACGGCGCGTGGGTGCCGCTGCGGCACCTGTATCCCGAGGCGCAGGTGCCGGTGTTCCAGGTATCGCTGCCGCAGCCGCTGGACCCGGCGGGCGCGCTGGCCTTTGGCCGCGCCCTGGCGCCGCTGCGCGGCCAGGGCGTGCTGATCGTCGGCTCCGGCAGCATGACGCACAACCTCTACGAGTTCCGCGGCCACGGCGGCGGCGATGCGCCCTATGTGGCGCAATTCACCCAATGGGTGCGCGAGGCCACGCGCAACGCCATGCGCGATGGCGATGTCCAACCGCTGATCGACTACCGGCGGCTGGCGCCGCACGCCGAGCGCGCCCATCCGACCGACGAGCATTTCCTGCCGCTGCTGGTGGCCATCGGCGCGGCGGCGGCGGGCGAACCGCTGCAGGTGATCGACGGCGGCATTACGTACGGCATCCTGTCGATGGAATCTTATGTGATCGGCCAATACCGGCACGACCAACCCGTGGCGGCCTGACCGGTGCCACGCTCCTTCAAGGCAAGCGTTACCAGACCCGAGATGACATGAACACCACCAGCAACGACATCAGCCCACTGACCCAGGACGCCGCAACGGGCCTGCGCTATCGCCTGCGCAACGCGGTGCCGGACACGACGCCGGCAGCGCGGCTGCTCCTTCTGCACGGCGTGGGCAGCAACGAGACCAGCCTCGCGGCGGTGGCCACGCGTATCGATCCGCGTGTCCAGGTGGTACTGGTGCAAGGCCCGCTGACCTTTGCGCCGGACCAGTATGGTTTCTTCGAGGTCAGCTTCCATGGCGGCGCGCCCGCCATCAACGCCGCCCAGGCGGAGCGCAGCCGCCAGCAACTGATTGCGCTGGTGCGCGCGCTGCGCGCGCAGGATGGCGCCCTGCCCGCGCGCACGGTGATCGCCGGCTTCAGCCAGGGGGGCATCCTCAGCGCCAGTGTCGGCCTGAGCGCGCCGACCGACGTCGCCGGCTTTGCCGTGCTCAGCGGCCGCATCCTGCCGGAAATCGAGCCGCATCTCGCACCGCGCGAGGCGCTTGCCGGGCTATCGGCCTTCATCGCCCACGGCGAGTTCGACAACAAACTGCCGGTTGGCTGGGCGGAACGCGCTGACCAGTGGCTGGATGCGCTGGGCGTTGCGCACCAGACCCGGCGCTACCCGATCGGCCACGAACTGAATGCGGATGTCGTTGCCGATTTCCGGCAATGGCTCGCCGGCGTGCTGTTTCCTGGCTGACCAGCATCCTGAGCGACACTACGCCCCCGGCGCAACCCCAATTTCATTGGCATGTACAAAAAAGGCACCGCAGTAGAGATCCAGTTTTCCCCTGACCGCCTGAATGACGGCGCGGGCGATCCGTATTGGATCGACCTGACGGCGGAAGAGACGCAACAGCTCCTTGCGCTGCTGCAGGCCCGCGTGGCCGCCGGCGGGCAAGGCACGTCGGCGCCGCTTGTCTTCAGCCTGGACGAGCCGGCGCAGGCGGATAAAACCGGGCCAGATGACACAGCAAGGCCCATTGAGGCTGCCTCGGCCACTGCCGTCGCCGGCGAATTCAAGCAATGGGTATGCATCATCTGCGGCTGGGTCTATGACGAGGCCGCCGGCCTGCCTGAAGAAGGCATCGCGCCCGGCACCCGCTGGGAGGACATCCCCGCCGGCTGGCGCTGCCCGCTGTGCGACGTGGGCAAGGAGGACTTTGCGATGGTCGAATTCTAAGCGGCGCCTTCCGCGCAGGCCTTGGCAATCTGGTTGTGCCCGCAACCATTTTGGTATATCTTGAACTGGTTGCGCACACAACCAGGAGACAAGACATGTACCAGCGCGAAGTCCACGCCGCATCCATGCCGGTGCTGAACCCCGATGGCACGGATGCGCCGCGGCAGGTCGTCATTGCCGGCGGCGGCCCGGTCGGGCTGGCGGTTGCGCTGGCTCTGGCCCGCCACGGCATCCCCAGCGTGGTGCTGGAGGCCGACGACGGCACCTGCGAAGGCAGCCGGGCCATCTGCATTTCCCGGCGCTCGCTCGAAATCCTCGATGCGCTCGGCGTTGTCGCGCCGGTCCTCGGCAAAGGGCTCGCGTGGGCCGGCGGCCGCAGCTACTACCGCAACGAGGAAGTGCTGCACTTCACCATGCCGCACGAGGCCGGGCAGGCTTTCCCGCCGATGGTGAATATCCAGCAGTACTACATCGAGCAATACCTGCTGAACGCCATCGCGCGCTACCCCGGACTGATCGAAGTGCGCTGGCAGAACCGCGTCACCGGCGTCGCGCAGGACGCCGGCGGCGTGACGCTGGCGGTGGCAGCGGGCGACACCGCCTACACCGTGCGCGCGGACTGGCTGGTGGCCGCCGATGGTGGCCGCAGCGCCGTGCGCGATGCGCTGGGGCTGTCGCTGCGCGGCATGCAGTATGAGGGGCGCTACGTGATCGTGGATATCGCCATCGACGCGCCGCGCGAGGTCGAGCGGCTGGCGTGGTTCGATCCGCCGTCCAACCCCGGCTCCACCATCCTGCTGCACCAGCAGCCGGACAAGGTCTGGCGCATCGATTACCAGGTCGGCGAACACGAGGATGCGGAGCAGGCGGTCAAGCCGGAAAACGTGCTGCCGCGCGTGGCCAGCCACCTGGCGATGATGGGCGTCACCGCGCCGTGGGAGCCGCTGTGGATATCGATCTACAACGCGAAGTGCCTGACGCTGGACGACTACGTGCACGGCCGCACGCTCTTTGCCGGCGATGCCGCGCACCTGGTGCCCATCTTCGGCGTGCGCGGCCTGAACAGCGGCTTCGACGACGCCTTCAACCTGGCCTGGAAGCTTGCGCTAGCCGTGCGCGGCAAGGCCTCGCACGGCCTGCTGCCGTCCTATTCCAGCGAGCGCGTGGCCGCCGCGCGCGAGAACATGCGTTTTGGCGCCAAAAGCACAGAGTTCATGGCCCCGCCCTCGCCCGCTTTCACCCTGATGCGCGAAGCGGTACTGGGGCTGTCCGCCAGGCATGCGGAACTGCGCTCGCTGATCAACCCGCGCCAGACGAGCCCCGCCACCTTTGCCGACTCGCCCATCGCCGCGGCGGATGACCCGGCCTTCGCCACCGGGCCAGCGCCGGGCGCCGCGCTGCCGGACATGCCGGTGCTCGACGCGCAGGGCATGCCGGCTTCGCTGCTCCACTGCCTCGGCACGGGCTTCACCGCCTTCTGCTTTGCCGGCGCCGGCCAGGATCCGGACGCCGTCGTGCCAGGGTTGCGCGAGCTATGCGCGGATGGCCTGGAACTGGACTGCCGCCTGATTGCCGGCGCGGCACCGGCGGCCGGCAGGCTGGCCGATCCGGACGATGCCGTGCGGCGCGCGCTGGACGCCACCGACGGCACGCTGTACCTGGTCCGCCCCGATGGCTATGTGAGTGGGCGCTGGAAGCATGCCCGCGCCAGCGATGTGCGGGATGCCATCGCCCTGGCCATGCGAATCGACTGAAGAAGATTGAACACGATTCAAGACGATTGAAGCGGAAAGACGGAGGACCGTATGCAAACCACCATGACCCCGACCGAACTCGATGAAATCTACACGGCGATGTGCTACCGCATGACAGCACTCGGCGAGCGCGATGCTTCCCTCTACCTGGCCCGGGTCGCACTGTTGGCGCTCAGCCGCCATGCTGGCTTCGCGGATGCCTCGCAACTGCTGCGGGAGGTCTCGGATAGCTTCGGCGGGCACAGCGGCGCTCTCCCCGAATGACGACGATGCAGGCATACTGCCCGCCTTGCCCTACCCGGCCCTGCTAACCATGACCAGCCCCAAGCCGTCGCTTTCCGACTTCGCCACCTATCGGCTGCACCGCATCGTCAAGCAGTTCGACCGCGGTATCGCGCGGGCATACACAGACGAACTGGGCCTGTCGCTGAGCGAGGCGCGGACGCTCGCCGCCATCGGCGAATTCGGCCCCTTCCTGGTGATCGATCTCGCGCGCTTCGCCAACCTGGACAAGAGCCAGGCCAGCCGCGCGGCCGATCACCTTATCAGGCAGGGACTGGTAAAGCGCGAACCGTCTCCGACCGACGGCCGCGCGGTGCTGATCTCCTTGTCCGCGACCGGCAAGCCGCTGTACGAGAAGATCATGCGGGTGGCTTCCGGCCGGCACGAAACGTTGATGTCCGCCCTCACCGCCCAGGAACGCGCCGTGATGGAGCGCGCCCTGGGCAAGCTGCTCGCGCAGGTCGAGACAATGTTGTGAAGACGGGGCGTCCCTTCTTCCACGGGACGCACTTCCGCCGCATGTGGGCTAGCGCACAGGCCGGCGCAAGGCGCCAGCATAAGCTCGTCGCGCGGCCCGTTCGAGGCGATCCCGTCCCCCGGTCCTTGTGCATGGGACGTGGGTCGGGTGACGAATGATTGCAGTCCGGATCTGCGTTGTCCCCGGTTCGCGCCAGCGCACCGGGCGTGGCTTGCGCCATTCGTCAACCTTGATCGAGGACAGACTCCATGACGCTCTACCTGCTCTCGCTGTTCATCGGCATCGTGGCCGGCCTGCGCGCCATGACGGCGCCCGCTGCCGTCAGTTGGGCGGCCGGCCTTGGCTTGCTGGATCTGTCAGGCAACTGGCTGGCCTTCATGGGTTACCGGTTCACGCCCTGGATCCTCAGCGTGCTGGCGCTGGCCGAGCTTGTCACCGACAAGCTGCCCGCCACGCCGAGCCGCAAGGTGCCGCAGCAGTTCGGCGCACGCATTCTCACGGGCGCCCTCGCCGGCGCGGCGATCGGGGCGGGCGGCGGCATGCTGGCGGGCGGTGCCATCCTTGGCGCCATTGGCGCCGTGATCGGCACGCTCGGCGGCGCGGCCATTCGCGCGCGCCTTGCGGCAGCGTTTGGCCGGGACCGGCCGGCAGCGTTGATCGAGGACCTGGTTGCCATGACCGGCGCCGTGCTGGTGGTCCTTTCGCTGGCCTAGCCGGCAGCGGCGGCGGGCCAGCGGACTACAAGGAATCAACCAGGCTTCTGATGACTTCCGCCAGCCGCGCGGCACGCGCACGCCCCTTCTGGTCCAGGTCCAGCGCGCCGCCCGCGGCCAGTGCCTGCAGCCCGAACGAAGCGTCGGTCATGTCGCGCCACGACGGGTGATCGGCGTGCATGGTCTCGAGCGCCTGCGCGCCCGCCACCAGGCGGTTCCGGTCCGGCTGCAGGCCGGCGGCCAGGTCTTCCAGTACCGCGGCTGCATCAAGCAGACCCTTTCGGTTCATATCGGCGTCTCCCCCAGTATCTGTCTGGTTTCGCCCCACCCGGCGCCTATCGCACGTCGGGCATGTATTGCATCTCAGGCGGGCCGAAACGGCTTGCAGCACCGCAAACAGTGCGCGCTGCTTCTCACCCCCTCGGCGGACACAGCGGCAGATCAGCGGGCGGGGTGATGCCAGCATCTTAATGGCCGGCGCCGTTCCAAGGCTGCCGCGGCACCTCCGTATCTACCCGCGTATCGGTAGCGCCCTTTTCCTGTCTCGCTTTCCCTCGGTGGCATAGCCGGGCGATGCCGCTACACTATCGCCTGAACCCAGCCAGTCAATCAGGAACCCGCCCCACATGAGCGAACAAGAACAGAGCGGAAGCACCCCCCCTTTGCGATCCCGATCCACCTCCCTGCGCCACGCGGCAAGCATCCTGGTCGTGCGCGATGGCGCGGCCGGCATGGAAGTGCTGCTGGTGCGGCGCCCCGAGCGCAACGACGACCGCAGCAGCGGCGCTTTTGTCTTTCCCGGCGGCACGCTCGATCCCCAGGACAGGGCTTTGCATGATGTCTGCGCCGGCCTGGACGACGCCGCGGCAAGCCAGCGCCTCAAGCTGCCGGACGGAGGCCTCGATTTCTACCTGGCGGCCGTGCGCGAGTGCTTCGAGGAAGCCGGCCTGCTATTTGCCAGCGATGCCGGTGGCCAGCTGATCGCGCTGGATACCCTCGACGCGGCGCAGCATGACTGGCTGCGGCAGTCTGCCCGGCATGGCGGCCCGGGCATGGCGCAGCTGTGCGAGCGCCTGAATGTGCGCCTGGCGGTGGACCGCCTGGCCTACCACAGCCATTGGCTGACGCCGCCCGGCCTGCCCAAGCGCTTCGACACGCGCTTCTTCGTCGCCGTGGCGCCCCCAGGGCAGACCGCCGCGCACGATGGCGACGAGGCCATGGAGCATATCTGGGTGCGCCCCGGCGATGCCATCGACCCGGCAAGCGGTATCAAGACCGTGCCCGTCACGCGGCGCACGCTCGCGTCCATTGCTCGTTTCGACACCGCGCAAGCGTGCTTTGACCATGCCGCGCAGTTGCGCGACATCGCGCGCATCATGCCTCGCCTGGCCCAAGGCAGCGGCGGCCCGCGCCCCGTCTTGCCGAGCGAGGCAGCCTATGCGGAGATCGAGCGCATCGACCCGCACGGCGAAGGACATGCACGCTACGAACTGGCGCCAGGTGTCGCTGTGCGCCTGTCCGAGCGCGTCTGGCGCGTCACCGCCAACAATGGCAGCGTCATGACCGGGCCCGGCACCAACACCTACTTTGTGGGCGATCCCGCGCGCAACGAGTGGGCGGTGATCGATCCGGGCCCCGACGATGAAGCCCATGTAGCCGCCGTGCTGGCAGCCGCGCCCGGGCCAATCCGCTGGATCCTCGCCACCCACACGCACATCGACCACTCGCCGGCGACGCCCCGGCTGAAGGCCGCCACCGGCGCCCCGGTGCTGGGCCGGCCCGCCCCGCCGACGTCGCGGCAGGACCAGACGTTCCAGCCCGGGCGCATCCTGGAGCACGGTGAGCGCCTGTCGCTGGGCAATGGCTGCACGCTGCGGGTGATCCACACGCCGGGGCACGCGTCCAACCACCTGTGCTTCCTGCTCGAAGAAGAAAAGACCTTGTTCACCGGCGATCACGTAATGCAGGGCTCCACCGTCGTGATCAATCCGCCCGACGGCGATATGCACGCTTACCTGGCCTCGCTGGCAGCCTTGCAGAATGAGGACCTGGAATGGCTCGCCCCTGGCCACGGCTTCCTGATGCCCAGGCCCGCCGATGCCATCCGTACCCTGATCCGTCACCGCATGCAGCGCGAAGCCAAAGTGCTCAACGCGCTGCGCGACCTGGGGGAAACCGATATCGACACCCTGCTCCTGCGGGTCTACGACGATGTGCCCGAACGCATGCTGCCAGTGGCAAAGCGCTCGCTGCTGGCGCACCTGCTCAAGCTGGCGCGGGACGGCCGCGCGCAGGAGTCAGGCGAGCATTGGAAGGTAGTGGCGGACGCGCCGGGCTGATGCGGCGGCGGATCTCCGGGCGGATCATCGGTTGCATCGCCCAAACAAAAAGCCGACCTCGAAGGGTCGGCTTTTTCATGTGCCGGCGTGCTTACTCGGACACCGAGGCCATCAACAGATCCGCCGCTGACTCCAGCCGTTCGGGCGCACCGAACAAGCGCGCAACGATCAAGCCGTTTTGCAGCGCACCGTAGATCACCTGCGCCAGCGCACGGGGCGTCACCGGGTAGACTTTGCCGTACTCGCTCTGGGCGCGTTCGATCAGGCCCATCAGCCAGTTTTCGTTCATGCGATAGAACTGCTTGAGCTCGGTATGGACCGACTCCGGCAGGCATAGCGTCTCGGTGGACAACATGCCTGCCAGGCAGATCTGGTCGCCGCAGGCCGCGGTGCGCAGGAAATTGAGGTAACCCTCCGCCTGCTCGCGCGGTGAAAGCGACGAATCCACACTACGCAGCCGCTCCGAGATGCGGGCGCTGTATTCCTTTACCGCCTCCAGCACAAGGTCGTCCTTGGCGGGGAAGTAATAGTGGATGCTCGAAGTCTTGACCCCGACCAGATCGGCCAGATCGCGGTAACTGAAACCATTGAAACCGCGCCGGCGGATCAGCACCAGCGTGTGTTCGAGCAGTTGTTCGCGTACGGATTGCGTTTTCATAGCGAGATCTTATCTATCTATTGATAGATCCTCAAGCCAAATTCGTGTGCATTCGCACAAGTTGCTCAACGCTCACTCAAGCCGGCAGCACTTGCGCCACTACCGTGATCAGAGAGCCGCTGGCCACGCAGAGGACCACCCAGCCAGCCAGGATCAGGAAGCTGTCCCGTAGGTTCATGATGCACTCCCATTCAAATGTCTAACCTTGTTTCATTCCCTGCCCCGGTCGCCGTTCAGGCGGTGGAACCGGTGCGAACCGGCTCCTCGCCCTGGCGATCCCGTTCCCGCGCTTGCCTGCGCTCAGACATTGGCGCCATCGGTGAACACATCGAACTTGCCGGCACGGGCGCCGTCGGTATAGGCATCCACGCTGCGGGCCGGCGAAGCCGACACGCCGGTGCGATCCAGGCCAGCGACGATGCGGGCGCCGTCGGTGTATGGGTCGGCCTTGCCGACACGAGCGCCTTCGGTGAACGGGTCGAACTTGCCGCTACGGGCGCCATCGGTATAGGCATCCACGCTGCGGGCCGGCGAAGCCGACACACTGGTGCGGTCCAGGCCGGCGACGATACGGGCGCCGTCGGTGTACGGATCAGCCTTGCCGACTCGGGCACCTTCGGTGAACGGGTCGAACTTGCCGCTGCGGGCGCCATCGGTATAGGCATCCACGCTGCGGGCCGCGGAAGCCGACACACCGGTGCGGTCCAGGCCGGCGACGATGCGGGCGCCGTCGGTGTACGGGTCAGCCTTGCCAACGCGGGCGCCGTCGGTGAACGGGTCGGCCTTGCCGCTACGCGCGCCGTCGGTGAACGCGTCGGGCGTGGCGCTGCGGAACACATAGCCGTACTTGTCGCCGGCGAAGCTGCTGTCCTTCGGGCCCGAGGCCTGCGCGGTGCCGGCAAC
>NZ_JBFTOX010000094.1:0-22601 GCF_056398185.1 Cupriavidus sp. 05L310
CCAAGCAAAAAGAACGTGCAGACGTTCTATCGCAAGGTGAAGGAAGTCATCAGTGCTAACAAAGCGGTAAAGCAGGCGGATCTAATCGCTCTGCTGAATCCGATGCTAAGGGGCTGGGCGCAGTATCACAGTCCAGTGGTTGCGAAGGCAACGTTCACACGCGTGGAGCACGATATTTTTCGGGCTCTATGGCGATGGGCGAAACGGCGACACAGCGGAAAGGACTCTGGCTGGGTGCGGAAGAAGTACTATGCATCGGTCGGGGAACGGCACTGGGTGTTCGGGACCACGGTAACAAAGGCGGGTGGTAGTAGCTACTGGAAGGAGTTGTACTCGCTTTCGAGTACGATCATTCAACGGCACACTAAGATCAAAGGGAGCTACAACCCCTTTGATCCCGAGCAGGAGCAGTATGGCGAAAAGTTGCGACAGGAGCGCATGCAATCAAGCATGTCGCACCGAAAGCAGTGGATCAAGCTGTATCTGTCCCAGCGAGGGCTGTGTGCGGTGTGTCAGTGCAAGATAACCAAAGAGACCGGGTGGGAAGATCACCACTTGGAACCGCGCATTCTCGGCGGGTCCGATGCTCTAGGGAATCGCGTGCTGCTGCACCCGAACTGCCACATCCAAGTTCACCACTACGGTCAAACTGTTGTGAAACCGGTGTTTAATTAACATTTGCAGAAGACATGAGCCGTATGCGGGGAAACTCGCACGTACGGTTCCTCGGGGGGGATGGGTCAGCAATGACCTGTCCCTACCCTCCACACTCCGGCCTGCGCGCATTCGTGCGCGGGCTTTTTTGTTTCATTCCTCTATGACACAACGCGTCCGCACCCGCTTCGCGCCGAGCCCGACCGGCTTCATTCACCTCGGCAATATCCGCTCCGCGCTCTACCCCTGGGCCTTTGCACGCCGCATGAAGGGCGATTTCATCCTGCGCATCGAAGACACGGACGTCGAGCGTTCGTCTCAGGAGTCGGTGGACGTGATCCTGGAGGGCATGGCCTGGCTCGAGCTCGATATCGACGAAGGCCCGTTCTATCAGATGCAGCGCATGGACCGCTATCGCGAGGTGGTCAAGCAGATGCTGGGCAGCGAGCTGGCCTATCCCTGCTACATGAGCACGGAGGAACTGGATGCGCTACGCGACGCGCAGCGCGAGCGCGGCGAGAAGCCGCGCTATAACGGCTTCTGGCGCCCCGAGCCGGGCAAGGTCCTGCCGCAGCCGCCGGCCGGGGTGCAGCCAGTGATCCGCTTCAGGAATCCCATTGGCGGCAGCGTGGTCTGGGACGACGCGGTCAAAGGGCGCATCGAGATATCGAACGACGAGCTCGACGACCTGGTGATTGCCCGCCCGGACGGCACGCCCACCTATAACTTCTGCGTGGTGGTCGATGACCTCGATATGCAGATCACCCACGTGATTCGCGGCGACGATCACGTCAACAACACGCCGCGGCAGATCAACATCATCCGCGCACTCGGCGGTACGCCGCCTGTCTATGCCCACTTGCCGACCGTGCTCAACGAGCAGGGCGAAAAGATGAGCAAACGCCATGGCGCCATGGCCGTGACCGGCTATCGTGACGAAGGCTATCTGCCCGAGGCCGTGCTCAACTACCTGGCCCGCCTGGGCTGGGCGCATGGCGACGCCGAGATCTTCTCGCGCGAGCAGTTCGTAGAGTGGTTTGACCTGGAGCACCTGGGCAAGTCGCCGGCGCAGTACAACCCCGAGAAGCTGGCCTGGCTCAACAACCACTACATCAAGGTGGGCGACAACGCGCGCCTGGCTGGGCTGACCCAACCGTTTATCGAGGCGCTGGGCGGCAAGGTGGAGGGTGCCAGTCTGGAAGGTGTCATCGCGCTGGTGAAGGATCGAGCCAATACCTTGAAAGATGTGGCGCAGGCGGCGATGCTGTTCTATCGCGGCGAGCCGCAAGCTGACCCGGTGCTCAAGGCCGAGCATCTCAACGCCGATATCCTGCCGGCGCTGCAGGCCCTGGCTGCACGGCTGGCGGCCCTGACGGAATGGAAGCGGGAGGACATCAGCGCAGCATTCAAGGCCGTGCTGGCCGAGTTCGGCCTGAAGATGCCGAAGCTGGCCATGCCGGTGCGCCTGCTGGTGGCGGGACAGTTGCAGACCCCCGCCATCGACGCCGTGCTGGAGTTGTTCGGGCGCGACACCGTGCTGCGTCGCATCCAGGCCGGACTCGCCTGAGGAAGTTTGCAAAAAATCCTGGCGGGGGCTTGCGCTTTTGCCAGGACTTGAGCATAATCTCGTTCTCCCTGCAGCGCGGAAAAAACCAAGCGGGCTTAACGGATGGAGGCGATAGGTAGTAATTTCGCAGTAATGCGGATCGCTGAAAAAGTTAAAAAAGGGTTGTCGAAAAGCAGGGTTGTTTATATAATCTTGCTTTCGCCGAAACGAAGAAACAAACGCGAAACGGCGGCGGCAGGTAGTGAATTAGTAGTGTTGTACCATGGGGCTATAGCTCAGCTGGGAGAGCGCTTGCATGGCATGCAAGAGGTCAGCGGTTCGATCCCGCTTAGCTCCACCAAAATGCCGGAGTTTTGATTTTAGTGAATCAAAACTTTTAGTGCGGTGAAGGTCTGGTAGTTAAGGTCTTCGTCGTGCAAGACGGAATAAGTTGAAAAACAAGTTTCTGTCCCCTTCGTCTAGAGGCCTAGGACATCACCCTTTCACGGTGAGTACAGGGGTTCGAATCCCCTAGGGGACGCCAAATAACGAACGTAACCAAACGTTCGGTTTGTCGTCAGGAGCGTTGGCTCGTGGTGATAAGTAAGAGTATGGAGTGGTAGTTCAGTTGGTTAGAATACCGGCCTGTCACGCCGGGGGTCGCGGGTTCGAGTCCCGTCCACTCCGCCAAAACTAAGCCCGCATGGTTATGCCATGCGGGTTTTTTCTTTTGCCGTCCGGCAATTACCCTGGAGACTCGTTGATAATCTCCGGCAAATCGACGCACGATCGTGCGTGGCTGTGCGCGGCACATTATTCGCGGTCGTGTTTTCTGGGCGGCAGGGCATTATCGCGATAGTGCTCCGCTATAGCCCTGCATGACCCCGCCCTTAATCGATTCGCTGCCCAAAGGGGTTGTCAAAGGGCAAAGTTGTTTATATAATCTCGTCTTCGCTGAAACGAAGAAACAAACGCGAAAACGACGGCGGTGGTAAGCCGCGATGCAGCAACGTAGTACCATGGGGCTATAGCTCAGCTGGGAGAGCGCTTGCATGGCATGCAAGAGGTCAGCGGTTCGATCCCGCTTAGCTCCACCAAATGCCGGAAGTTTCGAGTCTAGTGAATCGAGGCTTCCAGTGTGGCGAGGATCTGGTTGTTAAGGTCTTCGGCACGCAAGACGGAACAAGTTGAAAAACAAGTTCTTGTCCCCTTCGTCTAGAGGCCTAGGACATCACCCTTTCACGGTGAGTACAGGGGTTCGAATCCCCTAGGGGACGCCAGATAACGAACGTAACCAAACGTTCGGTTTGTCATCAGGAGCGTGGCTCGTGGTGATAAGCAAGAGTATGGAGTGGTAGTTCAGCTGGTTAGAATACCGGCCTGTCACGCCGGGGGTCGCGGGTTCGAGTCCCGTCCACTCCGCCAAAACTAAACCCGCATGGTTAT
Source organism: Cupriavidus sp. 05L310 (assembly GCF_056398185.1). Classification (NCBI taxonomy): domain Bacteria; kingdom Pseudomonadati; phylum Pseudomonadota; class Betaproteobacteria; order Burkholderiales; family Burkholderiaceae; genus Cupriavidus; species Cupriavidus sp. 05L310. Next base: position 3,647 of record NZ_JBFTOX010000094.1, read on the forward strand.
GCCATGCGGGTTTTTTCTTTTGCTATCCGGCACTTACCCTGGCGGCTCATTGATAATCTCCGGCAATTCGGCGCCGCTCGCGCAGCGACGGCGCGTGCGTATTACTTGCCTCTGTCTTTCTTGGGTAGTCGGATATTGTTGCGTAGCGCTTGCGGACGGACCGTCGGTATGTCCTGCACATGCCTGCCGGGTCACAGGCAAAATCCATCCGGCACGCACGTCAGGGGGGGCAGGCTTAACCGTCGTGGCGACGGCTGACGGTAACGAAGTAGCGCACCAGCAACGAGCCGGCGATGGCCAGGCTGATGCTGTTGGCCATCCAGAACCCAGCGGCGCCATGCGTGAAGGCTGGCAGGGCGTCGATCAGGCCAAAACCAAGCACGTAACCGCCACCCAGGCCGACGCCCCAGAGGGACAGCGCATAGATCAAGGTCGGCACCAGTGCGATCTTGTAGGCGCGCAGGATGAATGCCGTCATGACTTGTACCGCATCGAAGGCCTGGTAGAAGGCAATGAACAGCATCAGCGGCAGGGCGGCGCCGACCACCGCAGGGTCCTTGGCATAGGCATGCAGCAGCGGCTCGCGCAGGATCCACAGCATGCCGCCGACCATGATCGCCAGCGCCGCCGCCAGGCAGATCCCGTGCCGGGCGATGCGGCGCGCCGCCGTCCGGTCGCGCGCGCCAAGGGCTTGCGCCACCAGCGTCGAGGTGGCGATTGCCAGTGACAGCGGCAGCATGTAGGCCACCGCGCCGAGGTTGGCAATGATCTGGTGCCCGGCCAGCACGACGGTGCCCATGCGCGTGATGAAGATCGACATCAGCGTGAACGAGGTTATCTCGATCAGGTAGGTCAGTCCCATTGGCACGCCCAGCCGCAGCAGCGCGCGGATCGGCCGCGCCTGCGGCCATGCCCAGCTGGAAAATATCTGCAAGGGACGGTACGCCGCGTTGCGCCGCAGGATCAGGACGCCGGAGATGCACCAGATCCAGCTGATCAGTGCCGAAGCGAGCGCGCAGCCGGGTCCGCCCATGGCCGCGATGCCGAAGCCGCCACCGATGAACCAGGCATTGAGCGGAATCTTCACCGCCAGCCCGGCAAGCTGCAGCACCGTCACCATGACCGGACGCGACAAGGCATTGTTCAGCGCGGAATAGATGCGAAAGCCCAGCGCGGCCGGCAAGCCGAAGGCCTGGAGATGCAGGTAGCGCGTTGCCTTCTCAACCAGTTCGGGCGGCGCCTGGGCAAAATCCAGCAGCGGACCGGGGAACAAGAGCAGCAACATGCCAGGCACGGCCAGCGCCAGTCCAAGCCAGGCGGCTTGCCTGACCTCGCTGCCGATCTCGGCACTGCGCCCGGCCCCATGGAGTTGGCCGGCAATCGGGGCAAGCGCCTGCAATACGCCCATCAGGCTGATGTAGATCGTGACGTAAATCGATCCGCCCAGCCCCACCGCCGCCAGGTCGATCGCCGAGGCGCGACCCGCCATGATGGTATCGATCACGCCGAAGGCGATCACTGCGAGCTGGCCGACCAGGACCGGCGCGGCCAGCACAGAGATCCGGCGGATATCCTGGAGTGCAGTCATGCGTCGTGCCGTTGCCTGGGAGAGGAGTACCAGCGATCTCGTCGAACCATCTATGTCCGTCTCAGGGTTGGCGGGGCAGCCGGCGCGTAGGCGGGCTGGACTTGGGCGGCGCTACGCGGGACATATCAACCAGGCGATACATGCGGAAGCGCTCATCGCGGTCGGAAGGGCGGCGGCCTTCCCAAATCAGCCGCCATTCGAAATGCGAGATGCTGGTGGGCTCGCCGTAATCGACCGGATCATGGCGCAGCAGGATGTCGCACGCGTCCGCCGGGCCGCCAAAGCGGATATGGCCGAAATACGCGAACGACGCGAGTTGCGCATCGCCCATCCGGATCGGTTGCACGCAGTTATAAGTGGCGGGCAGCGCCATCGAAGCGGCTTGCGCCACGTCGCGATAGGTCTTGCCGTAGTTGATCGATGGCATCCACAGGGTCATCGCCAGCACCCACATCAGCGTGGTGCCGGCGGCCGAGATCACCACGGGGCGCCAGATTTGCTTGGGTGCGCGCGACAGCCGCCAGCGCACGATCAGGATCCAGGCCACGGTTACCAGCAGTGCATACACCACTGCGCGGATAGTGAAGTCTTCCTGGAAGCCCGGCAGCAGGCGGTGGATATTGGCGGCGATGCGCGGCGGCTGGCCCGTCGTCCTGGCGATCCACATGAACCAGACAAAGCCGCCGAAGATGGTGAAAAACAGCAGGGCGAACCAGTCGATTGCATTGATGGCCGCGCGCGTGAGCGTAGGCAGGCCGAATGCAGCCAGTACCGCCATCGGCGGCAGCAGCAGGATGAACTGCACATCGCCCGGCTGGCGCAGCAGGAACAGCATCAGCAGCGGCGGCAGCAGCATGGCAAGCGGCAGCGCCACATGCGGCGCACGGCGCATCCCCGACCAGCTCAGCCAGGCCCAGCCGGCAATCGGCCATACCGGCCAGGTGAACAGCAGCAGGTTGCGTGCGACGAAGTTGAGCGCGGTGGCGTTCGGCGCGCCATAGGTGCGGCGGTCGTAGCGCGACCACTCGCGGATAAAGGTCACGGCGTCGCTGGGGTCGGTGGCGCCGAAGTAGGCGGCGGCCATCCAGGCCGCCACCATTGCAAGTGCCAGCGGCACGCTCACCAGCAACAGGCGCGGCAGGGGCAGAGGCTTGCAAGCCAGGCCGCAGACAATGATCGACGCGAGCAGCACCAGCGGGATGACCGGGCCGCTGGACAGGGTCAGCGCGCCAAGCCCTACGCCCAGCCAGATGCCGCCCTGGACCGGTTTGTCCAGGCTGCGCACCATGCCGTACAGGCTCATGGCGACGAAGCAGACCTGGCCCACCTGCGGCGTGGTCTCGTGCCCGCGCATGGCCAGGCCGACGCAGGCCAGGAAGATCAGCAAGGCACCGTCGGCCAGCGTGCGGCCGTAGTCGCGCGCATTGGGCTGGCCGCCGAAGACATAGGCAAAGGGCTGTACCTCGGCGCGCCGGCCAAGCAGGTAGGTGGCGTACCAGATCAGGGCGCAGGTGCCGAAGTAGAAGAGTGCGGTGGCCACGCGCGACGCGTCCGGCGCGCCGAGCCAGCCGCCAAACAGCCGGATCATGAAGGCGCCGACCCAGAATACCAGGGGGCCGTCTTCCCCATAGGGGCGGCCCACGATATTGGGCATGAGCCAGTCCTGCGCGCCCCCCGTGGCCAGTTGCCACATCACACCGAAACCGGCCGCGTCCTCATTCTTCCACGGGTCGCGGCCAAACAGCCCGGCCAGGCCGTAGATGATGCAGATGGCCAGCAACAGCGCGCGCGGAAGCGTGCCGGTGGCGGCTGCGGTCAGGTGGACACGGGAAGTCTTGGCTGCACTCATTGATCGGTCGGGCTTGGGGCGGCCGGGACGGGCGCTCCCGGTTGGCTACATCCGGCTCATTCGCATGGGACACCGCCGATGCGGGGCGGAATACGCAATGGTATCGGACGAAGTGCGCCTGGCGCTGGCGTGAAAGGCGCCAACCGCGCGAGGGCTGCAAAAGCAAAGAGGCAGCCGATGCTGCCTCTTTGCTTGGGTGCGCGGCGCCGGAGCATCTTGTCCGAAGCCGTGCAGCGAGCGGGCTCGCGGCGAATTACTTCGCGGCGGCCTTGCCCAGCTTGCTGCCGAATTTCTGGCGGAACTTCTCGACGCGGCCGGCCGTGTCCATGATCTTCTGGGTGCCGGTGTAGAACGGGTGCGATTCCGACGAGACTTCGATCTTGGCCAGCGGGTATTCCTTGCCGTCGCGGGTGATCGTGTCGCGCGTCTGGATGGTCGAGCGGGTCACAAAGCTGAAGTCGTTCGACACGTCGAGGAACACGACTTCGCGATAATTCGGGTGAATGCCTTCTTTCATGATGTTTCCTTTCAGGTTGGGTAGCCAGTCCGTTGTTTGCCGCGCTGCTGCCGGGTATTGCGGCGAACGAACCACTTGCCGATAACGGACAATCCGGGATTATCGCAGAAAAACAAAAAACTGGGCAAGATTTGAGTGCGCCAGCAGGAGGACGGGCGAGTACCCCGAAAAATATACCTTTCGTCACATGGAGCCCGGATCCTGGCGGTAGAACGCCGCCAGCGAGTCATAGAGGGCAGGCCAATATCGACGCAGGCCAACCGGCTCGACAAAGAATGTTTCCGATGCCACCGCGAAGAACTCGCTGGGTGCCTCGCAGCCATAGGGGTCGATCACGCGTAGCGCGGGTGGAAGCCGCTCCGGATGATCCCAGGCATGGTCGGATTGCCTGTCGCAGGCCTCAGCGAAGCGGTCGTATTCGGACAGGAAGGTCTCGGCCCACTGCTCACGGTCGATGCCTGGGTGAAGTACGCGTGAGAAGGGTGGCACGCCGTCGGGCTCGCCATCGAGCATGTCGAGCTTGTGGGCGAATTCGTGGATGACCACGTTATAGGTGTCGTCCGGGTGGGCGTGGCGCGCGTTCAGGCCGGCGCCCGGGGTCTTCACGTCGGGCCAGGAAAGGATGACCGGGCCGTGTTCCCAGGCTTCGCCGCTGGCTTCCTCGACCACGCCGTGCACCAGCCCGATATCGTCCTCGACGGTACGTCGGATGACGAACTCTCCAGGGTAAAGCACGATGCCGCGCCAGCCGCGATACCACTCGATACCCAGCCTGAGGATGGGCACGCAGGCCTGCACCGCCACGATCGTCACCATTTCATCGGTAAGAGGCAGGTTGTGCGCGGTGGAGTATTCCTTTTCGGCGATGAAGAGCGTGGCGAGTTCGCGCAAGGCGGCGAGGTCGGCGGCGCCATAGCGCTGCACGAAGGGCAGGCTCGCCACCGTGTGTGCCCACAGCGCATCGGGGATCGCGTAGTGCTCGAGTTTGCGCACGCGCGAGCGCGCACGCAGGAAGTGGCTCAGTCGGCCGAACATGGGACTCCTGCAGGTGTGGCATCGAGGTGGCGCGCGCATGAAGCAGGACGCGGGACCCAAAGCCAGGTCAGGACATCGGCAAGCAATGCATCGTAGTGCAAAAATACAAAAAGGGCGCGCCGAGGCACGCCCTTCCTGTGCGGTACCAGCGCGCGAACCAGCCGTGCGCGGCACAGCGAACGATCAGCCGCCTCTGCGCATCATATCGAAAAACTCGGCGTTGTTCTTGGTCGCCTTCATCTTGTCGAGGATGAATTCCATGGCCTGCACTTCGTCCATATCCGAGATGAACTTGCGCAGCACCCACACCTTCTGCAGGATATCCGGCTTGATCAGCAATTCCTCGCGGCGGGTGCCGGACTTGTTCAGGTTGATCGACGGATAGACGCGTTTTTCCGCCAGGCGGCGTTCCAGGTGCACTTCCATATTGCCGGTGCCCTTGAATTCTTCGTAGATCACGTCGTCCATGCGGCTGCCGGTTTCGATCAGCGCGGTGGCGATGATGGTCAGCGAGCCGCCTTCTTCCAGGTTACGCGCGGCGCCGAAGAAACGCTTGGGGCGTTGCAGCGCGTTGGCGTCCACGCCGCCGGTCAGCACCTTGCCCGAAGCCGGCACCACCGTGTTGTAGGCGCGTGCCAGGCGGGTGATCGAGTCCAGCAGGATCACCACGTCGCGCTTGAGCTCGACCAGGCGCTTGGCCTTTTCGATCACCATTTCGGCAACCTGCACGTGGCGGATGGCGGGCTCGTCGAAGGTCGACGCCACCACTTCGCCGCGCACCGAGCGCAGCATTTCGGTCACTTCTTCCGGCCGTTCGTCGATCAACAGCACGAACAGGTCGGCTTCCGGATGGTTGTTGGCAATCGCATGGGCGATGTGCTGCAGCATCACGGTCTTGCCGGACTTTGGCGATGCCACCAGCAGCGCGCGCTGGCCGCGGCCGATCGGCGCGATCATGTCGATGATGCGGCCGGTGATGTTTTCCTCGGCGCGGATTTCGCGTTCGAGCGTGAGCGGCCGGTTCGGGTGCAGCGGCGTCAGGTTCTCGAACATGATGCGGTTCTTCACCGCTTCAGGCGCCTGGCCGTTGACCTTGTCCACCTTCACCAGCGCGAAATAGCGCTCGCCGTCCTTCGGGGTCCGTACTTCGCCCTCGATCGTATCGCCGGTATGCAGATTGAAGCGGCGGATCTGCGAAGGGCTGATGTAGATGTCGTCCGTGCTTGCCAGGTAGGAGGTCTCGGGCGAGCGCAGGAAGCCGAAGCCGTCCGGCAGGACTTCCAGCGTGCCGTCTCCGAAGATGGTTTCGCCCAGCTTGGCGCGCTTCTTCAGGATCGCAAACATCAGCTCCTGTTTGCGCATCCGTTGTGCATTGTCGATCTCGAGGGTCGCGGCCATTTCGAGAAGCGCAGACACGTGAAGCGATTTGAGTTCTGTCAGGTGCATAGACGAGGGGTACAGAGGCGCCCGGACGGGCTGGACCTAAAGGAAGGGGGAAGAAATGAGCGAACGCTCGGGGAAGTTGTTGGTGCCATCTTAGCACAATCCGGACGGTGCGCCAGGACTGGCGCACGGACGTCGGATTGTGGCTACAACCGGGGCGGCGCCTGGCGGCACCTCGCCCCGGGCTAGCGACTTACAGATTGCCGTCGAGGAAAGCGGTCAGTTGCGACTTGGACAGCGCGCCGACCTTCTGCGCGGCAACCGCGCCATTCTTGAACAGGATCAGCGTGGGAATACCGCGGATGCCGAACTTGGCCGGCACTTGCTGGTTTTCATCGACGTTGATCTTGGCGATCTGCAGCTTGTCGCCGTAGTCCTTGGCCACTTCGTCCAGGATCGGGGCGATCATCTTGCACGGGCCGCACCATTCGGCCCAGAAGTCGAGCAGGACGGGCTTGTCGGACTGGAGCACGTCGGCGTCGAAGGAGGCGTCGCTCACATACTTGATTTGTTCACTCATGGCGGAAAACCTCTGGTTTCGCTCTGTTTGATTTGAAGGCGGGATTTGCCGAACCGCTACATTACACGAGTTTGCGCATACCCGTAGGCAGGCGCATCACCCGGTGCGTGCGGGCCCGAGCGACGGGCACGCCACGGAAAGGCGGGTTTTGCTCATATGTTACCAGTTGACGGGAATTCAATACCTTCCCGGTCAAGGTCACGGTGCGTTGCCGAACACGGCGGGGAAAGACATTTTTGTGCGGCGAAGCATGGGGGCATTCTGCCCCGGAAGGCTGGCCCTGTTGAGTGATTCTATTAATCGGGGCGAGAGCTTTTCTCAATCGGGGGCTGCGGCAAAGGCCGATGCGGCGCGGCCGGCGTATGATTTATCGGACACTTCGCTTTGGTGCCGCATGGCCCGAGCGCTCCCTTGCGTGTTCGCGAATGTGCGGCGCGCCGGGGCGCGTAGAATATAAACATGCGCCAGGCCTTGCGCCCGGCGCCTTCCCGCGCAACAGACAAGGCAAATCGACCATGACGCCCGACACCCCTTCCAAGCCCGATCCGCAACAGCCGCCCGAAGTGGGACACCTGAGCGACGCGCTGGATCACATCAATAGCGCGGTCGAACAGAACAGCATTGCCGGCGGCGCGGCCAAGGGTCTTCTGTACAGCATCATCGAGACATTGGGCGCGCTGGTCGGTGACCCCGACCTTCCCGAGCATGCACGCTCCGGCTACCAGGGCTTGCTCGAGACCGCGCGCGAGATCCGCGCCCGTCTGGAGGGCGGCAGCCACTGAAGACCCTCGGGGTTTTCCCGTATTTTCACGTTGCCCGAGCGCGCTGCCCGGCTCGCCGGCCAGGCAGTGCGTGCCTGCGCGCCGCGCGCCATGACTTCCGATCCGGCCGCCACACTCGCTTCATGACTTCGCTGCAATTCCGTCCCGGCCCCGACTTCCTGCCGCAGGCTGCCGCTTCGGCCTGGTATTTTCTCGACCATTGCGGGGAGCAGCAAGCCGCTGCGCACGTGGTAGTGCCTACCGCGGCGCAGATTCCCGGCGTGCGGCAGGCGCTGGATGCCGCGGCGCGCGCTGCCGGCGCGCCGCGCCTGCTGCCGCGCGTGCTCACGCTTGGCCACTGGTTGCTCGATCTGCCGCCCGACCCGGTGCCGGTGCGCAGCCATGCGGCCCGGCTGCTGGCGGTGCAGCAGGCCATCCGCGCGCAGGACTGGTTACGGCGTGCCTTCGGCGCGCAGACCGAGGCAGCGGCGTGGGGGCTGGCGCAGACGCTGCTGACCATCAGCGACGAACTGAGCGCGCGCTGGCTTGACGATGACGCCATCCGCGATGAAGACATCGACGGCGACGACCGCGCCGCGCTGCTGCAAGGCGCGCTGGAACGAACCTACGCGCATTTGTCGTCGCGCTTCCTTGGCGAGGAGGCGCGCATCGTGATGGCCTTCTGGCAAGCCTTGTCGGGCCCGGACGATCCGCTGCCGGCGCGCCGCCGCGTTCTGCACCGGCTGGCCCAGCACGTGGCGGGGCCGGTGATCTGGCTGGGGCCGACTCCGCCCGCGCCGATCGAGGACGCCTTCCTGAAGCAGGCCGCCGAGCTCGTGCCGGTGATCCGCATCGGCTATGACTGGTCGGCGCAGTCAACGCCGTCGGAGAGCCACGCGCTCGATGCTGGCGGGGATGATGAAGACGCCGCGGCAGGGGCATTCGACTGGTATGACACCCTGCTTGCCCTGTGGCCGGAGGCCAGGTTGCCGGGGGCGCAGGAAGCGGCGCCGCGCCGCGCGCCGCGCGGCCTGCCGGCCGGGCGCCCACGCGTGCGCGTGATCGGCAGCGCGCGCTTCGAGGACGAAGCCGGCGCCGCCGCCGACCAGCTTGTGCAGTGGCTCAATGAAGGCCGGCGCCACGTAGCCCTGGTTGCGCACGATCGTGTGGTGGCGCGGCGCGCGCGCGCCTTGCTGGCGCGCGCCGGCGCGCCGGTGCGCGACGAAACGGGCTGGAAACTCTCAACCACGCGCGCCGCCGCCGCGCTGATGCGCTGGTTCGATCTGCTCAACCAGGACGGCGATACCTCGGCCCTGCTCGACCTGCTCAAGAGCCCGTTTTGCCTGCCGCATTTCCCCTTGCGCGGCGCGGCCATCGCCGCGCTGGAGCGGCAGATTCGCCGCGACGGCATCAGTGGCGGCTGGCGCCGCCTGCAGCAGCGCTTCAGGCCGGACGCCGCGGACGAATCACGCGCGAGCGCGGATGAAGCCAGCACCGGCGATGTCGCGGAGCAGGACGCCCGCCGCGCGGCGCGGCAGGCCGCGTGCGAGCTGGTGCAGTGCCTTGCGGCCGAAGCCGCAGCCTGGCCGCGCGGCAAGGCGCAGAAACCGGTGTCGACCTGGCTGGAGCGGCTCGATGCCACGCTCGACGTGATCGGCATGCGCAATGCGCTGGCCGCCGACGATGCGGGCAGCCAGCTGCTCGACGCGCTGGCGCGCCTTGCCGACTTGCCTCAGGACGAGACAGGCGCGCTCGCCACGCTCGATCTCGGCGAGTTCCGCTCCATGCTGTCGGCCTTGCTCGAATCGGTCGCTTACAAGGAGCCCTCGGCCAGCGGCGCCGCGCGCATCACCATCCTGCCGCTCAACGGCGCGCGCATGCGGCGCTTCGATGGCGTGGTGGTGGTGGGGTGCGACGATACGCAGCTACCCTCCAGCGCGGCGGAACTGATGTTCTTCTCCAACCAGATGCGGCGCGAACTGGCGCTGGAAGATCGCGAGGTGCGCTTTGCACAGCAGGCGCGCGATCTTGCCGAGGTCCTGCTGAATAACGATGACGTCGTGCTGACCTGGCAACGCCTTGGCGCGCGCGGCGAGCCCAAGCACGTGTCGGGCTGGATCGAGCGCCTCAGCGCGCTGTGCTCGCGGGCGGGCGCGCCCATCGAGGCGAGTGCCTTGCCCGCGCAGCACGAGACCCTCGCCGAGGTGGGCGGAATGCCCGCACCAGCGGCTTCGGAACTGGTGCCTGCGCGCTGGAGCGCGCAGGCGTACAACATGCTGCGGCGCTGTCCCTACCAGTTCTTCGCGGGCCGCATGCTCGGGCTGGCCGGGCTGGAGGTCGTCAGCGACGATCTGGAAAAGCGCGATATCGGCGAGCTGCTGCACCGCGTGCTGTTGCGCTACCACCGCGAGGCATCGCAGGACGGCTTGCGCCACCAGGACGCCCGGCTGGCGCGGCTGCGCGAGATTTCCGACCACGAGTTCGGCGCGCTGATGAAGGAAGACGGCAACGCCATCGGCTATTACCGCCGCTGGTGTGAAGTGCTGCCTTCCTACGTGGCATGGCAGGCTGAACGCGAGGCGCAAGGCTGGTTCTGGGACGATGGCGAGCTGGACGCCACCGTCGACCTGCCCATGCCCGATGGCCAGCCGCTGCGCGTCAATGGCCGCATCGACCGGCTCGACCGCGCCCGCGATGGCAGCCGCGCGGTGCTCGATTACAAGACGCAGAGCGTGCTGCGTCTCAAGCGCAAGGTAGGGGACGTGGAAGAGGATTGCCAGTTGCCATTCTATGGATTGCTGCGCGCCGACGTTGCCGGTGGCAGCTGGGTGGCGCTTGAGGGCGTGAAGGATGGCCCGCCCGCGTCCCAGCGCGAGGTTGGCTTGCCTGACTTCGACGCCGCGGTGGCCTGGCTGGAGCAACAGTTGCGCACCGACGTGATGCGCTTGCGCCGGGACGCGCCGCTGCCGGCTTTCGGCGATGCCAGCGCATGCACCTATTGCACGGCCCGCGGCCTGTGCCGCAAGGGTTTCTGGGAAAGCACGGCGTTGCCGCCACAGGTGGGAGGGCGCGCATGAGCATCCATGCCTATTTGCGCGATGGCGAGCCGATTGCGGAGGCTGAGTTCACTCGCGCGGCCTGCGACCCCGCCCGCTCGGTGGTGGTCGAGGCCTGCGCGGGCAGCGGCAAGACCTGGCTGCTGGTGGCGCGCCTGTTGCGCCTGTTGCTGGCTGGCGCGGCGCCGCACGAGATCCTCGCCATCACCTTCACGCGCAAGGCCGCCGAGGAAATGCGCGAGCGCCTGCTGGAAGTGCTCGCGCAACTTGCGCGTGACGATGACGAGGCGGTGATCGCCGCGCTGACGCAGCGCGGGCTTTCCCCCGATGCGGCACGCGTGGCACTGCCGCGCGCCCGCGGCCTGCACGCGCAGGTGCTCGCCGCGCCCGGCCGCATGGCCATCGATACGTTCCACGGCTGGTTCGGCACCCTGCTGCGCGGGGCGCCGCTGGCGTCGGGCATCGTGCCGGGCGCCACGCTGCGCGAAGACGCGCTGCGCATGAAGCGCGAAGCGTGGGCGCCGTTCTGGCAGGCGCTGGCAACACCGCCGTACGCCGACCTGCGCGCGGCGTTCGAGCGGCTGGTCGACGCCATTGGCGAGTTCCAGGCGCGCGCGCTGCTTGATGCCATGTTCCACGCGCGCAGCGAGTGGCTGGCGTTCCGCGAAAGTGCCGATCCTGCGCAGGCGCTCGCCGCCGACCTTGGCGAGGATGCGCAGGTCGACGTGCTGCTCGAAGTACTGGCCGACGACAGCTGGCTCGACGCTTGCCAGGGCCTTGCTTCGCAGTTGGGCAGGGGCGGCAAGACCGAGCAGGCGCATGCCACGCGCCTGGCTGACGCGATCATGGCGATCCGCGCCTGGCGCGAGGCGGGTGCCGCAGGAGGCGAGCCCGCCGAGCGCGCTTTCGCGGTACTGCGCGATGCGTTCTTCACTGCCGCGGGCAAGCCGCGCTCGCTGCGTGCCACCGCGGCGCTGACCAAGGCGCTGGGCGGCGAGGCGATGGTCGACGCGTTCCTGGCCGAGCACGGCGAGATGTGCGCCGCGCTGGAGCAGGTGGCGCAGCGCCGTTGCGAGGCTGCGGTGCTGGCGGTCAACCTTGCGCTCTACCACTTGGGCGATGCGCTGCTGACACGCTACCAGCACCACAAGTCCGAGCAGCGCGCGATGGACTTCGCCGACCTGGAGTGGCTGGCCGCGCGGCTGATGGGCGATGAAGAGACCGCCACCTACCTGCAGGTCCGGCTCGATGCACGCTACAGCCACCTGCTGCTCGACGAGTTCCAGGACACCAACCCGCTGCAATGGCGAATCCTGCAGGGCTGGCTGGCCGGCTACGCGGGGCTGGGCGAGCGGCCTACGGTGTTTCTGGTGGGCGACCCCAAGCAATCGATCTATCGCTTCCGCCGCGCCGATGCGCGTCTGTTCCAGACCGCCAGCGAGATGCTGCAGTCCGGTTTCGGCGCCACCGTGCTGCGCACCAACCGGACCCGCCGCAATCGCCCCGAGGTGCTGGACTGGGTCAACGCCGTGTTCGATGCCGCGCGTGCCGACGGCCGCTATCCGCTGTTCGAGACGCAGACTACCGCGCTCGGCGAGCCGGGCGGGCCGGTGTGGCTGCTGCCACTGGTCGAGCCCGAGGAAGAGGCGGGGGGCAACCCCGCTACGCCGGAGGGCGAAGCCACCGATGAAGCCGGCGAGGCCGTCCCGAATGCCGCAACGCACCGCGATACGCTCACCCAGCCGCGACAGCATGAGGGCGATTCGCTGCGGCTCGAAGAGGGCAGGCGCGTGGCCGCCTGGCTGCGGCATATCCGCGCCACCGTGCCGGTCGCCGATAGCGATGGCCCGCGGCCCGCGCGCTGGAGCGACATGCACTTGCTGGTGCGCCGCAAGACCCATCTGGCGGAATACGAACGCGCCTTCCGCGAGGCCGGCATCCCGTGCCTGAGCCCGCGCCGGGGCGGCTTGCTGGCCACGCTCGAAGCGCTCGACCTGTCGGCGCTGCTGGCCTTCCTGATGACGCCGGAATCCGATCTGGACCTGGCCCATGTGCTGAAAAGCCCGCTGGTGGGCGCCACTGACGAAGACCTGATTGCTATCGCGCAGATGACTCAGGCGCGCGAGCCGCGGCCGGGATGGTGGGCCTGCCTGATGGAGCAAGGGCTGCCCGAGTACAGCAGCCCCGCGCTGCGCGACGGCATCGCGCGGCTGCGCCACTGGCAGGAAGTGGCGCCGCATCGCCCGGTGCATGACCTGATCGACCATATCTACCACGGCGGCGAAGTACGCCGCCGCTATGCCGAAGCCGCGCCTGCCGAGATCCGCGACCAGGTGCTGGCGAACCTCGATGCCTTCCTGAAGCTTTCGCTCGATCTTGACGGCGGCCGCTACCCGAGCTTGCCGAAGTTCATCGACGAACTGCAGGAAATCCGCCGCGGCGAAGAAGGCGAAAGCCCGGACGAAGGCGGCATGGCCGACAACGCCGAGGATGCCGAGGGCGAAGCCGATGCCGACGCCGCCGACAACGCACAGGACGCGGTCCACATTCTCACCGTGCATGCGGCCAAGGGCCTGGAGGCCCCGTTCGTCGTGTTGCTGGACGCAAACCACAGCGATGCCGCCGCTGACCGGGGCGGCATCCTGATCGACTGGCCGCCGTCGTCGCCCGTGCCGGTGCATTTCTCGGCGTATGGCAAGCGCAGCACGCGCGGGCTGGCACGCGCGCCCTTGTTCGAGGCCGAGGCCGCGTTGGCCGAGCGCGAGAACTGGAACCTGCTCTATGTGGCGATGACGCGCGCGCGCCAGGGCTTGCTGGTGAGCGGCGTGAAGGGACGCGCGTCGCGCAGCGCCGACAGCGGCGAAGGCAATCGCGAGATCGCGGGAAGCTGGTATGCGCGATTGTTGTCAGCCAGGGTCGGCGAGGAAGTCGATCCCTTTCCGCCGGCCAGCGCGCAGGACGTGGCGGGCGCCGCGTCAGGCAACGACGCGCGCGTGCGCTATACGGATTTTCGCCAGCGTTACCGCGAGGCGGCCGAGACGCTGGCGCCGGTGCTGGAGTGGGAAGACGAGGCGGCGGAGCAAGGTGCGAGCCCGAGCGAGGATGGCCATGCCATCGTGTTCGATGCCGACGCGGCTCGCCATGGCGAATTGCTGCACGCGCTGCTGGAACGTGTGACGCGTTACCCCGAGGCGTTCGAGGGGCTGCCCGAACCCGAGGTGGTCATGCGCTGGTTCCCGCTGGCCGGGGCCGGCACCGCGCAGGCGCGCGTGCTGTGGCGGGACCAGGCGCATGCCGCCGTCGAGGCAGCGCGCCTGATGCTGGAGGCCCCGGCCTTGCGGGCGCTGCTGTTCCCGCAAGCGGCCATCAGCGCGCGCAACGAGGTTGAACTCTACGATGCGCGCGGCCGCCTGCTGCGGATCGACCGTCTGGTGGAGTTCGCCGACCGGGTGGTGATCATCGATTACAAGTTGCGCCTGCTGCCGCAGGAGCACGCCGCCTACGCGCAGCAGCTTGCGCGTTATGTGGCGGCGGTCAGGCCGATGTTCCCTGGGCGGGCGGTCGAGGCTGGCGTGGCCACGGCTGACGGGGAGTGGATTGCGGCGCAGGCGCTGCAGACGGAACGCCAGGGTTCTCTGTTCTAGGTATGTCCTGGATCATGGCAAGGGCGGGGGAGGCGCGGCAGAATAGCTAACGTCGGCGGCGCGGGCACGGGGGATGAAACTGGCTCCCAAGCCGCGGACTCGACGCGGCCGGACTGCCGTGCGGGAATATTCTGCTGAAGGCGGATTGTAACCAGCGGACGATCGGCGCCTGGCGCAAGTGCTTGATGCACATGCGGCAAGAAAGCGCGATGATGCGGGGGGATGCTGCGGATACGACTGGGGAATGTTAGGGGGACGAGCCCGACCCTCGGCACTGGCGGAAAACGGCTGTGGCTGCTTCGTTCCCGACCTGACCAGGTTGACCGCGCCGCCATGCGAGGAGGCCCGTCCGGTCGGCATTGTAACCCAGAGCGGACGGATCGGGCAGATTTCCCGCGAAATTGATTGAGTAAAGCGCATGGCCCAGGCAACGCCAGGGCGTGCAAGGACGAAAACGCGCTAGCCGCCAGCGTCGGGACGCAACGCGGCCCGGCTGGCGGATATGGCAACCGTGACACCAGCGAGACCTGCGATGAATGCCAACGAACAGATGCTCCGTACCACGCTGCCGCCCCAGGACATCTCCACCGAAGTCTTGCTGGAGAAGTACGCCAAGGGCGCGGAAGCCACCGCCGCCGACGTGCGCCTGCGCGTGGCGCGCGCGCTGGCCGAGGCCGAACCAGAGTCGCAGCGCGAGCACTGGGCCGAGCGTTTCCTGTGGGCGCAGGAGCAGGGCTTCGTGCCTGCCGGGCGCATCAACTCCGCGGCAGGCACTCGCATCGAGGCCACGCTGATCAACTGCTTCGTGCAGCCCGTAGGCGATTCGGTATCGGAGCCGGGCGGCGGCAAGCCCAGCATCTACACTGCGGTGGCGCAGGCGGCGGAGACCATGCGCCGCGGCGGCGGGGTGGGTTACGATTTCTCCGCGATACGCCCGGCCGGGGCGCTGGTGCGGGGCACGCACTCGCGCGCCTCGGGGCCGGTGTCCTTCATGAAGGTGTTCGACGCATCCTGCGCCACGGTGGAGTCGGCCGGATCGCGCCGCGGCGCGCAGATGGGCGTGCTGCGCTGCGACCACCCGGACATCGAGGCCTTTATCCACGCCAAGGACCGCGGCGACCTGACCAACTTCAATATCTCGATCGGCGTGAGCGACGAATTCATGCGGGCGGTCGAGGCTGGCGGCGAGGTCGAGCTGGTGCATGAGGCCGAGCCCGCTGCCCAGGCCATTGCCGGCGGCGCCTACCGGCGCGACGACGGCCAGTGGGTTTACCGCCGCGTGCCGGCGCGGCAGCTGTGGGACCAGGTGATGCAGGCCACCTACGATCACGCTGAGCCCGGCATCCTGTTCCTGTCCCATATCAACGACGACAACAATCTCTATTACTGCGAGCGCATCGAGGCGACCAATCCCTGTGCGGAGCAGCCACTGCCGTCTTATGGCTGCTGCGACCTGGGCTCGATCGACCTGACCCGCTTCGTGCGCCAGCCCTTCGGCGCGGACAGCCGCTTTGATTTCGAAGGATTCGCCGAAGTGGTGCGGCTGGCGGTACGCATGCTCGACAACGTGCTAGACGTTACCTATTGGCCGCTGCCGGAGCAGCAGGCCGAGGCCCATGCCAAGCGGCGCATCGGGCTGGGTTTCCTCGGGCTGGGCAGCGCGCTGGTGATGCTGGGCATCCGCTACGACAGCGAGCCGGGGCGAGAGCTGGCCGCGCATATTGCGCAGGCCATGCGCGATACCGCCTACCTGGCATCGGCCGGACTGGCGCGCGAGAAGGGCGCCTTCCCGCTGTTCAAGGCCAAGGAATACCTGGCCAGCGGTTTTGCGCAGCGCTTGCCGCAAGCCGTGCGCAAGGCGATCGGCCGCGATGGCATCCGCAATTCGCACCTGCTGTCGATCGCCCCGACCGGCACCATCACGCTGGCGTTTGCCGATAACGCATCGAACGGCATCGAGCCGGCCTTCTCCTGGACCTATAACC
Source organism: Cupriavidus sp. 05L310 (assembly GCF_056398185.1). Taxonomy (NCBI): domain Bacteria; kingdom Pseudomonadati; phylum Pseudomonadota; class Betaproteobacteria; order Burkholderiales; family Burkholderiaceae; genus Cupriavidus; species Cupriavidus sp. 05L310. Next base: position 20,045 of record NZ_JBFTOX010000094.1, read on the forward strand.
GCAAGAAGCGCATGGCGGACGACAGCTACAAGGTAGTCGAGGTAGCCGACCATGCCTGGCGCCTTTATCGTCACCTGGGTGGGGATATGGCGCAACTGCCGGACAGTTTCGTCACGGCGCTGCAGATGTCGGCGCTCGATCATATGAAGATGCTGGAGGCGGTGCAGCCCTTTATCGATACCAGCATCAGCAAGACCGTCAACGTGCCTGAGGACTATCCCTATGAGGCCTTCCGCAACCTCTACCTGGAAGCCTGGCGGGCCGGGCTGAAGGGACTTGCCACCTACCGCCCCAACAGCGTGCTGGGGGCGGTGCTGTCGGTGACGCCGCCGCCGGCCGTCCCCGCCGCGGTGGCAACAACCGACGACCCCCTGCGAAAGCCGTTCGAGAGCCGTCCGGTGGGCGATCTCGAAGGAGTGACCTCCAAGGTCGAGTACATGACCTATGAGGGCCACAAGACGGTCTACCTGACCGTGAACTTCATGCGCGTGGCGGGGCTGCTCGACGGCAAGCCGGTGGCGGTGGAGCGTCCGGTGGAATTTTTCATGCCGGCCGGGCAGCGCAACGACGGCCAGCAGTGGATCACCTCCACCATGCGACTGCTGTCGATGGTGGCGCGTTCGGGCGGATCGATCGCCAAGGCGCTGGCGGACATGCGCAATGTGGTGTGGGACAAGGGCACGGTGCGTTACGGCGTGCTCAACCGCCAGGACGGCACCGAGGTGCCGCGCTTCCATGATTCCGAGGTGGCGGCGATCGGCTATGCCTTGCAACGCATCCTGATCAAGCGGGGCTTTCTCGACGCCGACGGTGCCCAGGTGCCGGTGGCGGCGCTTGCCGCCCGCCTGGCCGGGCTGGAAGGGCCGGACAGTGGCAGTGCCGGCGGCAGGGCCCCGGCCGGGGCGGTCAGTGCTGGCGGCGCGCCGGCAACAGGGTTGGGGCTGGGTTCGGGCAAGCCTTGTCCGGAATGCGGCGCCCATGCCTTGCACAAGGTCGATGGCTGCGCCAAGTGCGCCAACTGCGGCTATGTCGGCGAATGCGGCTAGCGGCGCGGGGGCCGGCGGTTTGGATCGCGCCGGTCCCGTGAATCCTGCCTGAAGGACGGCCGCCTTTTGCTACAATCGCCGCCATGAGTTATCAAGTGCTAGCGCGCAAATGGCGCCCCCGGGATTTCACCACGCTGGTCGGCCAGGAGCACGTGGTCCGCGCGCTCACGCACGCGCTGGAGCAACAGCGGCTGCACCATGCCTACCTGTTCACCGGCACGCGGGGCGTCGGCAAGACCACGCTGTCCCGGATCCTGGCCAAGGCGCTGAACTGCGTCGGGCCGGATGGTAACGGCGATATCACCGCGCAGCCTTGCGGGGTGTGCAAGGCCTGCACCGAGATCGACAGCGGGCGCTTCGTCGACTACATCGAGATGGACGCCGCCTCCAACCGCGGCGTCGACGAGATGGCCTCCCTGCTCGACAAGGCGGTGTACGCCCCGACGGCGGGGCGCTTCAAGGTCTACATGATCGACGAAGTGCACATGCTGACCAACCACGCCTTCAACGCCATGCTGAAGACGCTGGAAGAGCCGCCCGCGCACGTCAAATTCATCCTGGCCACCACCGACCCGCAGAAGATCCCGGTGACGGTGCTGTCGCGCTGCCTGCAGTTCAACCTCAAGCAGATGCCGCCCGGCCATATCGTCAGCCACCTCGACCACGTGCTGGGCGAGGAGGGCATCGTGCGCGAAGCCAATGCGCTGCGCCTGCTGGCCCAGGCCGCCCATGGCTCGATGCGCGACGCGCTGTCGCTGACCGACCAGGCCATCGCCTACAGTGCCGGCCAGGTGTCCGAGGCCGCCGTGCGCGGCATGCTGGGCGCCATCGACCAGAGCTACCTGGTGCAATTGCTGGATGCGCTGGCAGCCGAGGATGGCGCCGCCATGCTGGGCGTGGCCGACGGCATGGCCGATCGCAGCCTGTCGTTTGCCGGGGCCTTGCAGGATCTCGCTTCGCTGCTGCACAAGATCGCGCTGGCCCAGGCGGTGCCCGCCTCGGTTCAGGAAGAATGGCCGGAAGCGGCGGAAGTGCGCCGCTTTGCCGCTGCGTTCGATGCGCAGGAAGTGCAGTTGTTCTATCAGATCGCCAATCTTGGCCGTAGCGAACTGGCGCTGGCGCCGGACGAGTACGCTGGTTTCACCATGACGCTGCTGCGCATGCTGGCCTTTCGCCCGTCGGCGAGTCCTGCGCCCGTGGCGGGTGGACAGGGTGGCGGCCAGTTGGCGCCGCGCGCGCGCGGCGCTGCCGCGCCGGCGGGCCGGGTTGCCGCGGATGCCGCTGCCGCTGTCGTTCCGGCCGCTCCCGCCCTGCGTCCGGCTGCGCCGGTGCGGCCCGATCCCGAGCCAGTCCAGGCACAACAAGCTGCGTCCAGGCCCGTAGCGCCCGCGCCGGCCCCGGTAGCCACTGCGCCAATGGCCGCGCCCGCTGCCGCAGGCGGCGCACCGATGTCGCCCGCCCGCGCCGCGCTGGCCGCGGCGCGCCAGGCCTCCGCCGCGCGTGGCGGAGGC
>NZ_JBFTOX010000095.1:0-22231 GCF_056398185.1 Cupriavidus sp. 05L310
TGTTCGCTAACAGCATCCGTCCAGCGCGAACCCGCTTTCTGGTCGCTTCGTCCATCTTCCCAGCCATGCAATCGACTCCCGATCAACGCCTTGGTCAGATAACGCGTCAGACTCAAATCGGTTGTCATGATTTATACAAGTCTCAATAGACACCGTGCGCCGCTGCGCAGGACCAGACCGATGCCCCGGTCTCGCTCTGGTTCTTTCGTCCGCTCCCCCTTGTACTCAGTCTTCGCAGGCTGTCGCGAAAATACGCCCTCCTCGCAACTTTTGGAGGATTCGCCCGACTGGATTGGCTGCCTCTAGCCCCTTGTCCTTGTTACGAGATGATGAAATTGCTTTCGGTCCGCGGACTACCTGTGGTCATCAGTGTCCTAGTGTTTACCCGATTGTCTTATCAAATGTATGCATCAATAATCCTGCCCTCAGCCCGTACCAAATTGGCGCATCGACGCTCTAGGGCCATGTTGAAGAGCAACAAGATAAGAGGTTCCACATGTTTCGATTCGAGTATGGGACGACCAATGTCTACGCGCTGCTTGGCTTCGCGGACGCCGAGGAAATTCCGTTAAAAGCGGAAATCGTGAAGGAGATGACGGTATGTATGAGAGCCGCAGGCATTACCTTGTCCGACGCCGCAGCCATGCTCGAGACGCTTCAGTCGGATCTCGCCCTGGTTCTCTGCGGTAAGTTTCAAGACATTCGCGCGGATGAGTTGCGCGGTTGGCTCGCGCGCCTTACCTCCAGGTTGTGGTGAGCCCACCCCAAAAGAGAGTTGTCCGGCTAAGCCGGTATCTAGCCATTCGGTGCACCAAACAATAATACGAAACGGAAAAATATCCGCGCCAGCCTAGCGCGGCAGCGCTATTTGCTAGTGCCATGTGCATACGTGGTGGTGGTAGTCGAAAGCCGAACACAGAATCGGCACGATCGGAAGATAGGGGTCATACAAACTTTGACGGAGACAAGCAGGATGACGAAACGAATTGCATTGGTGACTGGCGGTATGGGCGGTTTGGGGGAGGCTCTCAGCCTCAGGCTGCACGACGCCGGCTACGACGTGGTCGTGACTCACACGCCAGGGAACCCGAATGTGCACAACTGGCTAGCCACCATGGAAGCTGCCGGCCGCAATTTCCGCGCGTACGCGCTAGACGTGGCGGACTACGATGCCTGCCAGGCAACGATGGCAAAGATTCTTGCCGAGGTCGGCCAGGTCGACATCCTGGTTAATAACGCCGGCATTACCCGCGACATGGCCTTCAAGAAGATGGACAAGGTCAATTGGGACGCCGTGATTCGCACCAACCTGGATTCGGTGTTCAACGTGACCAAGCCTCTGTGTGAAGGCATGGTGGAGCGGGGATGGGGGCGCATCATCAATATCTCGTCCATCAATGGTTCGAAGGGTGCATTCGGACAAACCAACTATGCGGCCGCGAAGGCGGGCATGCATGGGTTCACAAAGTCGCTCGCGCTAGAGGTGGCTCGCAAGGGGGTGACGGTCAACACGATCTCTCCGGGTTACTTGGCGACCAAGATGGTCACCGGCGTGCCGCAGGAGATCATGGATACAAAGATCCTGCCTCAGATTCCGATGGGGCGCCTTGGCAAGCCGGAGGAAGTGGCAGCCCTCGTTGCCTATCTGTGCTCCGAGGACGCGGGCTACATTACCGGATCCAATATTGCGATCAACGGCGGGCAGCACATGCAATGATCGACGGGGACGGAACATGGTTCGTTAGCGACACCGTGCCCCCTTCTGCGACTCCCTATTGCGGGAGCGCGTAGAGAACTACCTCACACGCGATTCACCATCAGTCCCCCGACCTTTTTAGGTGGAGACGACTGAGCGTCCCAACGCGTGTCGGTAGAGCAATTAATCATTCACCATCGGAGACCAGCGTGATCCTTACTCAGGAACAAATTTTGGCGGTGCATCAATCCAATCTCGAATCCCGGTATAGACTGACATCCAAGGCGATCGAAGGCTTTGAGAAGTTCCTTGAGTTGAATATGCGGGTCGCGAAGACGGCTCTGACGGAAAATCTGGACGGCGCCAAGCGCGCGCTCTCTGCCAAAGAGCCGCGGGATCTGCTTGAGGTCCACGCGTCGCTGGTACAGCCGGCCGGCGAGAAGGCTATGGCTTACGCCCGCCACCTCTATGAGATCACATCGGAAACCCAGAAAGAGCTCGCCAAAGTGGCAATCGCTATGCTGACTGAGGGCTCACAGAAGCTGCGAGAGACTGTCGACAACTTCGCCAAGAATGCGCCGGCCGGCACGGAATCGGCCATGGCGATCGTGATGTCGGCTATTATTGCCGCCGACAATGCCTACGAGTCTTTGGAGAAGGCCGCGGCGCAAGCCGTGGAAATTGCTGAATCCAATACCCAGGCCGCCGCAACCGTGGCAACGAATGCCGCAGAGCAAGTCTGCGTGACGGATCGTGCCGCCTCGAAGAAGACTTCGACTTCCGCCTGATCCTGTTGCTGCGATCCTCTGAGGCCCAGCCTGCCTCGGTCGGGCCGACTTCTTCTTGCCGGGCGCGTGAAACCGGCGCAGCAGTGGGGGGGCTATGAGCCTTGACAGTCGGCAGGTGACGCCGATCACGCCGTCTGGCCAGCCGCGCCAAGGCCGGCAATGGGAAGCGGCTCGCCACCGGCTTATCCGATGCGTCAGCGCACGGCCCTCCCCGATTCATAGTTGAACTCGAAGAGGCAGCTCATGCATGCAGTTGAAGGGACGAATGCCCCGTGTGTGGCTACATTTCATCGACTTGCGCCACTGCTGCCCCAAGGATGCCGTGCCGGGCGAGCGCCGCGCTGACGAATCCGCTATCGATCATGTCCTTGACGAAGGCCGCGAGCTATTCAAATGCGATCGGACCAACACGATCAGGTAGGCCCATCGCCTGCCGGATGACCATGAACCGTCCAGGCAGCAAGCGCAGGCCGGCCACGCGTCCCGCATCCGCCTCGAGTTTCTGCCTTACGCCCGCAGCCACCTCCGCTCCTTCCGCGATAAAGGTGTCCACGACAGCGGTCGAGGTCGAGGTCGGCGCGCGGACGACCTCTTGCATGCTGCAGTTAGCGAATCAGGAACAGATCATAGGCACTCCCTTTGCCAACCACGACGTGATGCTCAACCTGGTCAACCTGGCCGTTTTCCATGAGCAGGGAATCCTCACGCACCAGATAGCTGCCTTCGATCAGCACATAAGGCATCGATAAATGGATCCCTTGGCCGCGCAGCGGGTCGATGGCAAAGAAGCCGAAGTCGGCCCATTCCGAGCGCACCGCCTCTACCAACTTGCCGGCCGCATCGAACACCACCAGTTCGAGCGGCAGCCCGAGCCGCTGCGCGAGCTCCGTGGCCAGGTCCACGGAGACGCCGTTCGGAGCGCCGCCGCCGGGATCGCGCATAGCAAGGATGCCCCGAATAGCGGCCGGATGCCCGTTCCTCGGCCATAGCAAAATTTTTGCGGATAACGGAGCAACGGCTGCGACAATCGTCGGCGTCCGAGTTTAGTCAGCAAGTGCAAACAGAGCCTTGCTCGTAGCGAGCAACGCATCGTCTCAATATCGCATGGCGCCAAGCTTGCGCGATCCCGGGTGCAGGCTTCAGTCAAGCGATCCGGATCGAGAAAACGGTCCGTCCTCTACTGTCGGCCGGCGTGGATTGCGATGCGGCGTCCGCCAGCGACGACATCAGAAGCTCCAGAAGAGAAAGTGTCGATGCCGTCGCTCATGGACCGCGCGAGGAGGCCGGGTCTCGGGGCCGAGCTGCGCATCTGGATCGATAACTCTCGCGCGCAGCGCCATGTCGTAGAACGCGCCCACCATCGGCAGGGCGCTGTGCGCGCCCTCGCCCCAATAGTTGCCGAGCGTCACACGTCCATCGTCAAAACCCACCCATGCGCCCGCGACCAGTTGCGGATGCATCAGGATGAACCAGCTATCCGTGTTTTCCTGCGTCGTTCCCGTCTTGCCGGCCACGTCGGCGCGAATCCCGAAGCGCGTCCGGATGCCCGCGCCGGTGCCCCGGCTAACGACGTCGCGCATCACGTCGACGAGCGTTTGCGCTGCGTTGGCGGGCAGCGCCTGTTCCGGCGATGCGCTCGCGAATTCGGCGAGCACCTTGCGGTCGTGATCCTCGATGCGCGTGACCATGCGCGGTTCGATATAGGCGCCACGGTTCGCGATCGTACTGTACGCCGATACCATTTCCTTGAGCGTGACGGGGCTCGTGCCGAGCGCAAGCGAAGGCACCGCTTCGAGCGGACTCACTCGCACACCCATCGCGTGCGCGAGCCGTGCGACCTTCTCGGGGCGTTCCTTTTGCATGAGCTGAGCGGTGACGCGGTTGCGCGAATACACTAGCGCGTCGCGCAGCGTCATCGGTCGTCCGGTGGGCGGCTCCGCGTCGGTAGGCCGCCAGATCGCATGCCCTGTCAGCGGAATGGCGACGTTCCGGTCTACTATCGTATCGCTTGGCCGCGCGCCATCCGCGAAGGCCGCGCCGTAGACGAACGGTTTGAACGTCGAACCCGGCTGACGTCGGGCCTGCTGCACGTGATCGAAAGGTTCGTCCCTGAAGTTGCGGCTGCCAACCCATGCCTTGATATCCCCGTTGCGTGGATCGATCGCGACAAAACCCGCTTGGATTTGCGTCTTGCTCTGGCAGAGCGCACGGACGAACGTGGGGTTCGTAGCGAGCTTCCTGAGAGTGACCTGATCCGATTGACCAGCATCGCGTGCAGCGCGATAGTCGGGCGTCTGCCGGATGAATGTCTGGAACAGGTCATTGCCCGGCCAGCAACCCGTGCGTTCGTTCCATGCGCCGTTCGCGATCCATTGCAACTGGTTCGCCTGCCAGTCCATCGCCTGCGTCGCCATTGCCTGCAGCCGCGAATCGATGGTCGTGCGCACGACCAGCCCGTCGGCATAGATGTTGTAGCCGTTGCGATCGGCCCATGCGATCAGCCACTTGCGCAATTGCGCCGAAAAATGCGGCGCGGCGCCGGGTGGCGCGGTCTGCAACTCGAAATTGACGTTGAGCGGCTGTCGCTTCAGCCAGGTGTAGGAATCGGGCTTGAGCTTCCCGTACTTGTTCATCTGCCCGAGCACTGTGTTTCGTCGCTGCAACGCGCGCTCGGGATTGAGCACAGGATTGTAGGCGCTGTTGGCCTTCAGCATGCCGACGAGCGTCGCGCTTTCAAGTATGTCTAGCTGATCGGCAGATTTGCCGAAGTAGGTGCGTGCGGCCATTTCCACGCCGTAGGCGTTGTACAGAAACGGCACCGTGTTCAGGTACGTCTCGAGGATCTGATCCTTGCTGTACACGGCTTCGATTTTGAACGCCGTAATCGCTTCCCTTAGCTTGCGCGTGAGGGTCGGCGCGCGGCCGATTTCGTCGGGATACAGGTTGCGCGCGAGCTGCTGAGTGATCGTCGAGCCACCTTGCCGGTCGCCGGAGACCGTATGCAGCGCGGCCGACGCGATGCGCTTCCAGTCGATGCCGTGATGCTCATAGAAGCGGCGGTCTTCGGTCGCGATCAATGCATCCACCATGTATGGCGAGATCTGCCTGAGCGACACCCATGCACGATTGAGCGGTTTGAACTCATCGAGCAGTTTGCCATCGGCCGACACGATCAACGCTGGCCGATCAACGCGAGCTTTGCGGATGTCGCCGATGCCCGGCGTAAGCGGCACGAGCGCAAGCACGTACAGCAGGCAGAGCGCCGGCAATGCGACGAGTGTCAGCGCGATGCCGCGTCGCGTCGGGTGGCGAAGGCGGCTCAGCGCGCCGTTGAAAACGAGTCGGGTCATCGTGCTACCGGCGGCGGCCAGCGGTTGGACGCGGGCGAGCCACCGTGCGCAATGCTCACAAAACAACGATGCATATCGGCGATTCACGGTGGCGGGGCGCTTGCGGAAAGAGCGGGATCGTACCAAAGCGGAAGGACGCTTCTGTTGTCAAAGCAGGGCTGCGGCGCACGGCATTTACAGAAAATTGCATTTGTTTCGTATGGGCAACGTTCGCTATGGCCGATGAAGAGACGATCACCAACCCCGCCTTGTATGGCCGCTCATGAGCACCCACCCGACTTTTCTGAGGCAGAGTCCGGATGCCCGCTCGTCGGGCTTCACGAGCATCCCGCGGGAAGAGCAGCCCAAACCGAAGCGACTTACGACTTGATTTCAATGCCGGGTCAGCAATACTGCTGACCCGGACTATGCTTCCGCACTAGAGCAATTGCTGCGTGCCCGCGACGGGCCACAACCAGTTCCGCTTGGCCACCCCTGTAGGGCGCAATCGGTGACGCCGTCCATCCTATCCTCTGTGCTGCAGGCTTCAATCTCCATTGGCTACTCCGGGCCATTGCTCGCCTGGGCATCCACAGGTCATTTTTTTGTCTTGACTCTGCTCACAGGCATGGCTCGATCCGCCAGGGATGCAGCCAGTCGACTTGGTCCGCGTGCCGCAGTCAATTGATGGGGCGGCTAGAATCATCCAACTTTCAGCCACGCTGAGCTCTCGGACTGAATTTTTCAGGTCCGACGAGGCAGGTATGACCGCCAACAACTCATCCAAGGCAATCATGGCTGCAGTCAAGAATGTGTCGGATCCGGGCCAACGCAAGGAGCCCGTAGGGCGACTGAAGAGGCGCCCGGTTCGGCGACGCTAGAGTCAGCCTCCGGCACCGATTCAGAGGTCGTTTCCCGCGCTCGACGCAGGCAATTTTCCAACGCCGACAAGCGTCGCATACGGAAGCGGCTGACCGCTGCACCAAGCCCGGAGAGATCGGCGCGCTGATGCGCCGTGAAGGCGTGTACTCGTCGTCCTTGAGCACATGGCGGCGCCAGCGCGAGGCTGCCGAACTGGCTGCCCTTGCCCCACAAAAGCGAGGACCCAAATTCGACGAGAATCGGGCCGAGGCGCGACACATCGCGCAGCTCGTCATTGTCAATGCGGATTTGGATTTCCCCCGCTAGGATCAGCTCCATGGCTCCAAAAGGATGGGCGTGCTCTTCCGGTGCGCCGGGTTCGCGCGTCACTGTGACAAGGTCGGAAGTGTCCTCTTGGGCAAGAGCCCTGGCAAATGCTTCGCGTTGCATGCTAATGCCCCCGATCGACAGCGCTTAACGCTACTTCGCTTGCCATTCGGTGCGTGCCAGCTTCCGTGAATACTACCCCCTGTTGGTCAGCGCTGTGCTGCGCGCACGAAGTCTTCGAGGGTGATTGCCTGCGGTCACGCACGGTCGCTCAAATATCACGCGGCGACGAACCGGACCGGCCGAGAAACCGTTGGTCGAGTGAGCCAAGCAGGCGGCAGTCCCCCGCCATTACGGCCGCTGATCCGCGCTCTCGCACGGACGCCAGAACGTCGGCTCAAGCCTGACCGGACACTCGGCGGGCAGAGCCCGGCGCCCGCTCATGGGCCGATCCGGCATGCGTGTCCTGCAAGCCGTCAAGCGCCTGCCGGTTGAAAATCAGCCCAGAGCGCCAACGGTGATGCCAACTCTATCAATTTGGTCAAAGAGCCGCCCTGTGCGTAGCCTTCGCAGGCAACGTGTTGAGCCGCGTCCCGGTACCAGCAAGGCATGGTCAGCCACATCAGGAGCCATCAACGCAGTCGTAACAGAGATGGTCCCGCTTTGAAGCCGTTAAATGGCCTGGGATGCCGCCCTGCATCGGAGTATCGTCTCGGTATCAAAGAGACGGAGAGCCGACATGCGATGCACGATCGTTCTGGAGTTCGATGATGGCAGTGGCACGGTGGCAAAACGGGTTGAGGTGATGCAGTTTCACCGCGTCGACCACAGCCAAGCCTCCGGCGACGTCGTTTGTCTCTGCGGAAGGTACGTCGCTAGTCAATTGCGTCCAGCAAGAGTTCGTCGTAGAACAGCTCGATCGCTACTGCGCGGCGCAGCGAACTTGTGAGGTCTGCGGCGCGCTCCGTCGCATGCACGACGGGCATTGCTCCGAACTGAAGACCACGCTCGGCAAGGTCTTCTACTGCCGCGACCGATGGAAAGTATGTAAGTGTGGTGCTGACGGATCGAGGTACGTGTCGCCGCTTAAGAATTACCTTAAGGAAGCGAGCACAGGCGAGCTGCGATGGCTGCATGCCGAACTCGGCGCCACTATGCCCTACCGGCAGGGCAAGCAGGCCATGGACCTCTTGTTGCCAACTTCCGGACGCGACAGTCACGTGACCATCCGCAATCACACAATGGCCGTGGGCAAATCCCTCCAACACGCACAGCCCGTGCGGCGGTGGTGCGAGGAGATAACGCCAATCGCCGAGCTGGGCGTTGATGTCGGCTATGTGAGGCAGGCGCGAAGCAATGGCAAGGGAGCCGGCAAGGACAATCGCGCGGGGGCAAGCCGAAGCTCATCGTCGATAGCGGTCGTCGTTGCGGCATTAGGCCAGACTGGCAGACAACCACGGGTCTGGGCTTCCGCCACGCCGCGCACCAAGCGATTGCAGGAAGAAATGACCAAATTCCTGGAGGACAGTGGATACGATGATCCCAATGACGTCTGTGTCGTGACCGATGGCGCCCTGGATCTTGCCGGGGTTGCTGACGACCTTCCGTTCGATACCGAATGGGTTCTCGACCGGGCGCACATCGGTCGAATGCTGCGATACGCCGATCAAGCTATTACGCCTTTGGCGTATGGGCGCCTTACGGCCAACGGGTCAGCATTCGAGTTGTGGGATCTGTTTGTTCGCCTTCGCAGCTTCGTGTGGACCGGGCAAACGGTGCGTTGGCAGAAGCTCGGTAAGGAACTGTGTCGTCTGCTTGATCTGCGCGAAAGACTTGACCCGAACTCAAGCCGCAAAGCCAAACAGGCGCACTGCAAGCTCATAGATTTGATCAGTTACCTCAATAGCCATCTTGAGTCGCTGATCGACTATCGCACCCGGCAGCGTGTCGGCCTACGAATCGCGACCGGCTTCGTCGAGTCATCTATCAATCGAATCGTTGGCCGTCGGATGTGTAAAAGCCAACATATGCGTTGGAGTCGTGCGGGAGCACACAGTGTCGTGCAAGTGCGCGTCGCCCTCTTGAACCAGGAATTCCACGAACTCGCTCGGCGGCAGTTTCCATGGATTGGCCAGAGACGTGTGTCTTGGCCCTGGCAAAGATCGCCCCGGGCTTTTTAACGGCTTCCCTCAACTCCAGCAGCCGTGGCGATACATTTTGGAGGGGCCCGCTGCTCGGAGATTCCTCTCGGCTTTTTCCTCCGTGGCCCGCTCAGCACTCTGGGTGGCCACCCCAAATCCGTTCACCTAAACCCATCCGTGCGCTTAGGTGCCTTTACGGGTGCGCAATCGGACGGCAGATCAAGCAGTCGGTGGTGGCGCAATGGAACGGGTTCATGAACGCACACGCGGCCGCGCAAGTAGTGTGGGTGGTGGAGATCCCAGTTGACTACTTCATCCCTCGCGAGCGTTGGCGATGCGCCGCGACCCACGCGTTGAGCTTGCTGATTGGGTTGCTCGGATCGAGGACCCGGGTAGCACTGCGGACCAGCTACCGTTGGCGCCGCGGAAGGCTCGCCCACAATCGGCGCAGCGGTAGCGGAGTCAGCCGCTCGCAATCGCGAAGCAGTTCATGCGATCCGGCTTCTGCCATCGCGCCGAACGTCGTACCGTGCAAGGCCACCACCCTACCGTGGCTAGCAACTGACGATTTGCACCAGCAGCCGGGGCGATTCAATAGCGAGGCCCGCTGCTCGGAATTTCCTCTCGGCTTCTTCCTCAATGGCCCCGCTCGGCACTCTGGGTGGGCACCCCAAATCCGTTCACCTAAACCCATCTGAGCGCTTGGGTGCCTTCACGGGTGCGCAATCGGACGGCAGATCAAGCAGTCGGTGGTGCGGCGGATACTACGATCACAACCGTCGCAGTCTGCGCTTCGAACCCCTTCACGTGCTGGCGCAAGACATGCGGTGCTCATCACGACGCACCGAAGATCGTGCGCATTCGTTCGGTGGCTATGATCTTCGGCTTAAGCTGCGGCCGCACGAGTCGCAACCGGCGAACACACCGATGAAATGCTATGCAGGGTCGTTGTACTGATTATCGGCATAGCATTCTGCTTGACAGTTTGGGCCTGTTAAATGCGGTAAGTGTCAGTTCATAATATAAATCAAATACTTACAGCTGGATTCCCGCCCAGGCTCACGAGCTGCGAGTTGCATGACGCTAGAAGTGGCTTCAGACCGTCAGCGCGCAATCAATACCTGCACCGGTTGGGGAACCATATCGGCCCGCCCCTTCTTTTAGGGCCGGTGGGCCTTTTAGGGAATCCAGATCGGCGACAGTGGTCAGGCCCCCGTTGTGCTGTTGTGCGCCCGCGCACTTCAGCGCCCGGCCCTTTGCCCGGATTTCACTGGCGCAAGGGTGCTTCTGTGCCGGACGAAACGAGGCTGACTGCCGTCCAAGATGATTCGGGCTCGTTTCGCCTTAGCACCCGGCACAGTGGATTTAGGTGAACGGATTTGGGGAAGGACTTCTCCCAGCACAGCTCTCGATTCATGGCACATTGACATCCTTCCGTCGCTCAGCTTTTGGCTGCTGCGCTTTGCGCGGAAAGGGAGGGTGGGAATTCCATCTATGAGCAGCACTTTGTCAAGCCATTTGGCGGAACTGGCTAGTCGATTTCGATCAAACTCCAGTATCTCCACTGCAGCGACCGATGGTGCGATATAACACAGGCGGCAACCCCTCGATGACCGAAAGATCACTGGTGCCCGCAAGCGACGTCACCGGACGCCGCGTGGCGAGCCCGGTACATAGCATGGTCCGAGAATCGTCGGTGACATTAGTGAGCGGCGCGAGCCGCATCCCGTTTGAGAGATCGGGTCGATTCTGATGCTTCCGCTGGTGCTGCCCTCAACCAACCAGCCGGGAGCAGGACATGGCCATGTGCACACGGGAAGACGATGAGATGCATCCGAACCCCATTACTATCTTCATGCCCCGATAATTGGGGCTTTGGCCAGCCAGGCCCAGCATGAATCTCGCCCCCAGTCGTCCATGATCCGGGGGGTGTTGTCACCGGGCCTGGTGGGTGACTGGTGATCGCTATTAGGGACTCGGCCGGAACATCCTGAGGCCGTCCGTAACGTGGACGCCGAGACTTGCCACCGTTGTTGCAGGCCAACCCGCTCAATCCGCCTAAACTTCGATGCAAGAAAACCAACAACATGACTCCGTCGATGTCTTCGTCGGCGTTGATGTAGGCAAAGGCCATCATGACGCTGTCGCGCTCGATCGGACCGGAAAGCGTCTGTACAACAAAGCGCTGCCCAACGATGAGGCCAAGCTGCGCGCCCTCATCACCGACCTCAAGGCGCACGGCCAACTCCTGTTCGTCGTCGATCAACCCGCCACCATTTGCGCGCTGCCGGTCGCAGCCGCCCGAGACGAAGGCGTCCTGGTCGCCTATCTGCCGGGTCCGGCCATGCGCCGCATCGCCGATCTGCACGCGGGCGAAGCCAAGACCGATGCCCGCGATGCCGCGATCATCGCCGAGGCCGCGCGATCGATGCCGCATACGCTGCGCTCGCTTCGACTCGCTGACGAGCCACTCGCTGGACTCACCGTGCTGTACCGTTTCGACGACGATCTGGCTGCCCAAATCACCCAAACCATTAACCGCATTCGCGGCCTGCTCACCCAGATACATCCCGCATCGGAACGGGTTCTGGGGCCTCGCCTGGACCATCCGGCCGTGCTCGATCTGCTCGAGCGCTACCCGTCGCCCGCCGAGCTTGCCTCGACCAGCGAGAAGACGCTCGCCAACCGCCTGACCAAACTCGCCCCGCGTATGGGCAAAGGCCTTGCGGGCGAAATCGTTCAGGCGCTCGGTGATCACGCTGTGGTCGCACCCGGCACGCAGGCAGCCACCACCGTCATGCCGCGTCTGGCCCAGCAACTCGCCGCCTTACGCAAACAGCGCGACGAGGTCGCCAGCGAAGTCGAGCGCCTGGTACATGCACACCCTCTTTGGCCGGTCCTGACCAGCATGCCTGGAGTCGGCGTCAGGACCGCCGCCAGACTCCTCACTGAGGTCGCACACAAAGCCTTCGCTTCGGCCGCGCATCTTGCCGCCTACGCCGGTCTCGCCCCGGTCACCCGCCGCTCAGGCTCGTCTATCTGCGGCGAACATCCGTCCGGGCGGGGCAACAAGGTACTCAAGAGAGCGCTGTTCCTCTCAGCCTTTGCAGCCTTGCGAGATCGGATATCGAGGGGCTATTACGCTCGCAAGGTCCAGCAGGGAAAGCGCCACAATCAGGCGCTCATCGCTCTTGCCAGAAGACGCTACGACGTGTTGTTCGTCATGCTGCGCGACGGCACCTTCTACCAGCCGAAATCTGCCCCGGGTGCTTGACGAAACGCATAGGGGCGCCCCTCAGTTCGACGCGCGTGCCGCGCTCGCGCGCTGGGCCGGCGTGGACCTGACCCGCATCAACGGGTTGGCCGTCACCTCGGTGCTATCGGAGATCGGGCCTGACTTGAGCCGCTTTACCAACGTCAAGCACTTCTGTTCCTGGCTGGGGCTGTGCCCCGGCACCAAGATCGGTGGCGGCAAGACGCTATCTTCCGGCACCCGACCCTCCGCTAACCGCGCCCGGCAGGCACTGAAAATGGCAGCCATGAGCCTGTCGCGCAGCCACTCGGCGCTCGGCGCCTTCTACCGCCAGCTTTGCGCCCGCATGGACAAGCCGCGCGCCAACACCGCGGTCGCCCACAAGCTCGCCCGCATGGTGCATTTCATGCTCACGCGCGGCGAAGCCTTCGTCGATCAGGGCCAGCGGCACTATGAAGAGCAGCAGCACCAGCGTGGCAGCGCGGCCCTCAAGCGCCGCGCTGCCACGCTGGGCTTCCAAATCACCCCAACAGCCCCAACCCCAACGCCCTAAAAACCCGCCGTTTCCATTTGTTTCTCATGAGAGGATCTACGGCGCTACGGGAGGATCTGTTCAGTCGCTTCGATGGCAAGGACTTTCCCGATCTCGTGGCATAGCGATGAGCCAAGATAGTGGGTGTTGGGTAACCCATCTGCGCAGGGGACGGCCATGGACAAGATTGCTCGTATAGGCGTGGATCTAGCCAAGAACCTGATCGTGATACACGGCGTGGATCGCATTAAGAAATGCGCTCTCACGGCGGACGCTTCTCGATCGGTTTGCGAGCCTCCAGCCCTGCCTGGTCGCGATGGAAGCGTGCAACGCAGCCCATTACTGTGACGCAAGCTGTACGCGCTCGACCATGAAGTCCGCCTGATCGCGCCGCAGTTCGCAGCGCCGTACCGCAAAGGCGGTCAGCACGTGAAGAACGACAAGCTGGATGCCGAAGCGATCTACGAGGCCGCAGGCCAGCCGCACATGCGCTTCATGCCGCTCAAAACGGCGGATCAGCAAAACGCGCTGGTGCTACACGCCGCCTTGAACCTACCTTCGATAGACGTCCGCCTACCCTCCCCTATGGCATTCGGGTCACTCGATGAATTTCTACTAGAAAACACTTAAAAATCAATGACTTAAGAAAATAACAAGATAGATGCCGTCTTGCTCCCCACTGTCTAGCAAGCGGGAAATAAATTTAAGTGATTGATTATAAACGACTTTCTAGTAGAAACGTCTTGGTAAGCCATCTACATCAACTTTACGGCTGTCCAACTCGAGCACCTTGCGCGCTAACAGCGTGGAGGCGCGCGGAAAGCCTGTCGACGTCATCCATCGCGGCGACGAGCGCGTCATCATCGAGGCTAGGGGACGGCAGGGGGCAGCTGACCGTCAACGACCCCAGCGCATTTCTGCGGCAGACGCTCCAATCCAGATGCGACAAAATGGGCCAAGCGCCCTACTTCCTAGCATTACGCATCTCGCGCAACCAACTCGCGCAAGCGCATTGCATGAACGAATCTGAATGGGCCGAAATCGCCCCAACGCCTCAGGCATTTCAAGGAAGCGTTTGCGGCCCATCGGAGGCTACACAGGTGAGCAGGTTAGCGCGCAGCACAACAATGAGGGTCCGGCACTGTCCACTTCTCAATTTCTGCTTGGGCATAAGGTCGGCTTTGGGACGGCCACGGCCTTGCCAACTAAGAACTCGGCGTTGAAATCGTCCCCGCCCTCAGCCGTCGGCCGCCGCAGTTTGCGCGGAATTGGGGAGGACGTCTCCTACGGCCCAGTGCCGGCATGACGCCGCTCGTTGAGTCCACTTCGGTTGGTTTCTGCTGCTGGCGGCATCACTGCACCTTTCACTTCACAGGCGAACTTGGCGGGTCCCTCCCTTACAACATTGACCGCCTCATCATCTGCAAGGCCAGTGCCTTGCTACATGAAGCGGCACCGATCCAGCGAAGCGGCGGATGTCGAGCGGCTGCTCGCCATCGGGCATCGGTTCGTATTCGAAGGTTTGATGTCATCGCATAGGTAATTCGCGACAGCAATCGACCCCAGTCAAGGATGGCTCCGCCCTGCGCGCTATCCCTCCGTGCCCAGATGGACGAGCATTGCCCCCTGAGCACCGCGTGACCCAGCAAACCGGGGCGCGCTCAAGCAGACTTCTATCCGGCCTAATGCAGACCAAGCCTGCCGCCCCGAACGGCTCATTGCCCACCAGCACGGCCCATGCAGTTCGCGCCGCCTTGTTGGCTAGCCACTACCGTCACGTTGGTAGTGCGACGGCACGCCGGCTGTTCACAACATAAGCCTTTGTCCTTGGCCCGGAACAGGACTGCCCTGGCTCCGTGGATTAGCAGCATGCGTAGATAGCGGCACCGTGTTAGCTGATCGCGCCGAGGCGCACCTTGCCCCCGTGCGATGCTGACGCGGCACCAGCCTGAGGTAGGCCGACAGTTACTGCCACGATTGGAAGTCGCGTGCATCGCCGATAGTGGTGACTAGCGCCGATGCCGTGAGCATGCCAATCCCTGAAATCGTCACCAAGCGCTGGCACTCTGGTTGCGTCTGGGACCAAGCCTCTATTTGTCCCTTCAGCCCGGCACTGTCTTTCGACGTCTCCCGCTTCATGGGGGGGCGAGGAGGCGGTGGTATCTGAACGTCACGGCGGATATGGCGCACCGGATGATGCCACCTAATACACGCCCGTGTCGGTGAAGTGGAGGGGACGGATAAGCAATGGCCTTGGTGTGCGGGGCGCAAGCATCGTGAGGCAAAATGAGAAAGGCCTGGATGAAAATCCAGGCCTTTCGTATTCAATCGAGAAGGGAAACTTATCGCACCATCATCTTATGGGACTCTCTTCCGCCGCGAAGGGCGTTAGTTTGCATCTCTGGACAGAGAAATCTCCTTCTCCAAGAAATCGACCAAGCGGGCCTCCCATTTCGCCGCATCCGCCACGTCTTTAAAGCGGATGGCAATCACGCCGTTCCGGCTTCCCACAACGCATATCTGTTTTTTGCCCAACTTGATGGTGCGAGTTTGACCCGGCTCCCTTGCGGATTTTGCCACCGCGGTCACAAAAGCCAAAGCCTGTTTTTGCGAGAACTTGGCATCGGTAGCCAAACGCTGTATGGCATCGACAACGAGGTCGGTCTTTTCGGGACGTTCCGCAATCACTGCAGCTAATTCGTAAGCGGCATTGGCGCCCAGACATCCTCGATCCGGGGCATTTCGGAGTGCTTGCAGCGCTTCCTCCGGAAGGCGCGCATAGGCGAACAGCTTAGTTAGTTGCGCCTCGCTGATCCCAGCACCAGCGGCGATGTCCCGCTGGCTACGGCCGGTCTGTTGCTGATGGCGATAAAAACCCTCGAATTTCTCAAAATCGGGAAGTGAAGGGGATAGCAGATTTGAGTAGAAAGCTGCTAGCTCGTGCTCCTCAGTACCCTCAAGGTGGGAGAAGATCGCCGGAATTGTCGTTCGCCCCAACTCTTTGAAGATGTGGAACCGATTGTGGCCAGCGATCAACTCAAGAGTGCCATCTGGTCGCCTAAACAGGGTCACGGGGTGCACGAGTGGGTTGACACGCAGGTTCTCTTTCAGTTCACAGTACTGCTCTGCGGTTAGCTTCCGGCGGCGCCCTGGTATCTCAACCACCTCCGTTATAGACACGTCGACCGCCTTCCCGAGGTTCGACTCCAGGTCGGCTGCCCGTTTCTCCGCAGCAGCGACCGCTGACTGGACTGCCAGCATGCGACCAGGTGAAGTCTTTGGTGCCGCGCCTGCAGGTGTAGGACTGGCCCCCGGTTTGACAGTGACGTTCGCAGTCTTCGCTAGCAATCTATCGCCGATACCCATTACTTATTCCTTAATTTTCCAAGCCCTTGTGAGCTTATCGTCGACGTGCAGCGCTAGCCGATCAAGCGGCTCGCGGAAGCGCTGGTAGGCTTCGACGCTTCCGTCCGGTTTGGAGAGGTCATAAACTGTGGACAGTTGTGCCGATGCCCCTTTCGGTACCGATGACTCGGGTATCTCGATATCCAGAACGCGTGAGCCGTAAGCCTTAACCATCCACTCGCGGACGACTTTGGATACGGCATCCGCCTTGACCTTGGTCAGGACAATATTGATGAAGTCGAAGCGCTTCGACTCGAGCAGACCTGGCAGCTTTTTCGCAATATCGGAGAACAAATGCCAGAACTGCGTAGAGCTGGCGAAGTCAAGTCCATCGGGCGGGCAAGGCATCAAAATGCCATCCGAGGCGATCAACGCGTTAATAGTGATGTAGCTAAGGGCAGGGGGAGTGTCTATCACGATCACATCGTATTTTTCGGAAAGCGGCAAGAGCCCCTTCCTCAAAATGTCCCAAAACTCGAAACCAGATTGCGAGAGGACTTTCGACGGGATTTCGAACTCGGCATCAAACAATGCTGAAGATGCTGGGATGAGGTCCAGGTTATGCCAGTATGTCGATTGGACCGCATAGTTCAATGTGGACTGGTCGCCGTAAATAAGCGGAAGTAACGTCTGGCTTTCGTCGATTTCCGCGTCTGGCGCCCAGCCGCAAAGCTGTGTGGTTGTACCTTGCGGATCGCAATCCACGATTAGCACCTTGCGTCCGAGCAGAGTTAACGCCTGGGCCAGACAGACTGCTGTCGTGGTCTTTGCCACGCCACCTTTGAAGTTGCCAACCGTGATTACGCGGCCCCGCGCACCATCTGGACGCGACATGCGGCCAGCCGCCGATTTCGCCCACGTAATGGTGTCTTCCAGGGTGAAGACTTTGGTCCGACCGTTTCCTTGCGATGTCCCTGAAGGCAAGCCGCCCTTTGACGCCAGGTAGTGAAAACGCGCCTTGTCTATCCCGCACATGCTAGCGATTTGCGTGCTCGTAAACGTCGGGGCTATTTTCCTAGGATAGGGCTCTAGCATTGCATCACGGATCTGACTGAATACGTCATTCGCCTGGGCAGCGACTTCGGCCAGCCCATCAATGGTAAGCGCCTCGTCACCTGTATTGTCCGGACGCGGGAACTCCGCTTTAAGTAGGCTGGTTCTTGCCATAGATTTGAAGGTTTCCTAGAAACAACCCAAAATGCTAAAAGTAGACGGTTTTCCTCGATTCGGAGGTTGGCCGTAGAATAGCTGTCAACTAGGTAAACCGCAAGCAGTTTACGTCACCTCCGTAACCACAGCAGCGACACGACCGGTCAGTTTTAAGGGACAAAGTCCTTGGTATAAGGGAAATACTGACATGCGATCTGAGATCAAAGGTTGCTGACCAATAGGAAGGGTGAAGCTTCAATGAGCACCTTGGAACGGCCTTTGGGCGAGTGGCTAGCTTCAGGAAAACATCTCATCCTGGCTAACCTTGTTTAAGTGCTTTAGTAAACACTGTAAACCTTTAAGTAAACCTTTAGCGCCTCAAGAACCGCGCCAGTAAAGGGCTGCAGGGTAGATAGGTGAAATCTCTTAGGGATTGGGTGAACTCTGTTGGGGCCAAGGGGTTGTGGATTTGGGGGACAGGTGAAACTGATTGGGTTGGGAAGGCTGTGGATTTGGGGAATTGGTGAAGTGTATTGAGGGGAAACCGGATCACCATCTCCAATGGCTCGAGGGTGAACTGTATTGGGGATATGCCAGGGTGAACGAATTTGGGGGGGTGGAGTTACCAATCTGGGGCCGGTGCTAGGTGGCGGTTGTGAAGGGTGAAAGGATTTGGGGTGACCCTAAGGTGAAGGGTTTTGAGGCGGTGCGATGCTCGCATTTGGACCAATGCCCAAGGGCCGAGCCATAGGTGAAGTAATTTGGGGGCTTTGAAGGTGAAAGCCTTTGAGGCGGCACTTTGTAAGTGGTCACTCTCATTCATCCCACAAAGATAGATCATTGGTGAATGAATTTGGGGTAGATGAGGGTGAAGGTTTTTGGGGACCGAGAGCAAGTCAGCATCAGAATAGTTGCGTATGCATCACTAAATTTGTGATGAGGAGCATCAGGACTTGAGAACTGCCTTGTGAGTGCAGTAAAGGCCGCTTTGTGAACGCGCTAAATTCAAAAGCTACCCAAAAACCTTCACCTTTCGAGCCGCGCGCACCAGGGAGCCCAGCAGATTGCCCCTGCCTCCCCAAAAGGTGAATGAATTTGGGTGCCTTTCAGGCCTTAGGTGAAGTGTTTTGGGGATGAAGCAACTTAGGCAGGGGATGAGAAACCGCTTGTAAGTGCCAGATTTCAAACGCAAGGAAGCCTCTCGTTCTTTGTGCTCCGCCCATTCGAGCAGCCCCGGAGCACAAAGCCTTGATAGGTGAACGAATGGCAACTAAGATTTCACCAATTCACCGTCAACCCTTTCCTATGACGAAACCAGCCGCGGGTCAGAAGGGCGCGCAGATCGCCCTGTTCCAGCAACCCGAAGTGCCAGAGCCATTCAAGAAGGCTGTCCAGGCAATTCATCTCTCGCCCGTCGGAGGGGCTCTCACTCTTCAGCAGCGGCGCCTCTTCAACGCTCTTATCAAAAACGCGATCGAGCATAGGCTTTCGAAGAGCGATGCGCCCAACATCTTCCAGATCTCGATTCCGGAGATGATGGCTGGTCTCGGCTTGACCACTAAGGACACAGGCTACATCAAGGAGACTGCCAAATCCCTGATGCGCACGGTTGTGGACTGGGACCAACTGAACAGCGATGGGACTGCGACCTGGACCGGTTCGACGCTGGTGGCCGGTGCAAAGATCACCGGCTCTCAGCTTTCCTATTCCTTTGCGCCTCAGATCTCGGAGGAACTGCTCAACCCGGAGCGATTCGCCATGATCGACATGCGCATCGCAAAGCTGTTTCGTCGTGCTCACTCGCTAGCTCTCTGGGAGAACACAGTTCGCTATGAGAGAGTAGGGGTCACTGCTCGTATTCCATTGCCCGTTTTTCGCAATCTGATCCTGGGTCGAGAGGAGAGCGAGACAAAGTACAAGGAATATAAGATCTTCAAGCGTGCTGTGCTCAATCCGTGTATCTCAGAGATCAACACCGTCTCAGATCATCTGATCGAGCTCATCGAACACAAGAACGGCAGGTCAGTGACTGATTTGCAGTTCAAGATCAACCGCAAGGAACCCACGTCCCAGGAGGAGCAGCAGCACTCTGACCTGGTCCAGGCAGTAGTAAAGCTTGGAGTACCTCTCACCGAGGCAAAGAAGATGGTTCGCACCTATGGGGCGGACCGAGTCAAGCAAGCGGTCGCGTACACGCGCGCTCGGGTCGCAAAGAAGAACTCTCCTGCCGTGGATAACGTGGCCGCCTACTTCCGCAAATCGCTGACTGAGGATTGGGGCAAGGGCGCTGAGATAGGCGAGGAAAAGCGTGGTGAGGCACGGGCCTCCAAGACAGCAAGTGCCAGAACTCCCGCCGAAGCGAAGGATCAGTATATTGCTGCGCGTCTTCCCGACGCACAGCGGTATTTCCTGGAACTGTCGGCCGAGGAACAGGCCTCGCTGATCACCGAGTACAACGAGCAATGCGCCGCCGCGGATCTACGGCTTGTCACTTCAAAGAAGCCCACCAAACTTGCGCAGTCCAGCTTCTTTCGCTGGCTTGCTGCTCGCACTTGGGGAGAGCCGTCATCGGACGACATCCTTTCGTACATCTTGAGCGGACAGGTTTAACACCGCATGCCTGTTTGTAATCCAAGTTTTCGCGGAGTCTGCCGTTTCAATCAATTGGTATGGCGCGCCTTCGGTCTGCGGCATGTCAAAGGACGAAAGGTGGCGGGCTCTCGGGCAGAGGTGATAGCCGCGTCAAGAGTCCCTGGCGCGACCCCAGCAGATACAGGCACACTAGCCGATCGGTGAAAGCGCCGGCGGCAAAAGAGCGCGGCTATGACGCGGGAAGGAAGATCGTCGGGCGCAAGCGGCATATTGCCGTGGATACGAATGGCCGGTTTCTGATGGTGAACCTGACTGCGGACATCGCCGATAGTACCGGGGCATTGGCGGTTCTGGAGGCGCTAAAGAAGCGCTGGCCGGGACTGAAGCATCTGTTTGTAGATGGTGCGTACGATCGTCGCACTTTGATAGCTAAGGCTGCGACGCTCGATTTCGTCGTACAGGTGGTGCGCCGTCACGAGTATCAGGTAGGCTTCGCGGTGGGTGGTGGAACGTATCTTCGGTTGGATGATTCGCTGGCGTCGCCTTGTCAGGGACTACGAGCGGCGTCCTGATGTGTCCGAGGCCATGGTCTATATCGCAATGGGCGGTGCTGTAACGCAAAGTCGCCCATCCTTGAATTGTCCAAACGGGCTCCGAACGGTTGTGGCGGCTCCAAGTCAACCGCCGGTATGCCTAGTATCCCGTGCCCTTGCTAGGCCAAGTCGGCCTCGATCACAAATCGTGAGGTTGGGTTCTTCTTTGCAGTGCTTACATAAAGCCAGTCCTTGGCGCGTGTGAGTGCTACGTAGAACAGCCTGCGCTCCTCAGCTTCAGTGCTGCCATCATCTGGTATTACCGTTTCCTCGGCACGAATCACTCCCACGGCTGACGGCCTTGTGGTCGTGCAGGAAACGCCGATAGATCGACATATGCAAGAACATGGTGGACCGGCTGATATCGAGAACTCGCTGGGAATACTCGATGAGGAGCGCCGTCGCGTTGCGCCGCGCTGTGCGCCTGTTGTCGCTCGCGGCCTCAAACTTCGAGAAGATGATCTCGTCGATCTGAACGAGTCGCGAGCCGATTGCCATATGTTCCGTCTGGATGCGGTCCTTGCTGAGAACAATATCCTGGCTGGCTTGCACGATTCGGCCGATCGACGCCGCATCGAAGTGTTCCGAAAGTGTGGCGCGAGCGAGGTTAAGCAGCCGCGGTGCTTTGCTGTCCAACGGGTCGTCAGGGAGGTTTGGGATGTCGCTCATTCAAATGTTCCTGTCTCTGATGTAGATACCGATGCGTTGCTCGGTGGACTTACCTTACACGCGAGTTTTCGATGTCAAGGGACTGTGCCGGCCATTAAATGAAATGGAGCATCCCAGCGATCGAAACGAAGGGTGCGGGTGACATGGCGAGAATATCCGCGTCTCTTCAGAAGCGACGTCCGGAAAGACGACGAAAAAGAGGTGGCTTTCGCGAGGCTACCCAGTAAAGGCTTGGACCATTCACTTACGGCGACTCCCCGCGTTACTTTAGGGTATACCCTCATGATTACCCCCAACGTGGGGTGTCGGTAGCCCAGAACAGGGCCGTCGGCTGGGGGGCAGGCTGGTGCGACTCTAGACTGCCGGGCCCGTCAGTCCTACGCGTAGGACTGGAAATCCCGGAAAGGCGCCTATTTTTGGCGAGCTTTCGGGCTACCGGAGCGTTCCCAATGGTTTAACTTGATAGGCACCCGCGCGTCTTAGACGCATCGATTCGGCCTGGCACACGCTTGGTCCGCAGTTTTCTGACTTTCTGCCCTTTCGGCAGCGCTCTTACTTGGTGCATGAGCATCACGTAAGCGCGTTGGCGCCTCAAGGATTCCTTGCTCTGCTGAGCATCGAATAATCGCCCGACCTTCTTGTCGGGAAATCCCATTATCTTTTTCCTCAGAGGAAAACCATGGAATCCTTGTCCAATCTCCTTCGCTCGCCCGTCCGCTTGTTCTTCACGCTGATGGTCATCTATGTGCAATCCACCCAAGTTAAGCATCAACAATTAGGCATCAACAGGCCTTATAAGCAGCATGTCGATGAGGTTTGTGGCGAGGCGGACGAGGCTTGGCGCGATCCGGCCGCACGCGATGGATACGTGTTGCGATCACGGCCAAGGTCTCATT
>NZ_JBFTOX010000096.1:0-21897 GCF_056398185.1 Cupriavidus sp. 05L310
CAGGATGTTGCCGCAGCCTACGCCGCTCCACCCGTATCTCGTGGCGCCACCACGCGTTGAAGTCATACACATAGACGAAGCCTTCGTGTTCGCGGAGACGAAACGCAGTCAGTGGCAGTTCGTTTGCCGCGGTGGAGAACTGCAAGACGCCCTCATGAGCTTCGCCGTGACGCCTGCCACGAATGCTGAACGTGTGCAGATGCTCGTTGGCCCAACCCATGACTACCTGGATGACATTGTGCAATTGTCCGAGCGTCAAGTGCTCAGGAACGAGGACGCGTCGCCAAACCGGCGGGCACAGGCCGCTCAGAGCAATTCGAAGTTGAAGGACGGAGATCACCGGCCCAGGAACGGAAGCCATGCGCGCATTTTAGGTGCCTCATTGGCCTCTCAGCAGTGGCACGGTCGTCTGCCCCCGCTTTGGCGCGGTCTCCTTGAAGGACGGAGTTTGCCGGCCCAGGATCGGGAGCCATGCGCGCATTGAAGGTGCCTCATTAGCCTCTCGGCAGAGAACATCGACGTTGCCCCCGATTTGGCGCGGTCTCCTAACATCCGACGCTCGTCCACCGCTCCGATGGCCTGCCGGAGCCGTAGCCCAACGTCAACATGGGTTCTGCAGACGGATACGTCTCAACTGTTGCCACAAGCCGCGACTTTTGGCGGGTCTCACGCGCGCGCGTGCGAGGGCTGCAGGCTGGATAGCAAGCAAAGCATGGCACCTACCACATAGCAGCGGCTTTCCGATGGCATATGCTGCGACGCAACACTTTTGTTAACCCTGATATGAGGAATCTTTAAGTCTCTGTACATTGGCTGAGCAGTACCGCTATTTACCCGCGTTTCCACCCGGCGACGCGGGTTTTTTTCGACCAACGGATTAAAGATCGGAGATCGCGAGAAATCAGGAGTAACAGAGAGGCACTAAACGTAATCGAATCAAATACTTACAAGACAAACATAGTTCTCTGTTTTTTGTTTTCTCCGGGTAGGTGTCCCGTCAGTGTCCCATCTCGCCACCCGCATCCCAATCGCGATAGCGGTGCTTGTCCGCAGGTCAACGCCGCGGCGGTCATCAACATGACGCGCGTGCGCATCATGCAGCACAAAAAGACAATGCATGATACTGTCACATTTTTCTGGGGGTCAAAAAAAGACGCCATTTTTGGCGCCTCGGCAAAGACAATGCTGCATTGCGGAAATTGTAACGAGGGACCGTTGCCATCAGAAAAACTAGGGTTTATACTAACCCTTGTCTCCTCCTTGTCTCCTCGACATGGATTCAACCCGCCTCCTTTGGCGGGTTTTTTTCGTCCGAGCGCTTTGGAGTGCGGCGTGTGGCACCTCCAAGAAAATCGCCGCCATAAAAGCAAAACCCCCCAGTACCTTTGTACTGTGGTACTGACGCTCCAGGCTACTCGGTGCCCCGATAACCAACTGGATTGCGTAGTGAGAGCGCGGGCATCGCTGATAGCGGCTAGCGATGGGCATGACCAAAAGTGCCGGAGCCTGCTGTTCGCAGCTCAAGCGCTTGCGCCACATGCCAAACTTGCCGATTGCCAACCTTGCTGACGTCAAAACGCACTCAGGTTTCCTCCCCTGTTACGCCCCAAGGGTCAGCATCTCTCGCCAGACGGGGTCCGCTGTACCACCGGCTTCATCAGTACGGGCTTTTCCGCAGTCTGCTATTGCTTCTGCCAAGCGGGCAATTTCTGCTCTCTAGGGCATGTATCGCCGAGCCTCATCCAGGCGCCTGTCCCGGACGCGTCACGGGGTGAGTCCAGTCCACCATCTTCCCCGTATAAGTAGGCATCAGGCCATAGGTCTACGGCCCGTTCCGTGGCCGCCTACAAGTGACTGCGCATTCCCTCGAAGCACACCTTCAGCATGTGTTCGACGATCTCGTCGGTGCCGAGCTTGCTGTAGAGCTGTAGATATTCCACCGCCGGGTCGCAGGTGCGGGCGTAGTAGCTGAACAGGATCACGTCGTCGGGCAGCGACGGGTCCAACTCTCCGGCCTTCTTGGCCTCGCCGACGAGCTTTTCCAGTTGCCGGTTGAGCTTGAGCACCCGCGTCACGTAGCGCAGGTTGCGGGTCAGCATCTCGCGCACGTGGGGGCTGGTGGACGGCAGGAACGGCAGCCCGCCGGTCAGGCGGACCCGCAGAGCCCATTCCAGCAATGCGCGCAGCCGCGCAAGCCCGGTCATGTCCACCGGCAATTGTTCAAGGTACTCGAGCGCACCGTCGATCAGCCGGATCAAGGCCTCACCGACCAGATCCTCCTTCGATTTGAAATGCTTGTAGAGGCTGGGCTTGGAGATGCCGACCTCCAGCGCCACGTCGTCCATGGTCATCAGGTCGAAGCCCTTGATCCCCAAGATACGCGTCGCCGCATCAAGAATGGCGTTCTCGCGAAGCTTGAAGGCCTGGTCCTTAAAACTGAGCCTGCCGAAAATACTCATTAGTAATTATCGCTACTATGTAGTAATCTTTTTTCCAATGCGGTACGAATCCATCATAGCACCCATCCAGGCACAGCGATGTCGAATTCAGAAGAACCCCGGCAGAGCCGGTCCAAAAACCCCGCCAGGCACAGGGTTGCCGGCGCCGTTGCCTGTTTCCTTTGTGGCGAGGATCAGGCATGAGTGGCGCACCCGGTTCCTATCCGCGTGGCCAGCGCATCGCGGTGGTCGGCGCTGGCATCTCGGGCCTGGCGAGCGCATATCTGCTGTCGCGCCGGCACAACATTACGCTGTTGGAGGCCGGCAATTACCTCGGCGGCCACACCAATACCGTCGACGTGGAACTGGAGAGATCGTGCCATCCGGTCGATACCGGCTTCCTGGTTTTCAACGACCGGACCTATCCCAACCTGATCGCGCTGTTCGCGGAACTGGGCGTCACTGCCCACCCAAGCGATATGTCGTTCTCGGTGTCGCTGGACCGGGGCCGACTGGAGTGGGCGGGCAGCAATCTCAACACGGTGTTCGCGCAGCGCCGCAACCTGGTTTCCCCGAGTTTCCTGTCCATGTTACGGGATATCGCGCGCTTCAATGGCGCGGCCGAGCGTAACCTGGTCATGGCCACGCAGAGCGGCTGCTCAGTCGGCGAACTCCTGAGCGGTGGCGGCTATGGCCATCCTTTCCGCCAGAACTACCTGCTGCCGATGGCCGCCGCAATCTGGTCCAGTGCCACTGCGGATATCCTGCGCTTTCCGGCGGCGACCTTCCTGCGCTTCTGCCTGAACCATGCCCTGTTGCAAGTCAACAACCGGCCGCAGTGGAAAACGGTGCTTGGCGGCGGGCGCGAGTATGTACGCCAGATTGCGGCGCAACTCGGCAAGCGCGGGGCCAGCATCCGTTTGTCGACGGCAGTGCAGAGCATCCGGCGACACGACGCGGGCGTGGACCTGCTGACCGATAACGGCCCCGAGCACTTCGATGCCGTGGTGCTGGCAACCCACGCCCCGACCACGCTGCGTATGCTGGTCGATGCCGATCCTACTGAGCGTTCCGTGCTTGGCGCGGTGCAGTACCAGCCTAACGTGGCGATCCTCCATACCGATCCCGCCCTGTTGCCGCGCCGGCGCCAAGTTTGGTCGGCCTGGAATTACCTCGGCCGCTCGGTTGGCACCAACGGCCGCGATTCGAGCCCGGACGACTGCGCTGCCGACCCTGCCCGTCCGGTCTGCGTCAGCTACCTGTGTAACCAGCTCCAGCCGCTGCCCTTCAAGACTCCGGTAGTCGTGACGCTCAATCCGATCGCGCCGCCGGCACCGGGCACTGAACTGGGCCGCTACCAATACCAGCATCCCGTCTTTGACCTGGCCGCGGTGGCGGCGCAAGCCAGGGTACCGGCGTTACAGGGCCGGCGCCGCACCTGGTTTGCCGGTGCCTGGACGGGCTATGGCTTTCATGAGGACGGCCTCAAGTCCGCCCTGCGCGTGGCGGCCGATTTCGACGCATTGCCTGATTGGGCACGAATATGAGCGCCGCTTCCGACAAGCCTGCTGCCTGGCTGATGGTCGGGCGCGTGATGCACGAACGCCTGCGCCCGGTGCGCAACCGTTTTGTGTATCCGGTGTTTTTCCTTCGCTGCAATCTCGACCGTCTTCCTGCCTTGCGCCACTGGTGGTTCGGCATCGACTGCTGGGCGCCGCTCGCCCTCTACACGCGGGATTATGGCCCGCGCGATGGCAGCGGACTCTCGTCGTGGATGCGCCAGTTGCTGACGCAGGCCGGCCTGCCCGTCGACGGTGAGATCTGGTTGCAGACCTTCCCCCGGGTTTTCGGCTACGCCTTCAATCCGGTCAGTTTCTGGTACTGCCATGACTGCGCCGGTGACTTGCGCGCGGTGCTGGCGGAAGTTAACAACACCTTCGGCGCCAGCCACCGGTATCTGCTGTCGGCACCAGACCAAGGCGTGATCGGTGTCAGCACCGTGCTGACCTGCCGCAAGGCCCTGCATGTTTCGCCCTTCTGCCAAGTCGAAGGCGGCTACACGTTCCGATTTCGCGATACCGAGGGCACCGCATTTGCCGGCATCGACTATTACGACGCGGGGGGCCTGCTGATCCGCACCGCGATTGGCGGGCGGCGCTTGCCGTTTTCGCGTCCCAATGTGCTGGGCGCACTGGCGCGGCAGCCATGGCTCACGATATCGGTGATGGCACGTATCCACTCGCAGGCCCTGCGCCTGTGGCTGAAGAAGGTGCCTTTCCATGGCAAGAACCCCGCGCCATCGGCTACGCCGGCAGATGCCGTTTTTGCCGGTGCGGCTGGCGCCTCCCGCCCCGCCGGTCCACCCGGTCCGGCAAACCGCAACCCCTCCACCAACCTGCCGCAGTCCGAGGATAACCAGCCATGACGCCTTCCCGCGCGCTTACCTTGCCGCCCGACGGTGCCCCTGCGTCAGCCCGTCTCTTTCTGACATTGCTCGAACGTATTTGCGTCGGCCACCTCCTGCTGGTCACGCCTGCGGGCGAGCAGCGCCTGTTTGGCGACCCCCACGGCGGTCCCGGGGCGCGCCTGGAGCTGCATGACTGGCGCGCCTGCGGTGAGATCCTGCGCGC
Source organism: Cupriavidus sp. 05L310 (assembly GCF_056398185.1). Classification (NCBI taxonomy): domain Bacteria; kingdom Pseudomonadati; phylum Pseudomonadota; class Betaproteobacteria; order Burkholderiales; family Burkholderiaceae; genus Cupriavidus; species Cupriavidus sp. 05L310. Next base: position 5,069 of record NZ_JBFTOX010000096.1, read on the forward strand.
CGGTGATATCGGTTTCGCCGAGGCCTACCGGGCGGGCTGGGTCGACAGCCCGGACCTGACCGCGCTGCTGCGCCTGGCCATCCGCAACGAGCCAGCGCTACCGCAGACCGTGGTCGGCAGCTGGCTGGCGCGGCTGTGGTACGGCCTGCGCCACGTGTTGCGCCCCAACAGCCGCCAGGGCAGCCGGCGCAATATCCATGCACACTATGACCTCGGCAATGCCTTCTACCAGCGCTGGCTAGACCCGAGCTGGACCTATTCCGCCGCGCTGTTTCAGGGCGAGAAGAATCGCTCGCTTGAAACCGCGCAGTACGCGAAGTATCAGCACATTGTCAACACCCTCGCCCTCAAGCCCGGCATGCGCGTGCTGGAAGTCGGCTGTGGCTGGGGCGGCTTTGCCCTGCACGCGGCCCGCCAGGGTATTCAGGTGCACGGTATCACCATTTCCGTGGCCCAGCTTGAGGTCGCCCGGCGGCGCGTGGTCGAGGCGGGGCTGGAAGGGCTCGCCAGGCTGGAACTGCGCGACTATCGCGACCTCGACGGCGAGTACGACGCCATCGTCTCGATCGAGATGTTCGAGGCAGTGGGCGAGCGTTACTGGCCCTGCTACTTCGGCATGCTGCGCCAGCGCCTGCGGCCCGGGGCACGCGCGCTGGTGCAATCGATCACGATCGCGGAGCAGCGCTTCGAAGCCTATCGTGCCAGCAGCGACTTTATCCGAGAGTATGTGTTTCCCGGCGGCATGCTGCCAAGCCCCCGGCGCTTTCTGCGCGCTGCCTTGCAGGCGGGGATGGACGGCCGCGCCGCACTGGCCTTCGGCCCCGATTACGCGCAGACGCTGCGCCACTGGCGTGCCGCCTTCGAGCAGGCGCTGGACGATATCGCCGCGCAGGGCTTCGACAATACCTTCGTTCGTACCTGGCGGCTCTATCTGTGCTACTGCGAAGCGGGATTCGACGAAGGCCGTACCGACGTCATGCAGTTTGTCTTGCAAAGGGCGGGGTGAGATGCGCCGCGCCGCTGTCGCCCTCATCATGACCATTCTCTGCGCGCCTGCCCTAGCCGCGGCCGGCTGGCGTGCCGACGTACAGCCCGCCCGCCTGTCGGGCGAAGGCGAGTTCCGCGTGTTTGGCTTCCGATTCTATACCGCCCAGCTCTGGAGCGTGCGTCTGCCGCTCGCGCCGCAGGCTCCCTTCGCGCTGCAACTGACCTACGACCGCGGCATCAAGCGCGAGCGCCTGGTCGAAACAAGCCTGGACGAGATGAAGCGCATCGGCAGCGCCGGCGGCACCGCACCCGGCCCGCAACAGCTCGAAAGCTGGCGGGCGCACATGGCGCTTGCCTTTGTCGACGTGCGGCCCGGCGATACGCTTACCGGAGTGTTCGTGCCCGGCAAAGGCGTGCGCTTCTACGCCGGTGAGCAACTGACCGCGGAAATCGATGACCCGGACTTCGCCAAGGCCTTCTTCTCGATCTGGCTCGATCCCGCCACCCGTGCGCCAGCATTGCGCCAGCGTCTGCTCGGGCTGACGCGATGAACACCCCGGGCGCCGCGTCCGCCGCCACGGTTCCCGCCATGGCGGCCTATGGCCTGCTCGGGATGCCGCTAGCCATGGCGGCACTGCCAGTCTATATACAGGTGCCGGCCTACTACGCCAGCGAACTGGGACTGGCCTTGTCTGCCACCGGCACGGTACTGTTCGCAGCCCGCTTGGTCGATACCGTGCAGGATCCCTTCCTCGGTCGCTGGATCGCCCGGCTTATGCAACGCGGCAAGCTGACGCCAGCATTATGGCTGGCGTGCCTGATGCTGGCCGCCACCTTTGCCGCGCTGTGGCTGCCGCCGGTGCGGGGCGCCGCGCTGGCGGCCTGGCTGGCCCTCACCCTTGTACTGGTCTACAGCGCGCACAGCGTGGTCAGTATCGCCTACCTGGCCTGGGGCGCGCGCCTTTCCCGCGACCCCGCCGCCCTGACCCGCGCGGCTGCCTGGCGCGAAGGAGCGGGCCTGGCGGGCGTGATGCTGGCCAGCGTGCTGCCTGCCTGGCTGCTGGGTGCCTCTGGCTGGCCCGCGGAGCCGGCCATGGCCAGCTACGCTCTGCTGTTTGCCGCCTTGCTGCTGGCGGCGCTGTGGCTATTGCTGCGGCGCGCGCCAGCCTGGCGCCACCATGACGCAGGGGTGGCGGGCTGGCGCGCCACATTGGCCAACCGCGGCTTCCGGCATTTGCTGCTGCCCTATTTCCTCAACGCCGTCTCGGTATCGATACCGGCTACGCTGGCCCTGTTTTTCATCCAGGACCGGCTCGGTGCGCCGCAGTTGTCCGGGGCATTCCTGGCCACGTATTTCGCCGCAGGCGCCGCAGGCCTGCCACTCTGGACCCGGCTGTCGGCCCGGCTCGGGCCTGCACGCGCCTGGCGCCTCGGCATGGTACTGGCGGTAGCCGCCTTCGTTTGGGCGGCGGGGCTCGGCGCGGGCGATACCGGCGCCTATCTGGCGGTCTGCGTGGTGGCTGGCCTGGCACTCGGTGCCGATCTTGCCTTGCCGCCTGTGCTGCTGGCCGGCCTGATTCCCGCCGGGGAGCAGCCCGCCAGCTACTACGGCATCTGGAGCCTGCTGGGCAAGCTGGCGCTCGCGCTATCCGGCCTGGCTCTGCCCTTGCTGGCGTGGTGCGGTTATCAGCCTGGCGCCGGTGGTAGTCCGGCGGGCAGCCATGCGTTGGCGCTGGTCTACGGCGGCCTGCCCTGCGTATTCAAGCTCGCCGCCATGCTGTGCCTGCGCACACGTGCGACATCCCAATCCCCAAAGGAGAAGCCAATATGACCCGCGTCGGCCTTCCCCGCCTGGTGCACCGCCCCTATCGGTATCGGCGCTGGCTGCTGTGTTCCGCCTTCTCGCTGGCGGCCTGCACCGGCCCGGATATTTCCCGGTACGCGCAGCAGCAGCCAATGCTTGATGTGCCCGCCTTCTTTACTGGCAAAACCGAGGCGTGGGGCATGTTCCAGAAACGCGGGGGCGAGGTCGTCAAGCGCTTTACGGTGGCTATCGAAGGCCGCCGGCAGGGCAACGACTTCGTGCTCGACGAGCATTTCAACTACAGCGACGGCACCGCCGAGCAGCGCACCTGGACGCTGGCGCGGCAGCTCGACGGCACTTGGCGCGGGCGTGCCGGCGATGTAGTGGGCGAGGCGATCGGACATAGCGCCGGCAACGCCCTGAACTGGCGTTACACGTTGAGGCTGCCGGTGGGCAACACCACCTATGACGTGCAGTTCGACGACTGGATGTACCTGGTCGACGCGCACACCATGATCAACCGCGCCAGCGTCTCGAAGTTCGGCTTCGAGGTGGGGCAGGTCACGGTGTTTTTCAGGCGACCGCGGTAACGGCCGCAGCTGGCTGCCGCCGGTCCGATCCGATCCGCTGTTGCTATTAGTTCAATCAGAAGAGGCAAGCATGGCCTGGATGGCACTCAATCCGCGCTGGACCGAATGGAACGGGAAACGGGTATGGCTGGTCGGCGCTTCGAGCGGCATTGGCGCGGCGCTGGCGCGCGCCCTGCTTGCACGCGGCGCCTGGGTGGCGCTGTCCGCGCGGCGCGCCGAAGCCTTGAGAGTGGTGGCGCAAGACGACGCAAAGGCGCTCCTGTTACCAATGGACGCCACCGACCCCGGCGCCTGGGGCCCGGCGCACGCCAGCCTGCGCGAGGCGTGGGACGGCGTCGACCTGGTGGTGTTCTGTGCCGCCGACTACCGCCCACTGCGCCCCTGGGAACTGGAGGCCGAAAGCGTGCGCCACACCATCGAGACGAATCTGAACAGTGTCTATTACGGATTGCAGTCCACGCTCGCCGATATGCTGGCACGCGGCAGCGGCAGCCTGGTGCTGGTGGCCAGCGTGGCCGGTTATATGGGACTGCCCAATGCCACAGTTTACGGCCCGACCAAAGCCGCGCTGATCAACTTGGCGGAGCTGCTCTATGCGGAACTGCATCCACATGGACTGGGCGTCTACCTGGTCAACCCCGGCTTCGTCAAGACCCGGCTGACGGCGCATAATGCCTTTCCCATGCCCGCTCTGCTCACGCCTGAGGTCGCCGCCGAGGCTATCCTGCGAGGCCTGGCGCGAGGCCGTTTTGAGATCGATTTTCCGCGCCGCTTTACCCGGCTGCTCAAGCTGGCGAGCCTGCTACCGTACCGGTTGCGCTTTGCAGCGCTGCAAAAAGTAATGGATGCGTCGTGACCCATCTGACCCCACCGGCTCCACCAATCCCGCTGGACGCGTTGCTGCACTGGTACGAAACCCTCTCGCCGTCTTCGCTGGGCGACATCGCGCGCTTCTACTCCGAGGATGCCCGTTTCAAGGATCCCTTCAACGACGTGCGCGGGCGAGAGGCTATCCGCCGGATCTTCGCTCATATGTTCGTTGCCGCGGACAACCCGCGCTTCGTGATCGCCGAGAAGATCGGGCAAGCCGGCGCGACCCAGGCCTTTGTGGTGTGGAACTTTCACTTTGTACTGAAGGGGAAGCCGCATCAGGTCCATGGCAGTACACACTTGCGCTTTGATGAGAGCGGCTGCGTCACTTTTCATCGGGATTACTGGGATGCCGCGGAAGAACTCTGGCAGCAATTGCCGGTGCTTGGTCCCATCGTAGCCTGGCTGCGCCGCCGCTTCGCCACGCCGCTCCGCTAGCCCACGGGTTTCCTGTGCTGGATCGCCGCAAGACCGAGTGCCTCTGCTCCAGCAGGGATTAGCACCGTTTAGCCTGCGCCGAGCCGCCCGAACTCGAACAAACACTCGCGCGCGGTGCCCCAAACCTACGGAACTGCGCGGCAAGCTCGACCAAATGGGACGTTTGCTAACGCCGTGTCATGGAATGGCTTCCCGGCTGCAGTAAGGCCGCCCCTATTGAGACTTGTATAAATCATGACAACCGATTCGAGTCTCACGCGTTATCTGAYCAAGGCGTTGATCGGGAGTCGATTGCATGRCTGGGAAGATGGACGAAGCGACCAGAAAGCGGGTTCGCGCTGGACGGATGCTGTTAGCGAACAAGCCGGTCGCGGAGGTTGCGGCTGCGGTGGGCGTGGCWCGGCAGACGGTGTACACATGGAAGGCGCGACTGGACGAAGGCGGCTTCGATGCGCTGCGCACCATGGCCCGTGGACGGCCGTCGTTGCTCGACGATGCCCAGCGCGAGCAGTTGTGTCGTGCTTTGCTGCAGCGCCCCACCGAGCATGGCTTTGGCACCGAACTGTGGACGCTCAAACGGGTGCGTCTACTCATCGAGCAACGCTTCGGGGTGTCATACAACGAGGCCCATGTCTGGCGAATTCTGGATTCGCTCGGCTTCTCGCCCCAACGCCCAGACCGACGCGCTATCGAACGCGACGAGGACGCCGTGCTGGCGTGGAAGCAAAAAACCTGGCCCGCGCTCAAAAAATGGGTACGCGGGAGCAACGGCTGATCGTCTTCATTGACGAGTCTGGACTTTCGGAGCGACCCACGCGCGTGCGCACCTGGGCGCCGAAAGGTCAAACGCCAGTCATCCAGTTTCATTTCAACTGGAAACATGTCTCGGCCATCGCGGGCCTCAGTTATCACAACTGCCTGTTCCGCCTTTACGACGGCGCGATCAAGAGTGCACAGATCGTGGAGCTCCTCAAGGCACTGCGCGCGCACCTCAAGCGCCGCCTGATGATCATCTGGGACGGCGCCGCGCAGCACAAGAGTCGGATCTCGTGCGCGACTACCTCGATAGCACGGATGGTGCCGTGCAGATGGCCTTTGTCCCGCCCTACAGCCCGGACCTGAATCCAGTGGAGTATCTCTGAGCCTGGCTCAAGCGCCATGCCCTGGCCAACTTCTGTCCACACTCGCTCACCGAACTCCAAACGACCGCCCGCAATCGGCTGCGCAGCGCACAGCAACGCGCTAGCATCATTGCCGCGTGCTGGAAGCAGGCCGAGTTGTGGTGATGTCATCATTTATACAAGGATCAATAAGCTGCGCGTCGATCGCAGATAAGTGAAAGATCGGCCGCCACGGAAAGCCAAATGGTATCTGTTAGATACCTATCTGGTATCAGTTAGGTAACCCCAAGCGTTCTCTGTCCCCCTCGAATTGCCACCCGCCGAGTCCACCACGTTCGTCACGCAGTGCCGCTGGCAGTGGGATCGCGCTCCGGGCCCGCCACCACGCCGGCATCATGCAGCCGGCCTATGGCGGCGCCGTCCAGCCCCAGGATTTCATGCAGTACCTGGTTGGTATGCGTGCCCAGCAACGCGGCCGGCAAAGTTGCCTCGCGCTCGATCGACGGAACCCGCACGGCCGCTCCGGCCGCAAGATGTTCGCCGATCCCTGGCGTCGCAATGCGCTCGAACACCGGATTGGCAAGGCTGACACGCGGATCGCCGGCCAGCAACTCGCCGACCGTGCTGTAGCGGCCCCAGCAGACCTTGCGCGCTTCCAGAAAACGCTCCGCCTCGGCCTGCGTGCGGGTGGCAAACCAGGGTGCGACCAGCTCGGCAATGGCCTCGCGGCAGGCAAACCGATCGGCCTCGTCGCCCAGGTTCAGGCCGGTACGCTGCTCCAGCGCAGTCACCTGCCCGGCAATGCCGCAAGCCTCCACCAGCGCTTTCCATTGCCCGGCCGAGATCGCTGCCACCATCAGGCGGCCGCCGTCCAGCGTGCCGAAGTCGCGGCCGAAGGCACCATACAGGTGGTTGCCGATCGACGGCCGCTCCTGCTGCAGCAATTCGGCCTCGGCCAGCAGGCCAAGATGCGACAGCATGGTGAAGGCCATGTCCGACAGCGCCAGCTTCAGCTCCGCGCCTGCGCCCGTGCGCCGGCGCTGCTCCACCGCCGCGACCACGGCAAAGGCGGCCTGGTACGCGCAGGCAATGTCCCACGCCGGCAGCACATGGTTGACCGGCCTCTCACGCGACCCGCCGCCGGTGACAGCCGGATATCCGGTGGCGCAATTAACCGTGTAGTCCACCGCCGTGCTGCCGTCGCCGTTGCCTTGGATGGTGCAGCTGATCATGTCCGCGCGCCGCGCGGCCAGCGCCTCGTGCGCGAGCCACGGCGTGCCGATATTGGTCAGCAGCACGCCCGCATCCGGCCCTGGCGCCGTCGCCAGCGCCTGCACCAGCTCGCGCCCTTCGGGCTTGCGCAGGTCAACCGCGATGCTTCGCTTGCCCTTGTTCAGCGCGGTCCAGTACAGGCTGCGCCCTTTGCCGTCGGCCTGCGGCATGCGCGGCATGCGCATGTAATCGATGCCGCCGCCGATCATGTCCACGCGGATCACGTCTGCGCCGAACTGCGCCAGCGTGAGGCCGGCCAGCGGCGCCGCGATGAAGGCCGAGCTTTCGATCACGCGCAGCCGGTTGAGGAAGGGGTAGGTCATGGGGGCGGTCCGGTTCGTATTGGCTGCGGCGTCAGGCGCGTTCGAACACGGCGGCGATGCCCTGCCCGCCGCCGATGCACATGGTTTCCAGCCCATAGCGCGCGCCGCGCCGGCCCAGCTCATGCATCAGCGAGGTCATGATGCGCACGCCGGTGGCGCCCACCGGATGGCCCAGCGAGATGCCGGACCCGTTGACGTTGAAGCGCTCCGGATCGTTCCAGCCCCAGCCCTTGGCGCAGGCCAGCGCTTGGCAGGCAAAGGCTTCGTTCAGCTCCACCAGGCCCATGTCGTCGAAGCCCAGCCCATTCTTGCCGAACAGCTTCTTGACAGCCGGCACCGGGCCGATGCCCATGTGCGACGGCTCGCAACCGGCCACGGCCCAGCTATGCAGGTAGCCGATGGGCTCCAGGCCGAGTGCTTCCAGCTTGTCCTCGGTCACGATCAGGCAGGCGGCAGCGGCATCGTTCTGCTGGCAAGCATTGCCCGCGGTGACGATGCCGTCCTTCATCAGGGGCTTGAGCCGCGCGAGCTGCTCGATGGTGAGATCGCCACGGATGCCCTCGTCCTCACTCACGATCAGCGCCTCGCCCTTTCGTTGCGGCACGCTGACCGGCACCACCTCCTGCGCGAACTTGCCGCTGGACCACGCGGCGGCGGCGCGCTGGTGGCTGCGCAGCGCAAAAGCGTCGGCCTCCTCGCGCGAGATGCCGTAGTCGCGCGCCAGGTTCTCGGCGGTCTCGATCATGCCGGAGATACGGCCAAAGCGGGATTCGGGCTGCGAGCGCTCGCGCCCGCGCTCCAGGCGGTCATGGAACTTCACGGTGCCGGCGCGCTTGCCCCAGCGCATGTCGGTGGTGTAGTACTCCACGTTGCTCATGCTCTCGACGCCGCCGGCCATCACGACATCGGCGGCGCCGGTCTGCACCATCATCGCAGCCGTGGCGATGGCTTGCAGGCCGCTGCCGCAGCGGCGGTCCAGCTGCATGCCGGCAACGCTGATGGGAAAGCCGGCCTGTAGCGCCACCCAGCGGCCTGTGCAAGGCACTTCGCCGTTGGCGTAGGAATGGGCGAACACCACATCCTCGATGCGGGCCGGATCCAGGCCCGTGCGCTCGACCACGGCGCGCGCCACGGTGGCGCCGAGTTCTTCCACGGAGATGCTGCGCAGGCTGCCGCCGAACGCGCCGATCGGCGTACGCAGCGGGGAGACGATTGCGGCTCGTTTCATGATGGCGTCCTTTGTTCTTGATGCAGTTCGTCAGTGCCGAACCGCGGGGTTTCCCTGGCGAAGAAGGCACGTACGCCTTCCTGCGCTTCCTTGGAACTGAAGACGCGGTCCGACAGCGGCAGTGCCCGCCGCATGGCCTCGTCTTCGGTAGTGTCAAAGCTCAGGTCGATGGCCTGCTTGCACAGCGCCAGCGCCAGCGGCGGGCGCTGCGCCAGCGTGGTGGCCAGCGCCAATGCGGCTTGCAGCGCCTGGCCCGGCGGCGCCACGCGATTGACCAGGCCCCAGGCCAGCGCGGTGCCGGCGTCGATGGCCTCGCCCAGGAACATCAGCTCCTTGGCACGCCCTTCGCCCACGCGACGCGTGACGCGCACCGGGCCGCCGCTGCCGGGGAACACGCCCAGCTTGATCTCGGGCAGCGCGAAGCGCGCCGTCTCGTCCGCCACGATCAGGTCGCAGCAGACCGCGATCTCCAGGCCGCCGCCAAACGCCAGGCCATTGACCGCCGCCACCGTCGGCTTCGGGAAATCGTCCAGCCGCCCGAACACCGCATGCTGCAAGGCAAGCTTGCCCGGCACGATCTGCCCGGGCCGCATCAGCGGCCGGAACTCGGCGATATCGGATCCCGCGCAGAAGGCACGGGTGCCGGCGCCGGTCAGCACCACGGCGCGCACGGCGGGATCGCGTTCCAGCGCGTCCAGGGCACGGTCAAGCGCCTCGGTCAGGCCGCGGAAGACCACGTTCAGCGGCGGGTTGTCCAGCATCAGCGTGGCAATGCCGTCTTTGGCGGAGCAACGCACCGGCCCTGCCGAGATCTCAGCCATAGCGCCCACCGGTCACATGCAGCACTTCGCCGGTAATGAAGCTGGCGCGCTCCGAAGCCAGGAAGGCCACTGCATCGGCGATGTCGCCCGGCCGGCCAACCCGCTTGATCGGCTGCGCGGCGACAGCCCGCTCCTTGATGGTCTCGTAGGTGGGCAAGGCCTGCACCATCTCGGTTTCCATGAAGCCAGGCGCCACGCAATTGACCGTCACGCCGTAGCGCCCTTCCTCCAGCGCCAGCGCCTTGGCCATGCCGATCAGCCCGGCCTTGGCCGCCGCGTAGTTGGCCTGCGTGGGATTGCCGAGGTGCGCGCGCGAGCTGATGTTGATGACCCGTCCCCAGCCCTGTTCGATCAAGCGCGGCATCACGGCCTTGGTGGCCAGGAAGGCGCCCTTGAGCATGACCTCCATCACCAGATCCCAGTCCTCCTCGGTCATCTTGACGAGGTACTTGTCGCGTGGAAAGCCGGCGTTGTTGACCAGGATGTGCACCCCGCCAAAATACGCGACGGCTTCATCCACCAGCCGCTGCACGTCGGCGCTCTTGGTGATGTCCGCGACGATGCAATGCGCCTGCAAGCCGTCGGCGCGCAGCGCGGCGGCCGTGGCTTCGGCCTGCTCGCGCAGAATGTCCGTGATCACCACCTTGACGCCCTCTTGCGCCAGGTGGCGTGCCGTAGCCGCGCCCAGCCCGCGGGCCGAGCCCGTGACGATGGCGACTTTGTCCTTGATCTGTAGATCCATTCGGTTCTCCTCGGAATACGTGTATCGGGATGACTGCGCAAGCAGCGTCAGATTGGAGCGGGCGGCTGGCCCAGGTCCACGCGCCCGGCGTTGAGCACCACCACGCCGCGTTCCAGCGCCGTGGTGCGCAGCGACACCACCGGGCCATCGACCCAGATCGCCGTGCGCAGCGTTTCGCCGGGCAACACCGGGGCCGTAAAGCGCACCCGCATGCCGCGCACCGTCGCGGCGTCGTAGCCAAGCACGGTTTTCAGCACGGCGTGCATGGCGATGCCCATGGTGCAAAGGCCATGCAGGATGGGCCGTGAGAACCCGGCCGGCTGCGCCACCGCCGGGTCGGCGTGCAAGGGATTGAAGTCCCCGTTGAGCCGGTAGAGCAACGCAGCCTGCGGCAGCGTCGCCAGATCGCACACGGCATCCGGCTCGCGCTCGGGCATCCCATGCGGAGGCGGCGGCGAGCCCGCCGTGGCGCCGCCGGCGGCAAAGCCGCCATCGGCGCGCAGCATGGTTGTCTGGGTGACGGTGGCCAGCAGGTCGCCGGTGGCCGCGTCATGCACCTGGCGCTCCTGCATCATCAACGCGCCTTTGTCCGGGCCTTTGTCGTATAGCGCGGTGACCTTGTTCCGGCCAACCACCCGGCCCTGCGCCGGCAACGGACGGTGCAGCACGAACGCCTGCTCGGCATGCACCAGCTTCTGCCAGGTGATGCCGGTGTCCGCTTGGTCGGCCCAGAAGCCGCTGTAGCCCAGCACGTTGACCAGCGAGGGCAGCGCCTGCAGGCCGCCGCGCGCGTGCTCATAGACGTAGCGCAACTGGCCCGCGTCCAGCGGATCGGCGCCCAGGCCGATGCCCAGCGCGTAGCACATGCTGTCGCGCGCGCTGTAAGCCTGCTCGACGGGCGCAAACTGGCGGCTGAGGAGTTGCTTGGGATCGAGAGGCATGGCGGATCTTCTGGTCGATGGTGATTGCGTCAGGCCTGCGCTGCGGCGCCGCGGATCATGTTGCGGGCGATGACAACCTGCTGGATCTGGGTGGTGCCTTCAAAGATGCGGAACAGGCGCACATCGCGGTAAAAGCGCTCGATGCCGCTGTCGGCCACATAGCCGGCACCGCCAAAGATCTGCACCGCGCGGTCGGCCACGCGGCCGCACATCTCGGAGGCAAACAGCTTGCAGCAAGCCGCCTCGGTGGAGACGTTCAGGCCGTCGTCGCGCTTGCGCGCGGTATCGAGCAGCATGCTGCGCGCGGCGTACAGTTCCGCCTGGCTGTCGGCCAGCATCGCCTGCACCAGCTGGAAGCTGGCAATCGGCTGGCCGAACTGGCGGCGCTCGGTGGCATAGCGCAGGGCATCGCGCAGCATCCGCTCGGCCACGCCCACGCAGACGGCGGCAACGTGGATGCGCCCCTTGTCCAATACCTTCATCGCGGTGCGAAAACCCTGCCCCGTGTTACCGGCGCCGCCGATAATGCGGCTGGCCGGCACCCGCACGTTGTCGAAGATCACATCGCAGGTATGCGAGCCGCGCTGGCCCATCTTGCGGTCCCGCTTGCCAAAGCTGATGCCCGGCGTGCCGGCGTCCACGATAAAGGCGGTGATGCCAGCCGCGCCCGGGATGGCGGCGTCCGTGCGCGCCATCACCGTGAAGATGCCGGCATAGGGCGCATTGGTGATATAGCGCTTGGTGCCGTTGATCACGTAGTCATCGCCGTTTGCGCTCGCGGTGGTACGCAGGGATGCGGCATCGGAGCCGGCCTCCGGCTCGGTCAGGGCGAACGAGGCCAGGATCTCGCCGCTGGCCAGGCGCGGCAGGAATGCCTGCTTCTGCGCATCCGTGCCATCCATCAGGATGCCTTGCGAGCCGATGCCGATGGTGGTGCCGATCAGCGAGCGGAACGCCGGCGAGGTCTGGCACAGTTCGATGGCGGCAAGCGCCTCTTCTTCGGTGGTGAGCCCCAGCCCGCCGTACGCCTCCGGGATGGTCATGCCACACAGGCCGAGATCCTTCATGCCTTGCACGATGCGCGGCGGGATCTCGTCGGTTTCGTCCACCAGGCGCTCGGCGGGCACCAGTTCCTCGCGCACAAAGTGCTGGATGCTGTCGAGCAGGGCGTTGAGGGTTTCGGCGTCGCGAATCATCGGGGCAGCTCCGTCACCTCGATCACGGCGTCGACGGCAAAGGCGCCCTGTCCTTGCGGCATCGCAAACACCGGATTCAGGTCCACCGATTGCAGGCGCGGGCCAGCCTGGTGCGCAAACACAGACAGCCGCGCCAGCATGCCCGCCAGCGCCTTGATATCCACCGGCGGCTTGCCGCGCGCGCCCAGCAGCAGCGGCGCGCCCTTGATGGAGCGGATCATCTGCTCGGCCACGTCCTCGCCGAACGGGCAACGGTGCAGCACCACGTCCTTCATCACTTCCACAAAGATGCCGCCCAGCCCGAACATGGCCACCGGGCCAAAGACCGGATCGCGCTGGATGCCGAGAATGCACTCCACGCCGCCGCTGAGCTGTTTGGCGACCAGCACGCCTTCGAGGCGCGCGCCCGGCACGGCCTCCTTGCCGCGAGCAATCAACAGGCCGAAGCCGGCACGCACGCCCTCGGCATCGGTGATGTTCAGCAGCACGCCGCCGATCTCGGACTTGTGCTGGATGTCCGGCGACAGGATCTTGAGCACCACGGGATAGCCCAACGCCTCGGCCGCCGCCACCGTCTCGCTGGCCGTGGCGCAAGCGCGTTCCGGGGCCACGGCGATGCCGGCCTGCGCCAGCACGCGCTTGGCCTGCGCCTCGCTGGGCGTGCGTCCCGGCAGGTCCACAGCGGGCACCGCGGGCGGCGGCAAGCTGGGAGCCCGCTCAAACGCTTGCCCAAAGCGGCCCATGGCTTCGATGGCCACCACCGCGCGGGTGGGATCCTCGAATACGGTGAAGCCGTCGGCCTCGTACTCGCGCACACGCTCGGGCGAGGCCAGCACCGACAGCAGGTAGAGCCGGTCAGGATGCTTGTCGCGCACGCCCTTTAGCTGCTCGCGCAGGCGCGGCGCGATCGAGTCGGCGCCGCCTGTGTAGGTAAAGAAACCCAGCACCGACTGGTAGCCGCCCTCGGCCACCACCGCTTGCGTGAAGCGCCCCGCGATGGTCATGTCGTTCAGGAACTGCGCCGTGCAGTCCACCGGGTTGCGCGGCGCGGCAAAGGGCAGCAATGCTCTCAGGTGCTCCTGGGTCGCAGGGGGCATCTCCGGCATCGGCAAGCCGGCCGCTTCCGCCGCGTCGGAAATAATGACGCCGGCGCCGCCGCTGACGGTAATCACGCCCAGGGAATTGTTGGCAGGATAGATGCGGCGCGTGGCCAGTCGTGCCACGTCGAGCATATGCTCGGTGGAGCGCGCCCGCACCACGCCGAACTCGGCCAGCACGGCATCGGTCACCGCGTCGTTGCCGGCCAGCGAAGCAGTGTGCGACTGCGCCGCCGCGCTGCCCACCGCGCTGGTGCCAACCTTCATCATGACCACCGGCTTGCGCGCCTTGCGCGCGGCCTCCAGCGCCTGCATCAGGCGCTGCCCGTCGCGGATGCCCTCGGAGTAGACCGCGATCACATCGGTGTTGTCGTCGTCCACCATGGCGTGGACGATGTCGCCCAGGCTGATGTCGCTCTCGTTGCCGCTCATCACGCAGGCCGACACGCCGATGCCTGCATCGCGCGCAATGCCCAGGATGTGGCTGCCATACGCGCCGGACTGGCTGGCAATGCCGACCCGCCCCGCCACCGGAAAGCCCATTTCCACCACCGAGGTGAAGCTGCCGTAAAATCCGGTGCCGGGATTGACCACGCCCAGCGAGTTCGGGCCAAGCAGGCGCATGCCGTATTTGCGCGCCGAAGCCACCATGCGTTGCTGGATCTGCGCGCCCTCGTCCCCGGCCTCGGCAAACCCGGCGGAAAACACAATGGCCGCCGCCGTGCCGCGTGCCGCCAGTTCCGCTACCACGTCGGGCGCCAGCTTGGCGGCCACCGCCACGATGGCCACGTCCGGCGTCTGCGGAAGGTCGGCCACGCTGGCGTAGGCTTCCAGGCCCTGGATGGTGGCGCGACTGGGGTTGACCGGCATCAGGCGGCCCTGGTACCCCTGGCTGCGCATGTAGTCGATAGGCCGGCCGCCGATGCGCAGCGGATCGTCCGACGCGCCGATGACGGCGACGGAACGCGGGCGAAGGAGACGGACAAAGGGATTACGGTCTGGCATGGCGAGATCGCTTGCAAGAAAAACAGTGGCGGCGGAGAGGGACGAGGAAAAGAAAAGGATCGGATCGGGCCGGCGCGGCAGTCGCCCCTGCCTTCGCAAATCTGGCTTATTCGACTTTGGCGCCGGACGTCTTGACGACCTTTGCCCAACGGTCGATCTCCGAGCGGATCAACGCGCCGAACTGCTCAGGCGTGCCCGGCGACGGCTCGAAGCCCTGCGCGCGCAGGCGCTCCTTCATCTCCGGCGCGTCCAGCGCCTTGTGGATCTCGGCGTTGAGCTTGTCAATGATCGGCTTGGGCGTGCTTGAGGGCGCCATCAGCCCGTTCCACGCCAGGGTCTCGAAGCCTGGCACGCCGGACTCTGCCACCGTTGGCACATTAGGCAGCAGCGGCGAGCGCTTGGCGCCGGTGATGGCGATCGCACGTAGCTTGCCGCCATTGACCTGCGGCAGCGCCGAGAACATCAGGTCCATCACCAGCTGGGCATTGCCCGCCATCACGTCCGCCATGGCAGGCGCGCTGCCGCTGTACGGGATGTGGGTCATCTTCACCCCGGCCATCGAGCTCAGCAGCTCGATGGCCAGGTGCGTGGACGAGCCGTTGCCCGCCGAGCCGAAGTTGATCGATCCCGGCTTGGCCTTGGCCGCGGCGATCACGTCCTGCACCGTCTTGTAAGGCAACGACGGGGTCACCATCACCAGCATCGGGCCGCGCGTGAGCTCGCTCACCGGCGTGAGATCGGTCTTGATGTTGTAGCGCAGGTTCTTGTAGAGCGAAGGGTGGATCGAATGCCCGGTCGTCACCAGCAGCAGCGTGTAGCCGTCGGGCGCCGCGCGGGCCACCTGTTCCGCGCCCAGGTTGCCGGAGGCGCCGGGCTTGTTTTCGACCACGAACGGCTGGCCCATGCTGTCACCCAGCTTCTGCGCCAGCAGGCGTACCACGATGTCATTGGTGCCACCCGGCGGGTAAGGCACGACGATCTTGACGGGCTTGGCAGGAAAAGTCTGCGCTAAGGTAAGCGCGGGCAAGGTGAGCGCGGCGGTGGCCGCAACGGCAGCGGCAAGCCAGCGTTTCGTGCTGATCATCGATTGTCTCCGGTCTGAGGTCAGGCGCGGCCAAACGTGTGCCTGGCGCCCTCGGCTTCTTTGTGCCTGTTTCAGAAACAATCGTAAGCAATGCCATATACTTAATCCAATACTTTACATGCACCGAGCTATACACGAGGTATATGGATGGACCTGCGTCAACTCAAGCAATTCGTCGCCGTCGCCGAGACCAGCAGCTTCAGCCGGGCGGCAGAGCGGCTCTTCATGGCACAGCCGCCGCTTTCCGTCGCCATCCGCAAACTGGAGGAAGAACTCGGCACGCCCTTGTTCGAGCGCACTGCCCGCGGCGTACGGCTGACCGCCCCCGGCGAAGCCGCCCTGCAAGCCGCCAGGAAATGCCTGCAGAATGCGGAAGAAGTCAGCGCGGCCGCGCGTGCGACCGCCAGCGGCGAAGCCGGACGGCTACGCATCGGGTTTATCGGCTCGGTCACGTTCGGGTTGCTGCCGCGGCTGATACAGGCGTTCACCAAGCGCCACCCGCATGTCAAGCTGGAATTGCGCGAAGGCACCAACCTCGAACTGCTATCGCTGGTGGAAAGCGGCGAGCTTGACGTGGGCTTCGTGCGCGTGCCCACCGCCCGCCCGGAGAACGTCCGCTTCCAGCTGATCCAGACCGACGTATTCTGTGCCGCGCTCCCGCGCGGCCACGCCCTGGCCAAGCAGAAGCAGGTCGCCTTGCACGACCTCGCCGACTACCCCCTGATCGGCTACACGCCCTCACGCGTGGGCGGCCTGCAAGCCGCGGTGTCGCACCTGTTCGCACGCGCCGGCATCAGCCCCTACATCGCGCAGGAAGCCGTACAGGTGCAGACCGTGGTAGGGCTGGTGGATAGCGGGCTCGGGGTCGCCCTGGTGCCGTCTGTCAACGCATCCCACTCATCGGGCCGCGTGGTATTCCGCCCGATCTCCGACCTGCCGCCGGATGCGTCGATCGGCATTTCGCTGGCGTATCACGCGCTGGCCGAAACCGCTGTCACGCAACGTTTTCGCGAGAGTATCGAGGCAACGACGGAGAAGGCGCCTGGGGCCAGGCGGGAGGTAGTTAAGCGGAGCGGAGGTAGGCGCCAAGGGTAACGCGGCCGGCCTACGGCTACACGGACTTCGCCCATAGCAACTAGGAGCAATCGTACCTTTCGTGCCTGTATGGACCCGACGCCTTTTGCAAGCTTCTTGTTCGTGATGTCGAAACGGTCTGCATGCATGTATCCGGCTTGCACTTGGACGATAGCCGAAGCACGCCCGCAGCCTCGATGAGATCCGCGCACCCTGTCCTTAGCAAAATCGCGGCG
>NZ_JBFTOX010000097.1:0-21835 GCF_056398185.1 Cupriavidus sp. 05L310
ATACCAGCAGAACCGCTGCCCATACGACGAAACCAGCACCCTGCGCACCCGCGATTGCTCTGCCCCCGGCAGGGTCGGCTTTCTTCTCGTTAGTCTTCTTTGCCGAGGCAAAGAAGAGTGACCGGCGTCCCCCGCAGGGGGATGTCGTACGCACTTGGGTGCAAAAACCAACGCCGCCCCCCCAAAAACCCCACCCCCCGGCAAACACAACGGTTCCCCCCACACGCGGCCCCAAAAAAGCAAAGCCACCTAACGCGGGTGGTTATATCCCACCCCCTCTTAGCGTTACCGTAACGCCATACCAAAACCCACCCCCCGGGACCCCAAAAAAACAACCWGCTGACGCGCCCCACCCGCATCCAGCCCAGGAGACAGCCCCAATGAACACCCCAACGGCCGCGCACCCGCCAGCCGCCACCGATCACCCCTACCGCCCGGTCTGCTTCCCCAAGCGCCGCACCCTAATCGAGCGCCGCCCCGACGGCACGCTTCTGCTGCGCTGCGCCACGCCGCCGACCAAGATCCCCCAGCAAGGCATGGCCGACTTCCTGCCCTACTGGGCAGAGCGCCGCGGCACCAACGCCGCATTCCGCGAGCGCGACGCGCAGGGCGCATGGCGCACAATCACCTGGACCGAACTGTGGCACCAGGTACAGGCCGTGGGCGCCGCGCTGCTGGAACTCGGCCTCGGACAAGACCGTCCGCTGATGCTGCTTTCCGGCAACTCCATCGAGCAGGCCGTCGTGCTGCTTGCCGCCGAGTACGTAGGCGTGCCCGCCGCCGCGGTGTCGCCCGCCTACTCCACCATCAGCCGCGATTTCGCCCGTCTGAAGGGCGTAGCTGAACTGGTGCCGCCCGCGGCACTGTTCGTGCAATCGGCCGCGCCCTTCGAGCGTGCCATCGCGGCCCTGGAAGGCTACAAGGCGGCGGTTATCGCCGTGGAAGGCGCGGCAGCCGGCCAGCACGCCTGGAGCAGCCTGGCAGCCACCGAGCTGACGCCGGCGCGGCTGGCCGCGCTGGCCAGCGCGCACGCCGCCATCCGTCCCACGGACACGGTGCGCGTGCTGTTTACTTCGGGTTCCACCGGTGTCCCCAAGGGCGTGGCCACCGCCTACAGCAATCTCAACGCGGTGACTGCCTATCACGCGGAGAACCTCGCCGCCCTGATCGAGCGGCAGCCGGTGTTCCTCGACTGGCTGCCCTGGCACCATGGCCTGGGCGGCGTGACCAACTTCGCGCGCGCCATCGTGCTGGGCGCCACGCATTACATTGACGATGGCCGCCCCCTGCCCGGCCTGTTCCAGCGCACCGTGCGCAACCTGCGCGAAGTCTCGCCCACCATGTTCAACAGCGTGCCGTCCGCGTGGAGCGCGCTGGTCACTGAACTCGAACGCGACCCGGTGCTGGCGCGCAGCCTGCTCGCCAATGCGGTCAGCTTCGGCTATGGCGGCGCCAGCCTGCCGGGCGACGTGTTGCAGCGCATCCAGCGCGTGGCCGAACAGACGGTGGGCGAACACATTGTCTTCTGCTCCGGCCTGGGCTCCACGGAAACCACCGCCATGGGCGTGTACTGCGGCTGGGCCACCGACGGCGTCGGCAATGTCGGCGTGCCGATGCCCGGTGCCGAGATCAAGCTGGTGCCGCTGGACGGTGGCGACGGGCGTTTCGAGATCCGCATGCGCGGCCCCTTCGTTTTCTCCGGCTACGTCAAGCGCCCCGACCTCACCGCCGCGGCCTTCGACGATGAGGGCTATTTCTGCCTGGGCGACGCCGTGCGCCTGGCCGATCCCGCCGATCCGGCCCGCGGCCTGGTGTTCGCCGGGCGCGTGGTCGAGGACTTCAAGCTGGCCAACGGCACCTGGGTCCGCACCGGCGCCGTGCGCCTGGCGCTGATCGATCGATGCGCGCCGCTGATTACCGATGCCGTCATCTGCGGCCACGATCACGACTACCTCGCCGCGCTGGCCTGGCCCAACCTCGCCGCCTGCCGTGCGCTGGCCCCGGAGCTGGCCGAACTGGACGCCGCAGCGCTGGTGCAGCACCCGCTGGTGGTGAATGCGCTATGCGAACGCCTGCGCGCCCAGGGCAAGGACGGCGCCAGCCTGAGCGTGCGGCGCGTGCTGCTGATGGCCGAGCCGCCTTCGATCGACGCCAACGAGATGGCCGAAAAGGGCTACGTCAACCAGGCAACCACCCGCGCGCGCCGCGCGCACCTGGTCGATCAGCTATTCCACCCCGAACCCGCGGCACACGTCGCCTGCGTACGCTAAGAGCGGACCAACGCCCTCACCCTTTCTATCGGAGCTTCACATGCAAGTCACCCGGACCGTCTTCCGCGACGACCACGAAATGTTCCGCACCACCGTGCGCCGCTTCCTCGAACGCGAATGCGTTCCCCGCCAGGCCGCCTGGGACAAGGCTGGCGTGGTCGACCGTGAAACCTGGCTCAAGGCCGGCCGCGAGGGCCTGCTGTGCATCACGCTGCCGACCGAGTACGGCGGCGGCGGCGGCGACTTCGGCCACTGCGCGATCTTCAACGAGGAAGTCGCGCGCGCCGGCGTCAGCGGCCCCGGCTTTGGCGTGCACTCCGACATCATTGCCCCGTATATCAACCGCATCGGCAGCGAGGAACAGAAGCAACGCTGGCTGCCCAGGGTCTGCTCCGGCGAGGCCATCCTTGCCATCGGCATGACCGAACCGGGCACCGGCAGCGACCTCAAGGCCGTGCGTACCACCGCCGTGCGCGAGGGCGACGAATACGTGATCAACGGCAGCAAGACCTTCATCAGCAACGGCCTGAATGCCGACCTGATCATCATGGTGTGCAAGACCGATCCCAGCGCCGGCTCCAAGGGAGTCAGCCTGATCATGGTGGAAGCCGACCGCGAAGGCTTCCGCCGCGGCCGCAAGCTCGACAAGGTGGGCCAGCACGCGCAGGACACCGCCGAACTCTTCTTCGACAACGTGCGCGTGCCGGTGGGCAACCGCCTGGGCGAGGAAGGCAAGGGCTTCGCCTACCTGATGGGCGAACTGCCGCAGGAGCGCCTGAGCATCGCCGTGAGCGCCGCCGCCAAGCTGGAAGTCTGCCTGGAACACACCATCAACTATGTGAAGGAACGCAAGGCCTTCAACCAGACCGTGTGGGACTTCCAGAACACCAAGTTCAAGCTGGCTGACATCAAGGCGCAAGCCGTGGCCGTGCGCCTGATGGTGGATCATTACCTCGCCGAGCACGTGCGCCGCCGCCTGACGCTGGAAGAAGCCGCCATCGCCAAGCTCTATGCCACGGAAGCCCTGGGCAAGGCACTGGACGAAATGGTGCAGCTGCACGGCGGCTACGGCTACATGCTGGAGTACCCGGTGGCGCGCGCCTTTGCCGACTCCCGCGTCACGCGGATCTACGGCGGCACCAGCGAGGTCATGCGCGACCTGATCTCGCGAAAGATGTAATTCATATCGCCATCGTAAACACCACCGCAATCCGAAGGAAGAATGACATGACTCGTAAAGTATTCGTCGCCGGCGTCGGCATGATCCCGTTCAAGAAGCCGGGCACCAGCGAAACCTATGACATGATGGGCGCGCACGCGGTGCGCCAGGCGCTGGAGGATGCGGGCATCGATTACGCCGACGTGCAGCAGGCTTACGCCGGCTACGTCTATGGCGATTCCACCTGCGGCCAGAAGGCGCTTTACCATGCGGGCATGACCGGCATCCCGGTCATCAATGTCAACAACAACTGCGCCACCGGCTCGTCGGCACTGTTCCTGGCACGCCAGGCGGTGCAGAGCGGCGCGGTGGACTGCGCGCTGGCGGTGGGCTTCGAGTTCATGCAGCCGGGCGCGCTCAGCTCCAAGTGGAGCGACCGCGCACCGGCGCTGGAGCGCGCGCTGAACCTGGTCAACGAACTGGTCGACCGTACCGACCTGCCCAGCGCCATCCGCCAGTTCGCCGGCGCGGGCCGTGCGCACATGACCAAGTACGGCACCAGGCTGGAGACCTTCGCCAAGATCCGCGCCAAGGCCAGCCAGCATGCCGCGCGCAACCCGCTCGCTGTGTTCCGCAACATCGTCACGCCGGAAGACGTGCTGGCCTCGCCGATGCTATGGGATGGCGTGCTGACGCGCCTGATGGCCTGCCCCCCGACCTGCGGCGGCGCCGCCGCCATCGTGGTCTCGGAAGAATTCGCCCGCAAGCGCGGCCTGCGCACCGACGTGCTGATCGCCGGCCAGGCACTGACCACCGACACCCCCAGCACCTACGACAGCAAGGACATGATCCGCGTGGTCGGTTTCGACATGACGCGCTCGGCATCGCAAAGCGTCTATGAGCAGGCCGGCATCGGCCCCGAGGACGTGGATGTGATCGAGCTGCACGACTGCTTCGCGCAGAACGAACTGCTGACCTACGAAGGCCTGGGCCTGTGCGAAGAAGGCGGCGCGGAGAAGCTGGTCAACGACGGCGACAACACCTACGGCGGCCGCTGGGTCGTCAACCCGTCCGGCGGCCTGCTGTCCAAGGGCCACCCGCTCGGCGCCACGGGCCTGGCCCAGTGCTACGAGCTGACGCACCAGATCCGCGGCACGGCGGAGCAGCGCCAGGTCGAGGGCACAAAGGTGGCGCTGGCGCACAACCTGGGGCTGGGCGGCGCGTGCGTTGTCACGGTCTACAAGAAGCACGCCTGATTGCGCTGATTACCGAACGCTACCCGACGGAGTCTTTCCCATGATTGACAAGAAATTCATCGGCAAGGTGATCGCGGATTTCCGCACCACCGCCGCCGCCAGCCAGTTGCGCTTCTTCGCCAAGGCCACCGGCGAGACCAGGGCGATCTATCTCGACGAAGCCGCCGCGCGCGACGCCGGCCACCCCGGCCTGCCGCTGCCGCCCACCTTCCTCTTTTCGCTGGAACTGGTGCAGCCGCCCAGCGCCTGGCGCGACGAACTCGGCATCAAGGTCGAGCGCATCCTGCACGGCGAACAGTCCTTCACCTACCACCGCATGGCCTATGCGGGGGACACGCTGCACCTGCAAACGCGCATCACCGACATCTACGAGAAGAAAGGCGGCGCGCTGGACTTCGTGGTACGCGAGACACGCGTGACCAACCAGGACGGCGAACATGTGGCCGACCTGCGCAGCGTACTCGTGCAGCGCAACGGCTGAACCGGAGACCCCCAATGAGCAATCCGAGCAATCCGAGCAATTTGAGCAATCCGAGCAATTTGAGCTTTGAGCAGATCCAGGTCGGCGACACCCTGCCCCCGCTGACGCTGGAGCCGATCAACCGCACCACGCTGGCGCTGTTTGCCGGCGCCTCGAACGATCACAACGCGATCCATATCGATACCGACTTCGCGCGCAAGGCCGGCATGCCCGACGTGTTCGCGCACGGGATGCTGTCGATGGCCTATCTGGGCCGCCTGCTCACGCTGTGGGTTGACCAGCGGCAGTTGCGCCAATTCGGCGTGCGCTTTGTCGGCATCACGCATCTCGGCCACCGCATCACCTGCAGCGGCCACGTGGTGGAAAAGCTGGAAGTGAACGGCGAGAAGCGCATCAAGCTGGAAATCCAGACCGCCAACCAATATGGCGAAACCAAGATCCTGGGCGACGCGGTCGTCGCCCTGTAACCCCAAGCAAGTTCAGCAAATTCAGTAAATTCACAAATTCAGGAGATAAGACATGGGAACACTTGACGGCAAGGTGGCACTGGTCACCGGTTCCGGCCGTGGTATCGGCAACGCGATTGCCAGGCGCCTGGCCAGCGAAGGCGCGCGCCTGGTGATCAACGACCTGGACGCCGAACCGGCGCACCAGACCGTGGAAGAACTGAAGGCGATGGGCGTCGAGGCCGTGGCCTGCGTGGGCAACGTGTCCGCGCCGGACTTCGCCGATCGCTTCATCAACACGGCGATGAGCCACTTCAAGAGCATCGACATCCTCGTCAACAACGCCGGCTTCACCTGGGACGACGTGGTGCAGAAAATGAGCGACGAGCAGTGGTACGCCATCCTGGACTGCCACATGACCGCGCCCTTCCGCATCATCCGCGCCGCCTATCCGCACATCAAGGCACTGCACGCCGCCGACAAGGAAGCCGGCCGCGAGGTGTACCGCAAGATCGTCAACATCTCGTCGACCTCGGCCCTGAACGGCAATGCCGGCCAGCTGAACTACTCCGGCGCCAAGTCCGGCGTGATCGGCATGACCCGCGCGCTCGCCCGCGAATGGGGCCGTTTCAATGTCAATGTGAACGCCGTGGCATTCGGCCTGATCCACACCCGCATGACGTCGGCCGACGCCAAGGCCGGCGCGACTGTGAATATCGAGGGCCGCGACATCCGCGTCGGCCTGAATCCGGAACTGCTGAAGGCGCACGCCCAGCGCAACCCGCTCGGCCGTGGGGGCACCCCGGAGGAAGCCGCTGGCGGCGTGTACCTGTTCTGCTCGCCGGACTCGAACTACATCACCGGCCAGACCATCGCCGTGGCAGGTAACGTGCAGTAAGTGGGAAGCCGGCCGGTCATCGGGCGTGATGCGATGACCGGCCTTGCATCGCCCTCGGGCCGGCGCCAGCCACGCTACGGGTTCATCCGGCTTTAGTGTGGGTCGATTCGTCGCTGAGCTAGTTCCAGCACCGCCGCAGCGGGCGTGGCGTGGAAGGCATTGTCAGGCCCGGGGCATCTCCGCCGCCTTGGACAGCACGCGGACGGGCACCGGCTCATCGCGGCCTCGCAGGCGTGCGGCAAGCTGCGGCAAGCCTGCGGCCGAAACGCCGGCGTGCTGGAAGACCTGTTCCGAGACGATCGCCTCGCAAGCGATCTCTTTTGTCAACTGTTCAAGTCTCGAGGCCACGTTTAACGGGTCGCCAATCGCCGTGAACGTGACATGCTCGCGGAAACCAATCTCGCCCATGACGGCCCGGCCGCAATGCAATCCAATGCCAAAGCGGATTGGCGTCTGCAACTCCTGCTTGAGAGCGGCGTTGAGTTCGTCAATATTGGCTGCGACCAGCGGCACCGCGCTGAGCGCCTGACGACAGGCCACGGCCGGCTCGCTGTGCAAGCCAAAGATCGCGAGCACCGCGTCTCCCAGGAACTGGTTTGGCAGACCGCCCGCCTGGACCACCGCGGCGCAGACCGCACTCAGGAAGCGGCTGACCATGAAGATGCTGTCGAACGGCAGTTGTGCCGCCGCAAGCTTTGTGGAATCCCGCATATCCACGAACATGAACGCCGCGAATCGCTCTTGCGGCATGACGTCCCGCTGGCGCCGCTGCAGGAAGGCCGTGGAGGCGGCCGGAGGCACCAGTGGCCACACGGAGAGCGCATGGGTCGGCCGCAACTGGCAGGCGAGGCGCACTGTCTGCGAATCCGCTCCCAGCCGCTCCAGAACACGCCGCTCCGCCTCGGCCGGCGCGGGCAGCGGCACAGCGCTGAGCACGCGCACCCGGCACAACGTACATCGGGCGCGGCCACCGCAGGTGCTGGCATGGGGAACGCCGGCCATGCGGCTAGCCTCCAGCACCGAGAATCCAAGCGGCGCGAATACCTTTCGCCCGTCCGGATACATGATGCAGAGCCGCCCGACCTTGCGCTCCCGCACCATGCGCACCAGCCGCGCTGAGAGCACCAGCAGCAGCGCACCCCCATCGAAGAGCAAGAAATCGTTGCGCAGCTCGGCGAGCCAGAGATTTTGCAAATCCGTTCCGATGATCGCCGGGCGGGTCGCCGCGGCGCGCCAGACGGGATCCTGCGCGAGCGCGATCACTTCCCGTCCGCCTTGCAAGAAGCCTAGCAGCGCAAGCACCGGAAGCAGCACGGCAACGCTCAGCAGCACGCTTCGCCACGCACCAAACCATGGTTTCAAGCGCAACCAGAACCAGAGGCCGTAACACCCATGCAGCCAGGCAACCACCAGGAGCATCAGCTGCACACGGCCGAAGAACGGTGAAGCGATCCAGAACGAGTACAGCAACTGCGCATAACCCTTGTTCAGGTCAAACGCGGCAAAGGCGATCCGCGTATTCGCGACATGGTTGGCCAGCAGCGGCGGTATGCACAAGCCGAGGACGAGCTGCGCCACCTCGCCCGGCGTCCAATGCAACGAGCGCCGTTCGTACAGCGCCCACAAACCCAGGAAGAAATGCGTCACCAGCGCGCTGTACAGCACTGCCGTTCCAAGCCATCCCTGCCAGATGAACTTCTGCACAAGCAGGCCACGCTCCAGCCAGGCGAGCGAGATATTCCCCAGCGAGTGATTCAGGAGATGCGTACCCACGTAGGTAAACAGCACCAGTCCGGTGGTCAGGCGGACCGATCGCACACCCGCCGGCCGCAACCTTTGAAGATAGGGAAAGTGTGACATGCTCTACCTCCACGCATCCCGATGCGGCGGCGCTTGCCACCAAGCGCTGACACTGCCGAGCGCACGCTAGGTTAGCATCACTTCCAATGGGTAGTGCAGGCGCCTGAGGGCCTTGGCAATTTCCGGGCTCTGGCGCGACAAGGGCGGGCCGCAGCCCCGCCCTTTCTCTTTTCATTCATGCCGCCTGCGGTTCTGGCAGCGTCTTAGCCGTGCGCGCCGTCGGTGAACGGATCGCGCCGATCCGTGATTCTTGCGCCGTCGGAATAGACGTCGTACCTGCCTGCTTTCGCGCCATCCGTGTAGGGATCGCGCGGCCCGGCGATATGGGTGTTGCTGTCAGAGGTTGCGGGGATGCTGGGTGACTGGGCCAGCGCTGCGAACGAAGCCAATGCCGCGACAGCGGCCGAAATCAGGATTTTCATGACGATCTCCAATTACAGTAGGGATAGCTTCCAAAGCGCATCGCCGTGAAGGCTACGCCCGGGCACGCAACTCGCTTCCGGTTTCCGGGATATTGATCCATCCCGAGAACTCGTTCGCCGTGCATTTGTAGAACCGCGCAGCCACCCGTTTTATTCCCGCTCCAGTTGTTGACGCGGCTGCCGGCCAAGGGAAATTCCCGTGCCCCGGTTCGTGCTCCTGTGTCCTCCTATCGCTGATGCCACGGATGCGCCACGGATGCGTTTTTTCCGCGAAAGAAATTGGGGAATAAGGAGACTGGCTCCGCGGTTAACCCATGCAGAGCGTCATGCTGCGCAGTCGAATCGACTGCGGCATCCCTCGCTCGAACAACCAAGGAGTATTGACATGAAATCGAATTCGCTGAATCGGCTTTTTTTCCTGCCCATGCGCGGTTCGCTCATCGTGAGCGCTGCGTTGATGGCAACCTCAGCTTGTGTATACGCGCAAACGTCGCCCGAACCCGGCACGCATCAAGTCACTCGTGCGGAAGTGCGGCATGAACTCGAGGAATTGGAGTCGGTCGGTTACAACCCTTCCCAAGGCGGGGATAGTAACTACCCCGCCGACATTCAAGCGGCGGAACAAAGACTGGAAGCCAAACATCAAGCGCAGAGGAGTGCGCTGATGAGTGGAAACCAGGCAGCACAGACCGGTGAAAACCAGACCGCGCAGACGAGGCCCACCCCTTGATTGCGGGCGCAGGTCGCACACGGTTTCTCGAAAGAGGATACGGCTGGCAGGGAAATTGAACGACTTTTTGTTTCGTACCAATCCTGATCGGATGGGATCATGAATCGAGACCAGTTCAAGTTTTGGAATGCCGTTGGCATCATTACGCCCGGGGCGAGCAATGCAATCTGCAAGCCTTGCGTGCCGCTGGTGATCAGCAGGATCACGATACGTTCATCGTTCGGTTCGAAGCCATAGAGAGAGGCGGCGAGCCGGGTCGCTACCGCATGGCGGATAAGTTGCACTTTCCTTCCCTTTGATACACAACAATGAGTAGACGCCGTTCCGTCGCCGGATATTCCCGCTTCTGCACGCAGTCATCCGCTTGCGACGCGCGCGCGGATCGTCGGTGGTGCGGAACTGGCTGCCCGGGAAGAAGACGGACATAGGAGGCGTACCGATCACACGACCGGCACTTCCTATGCCGAATCAACACGGGATCCGATTCAGGCGGCGGTTCCGGGAATAAAAATGGCATGCCGGCGGTCCTGTTGTTAACTCACTGCCGGTCACGGATTGCGGTTACAGCAGAAACTTCACAATGGCCGATCCAGACACCGCGCAGCGCTTCGAGACGCTTGTATTGCCTCATATGAACTCGGCTTTCAATGTCGCGCGATGGCTGACGCATAACGACCAGGATGCCCAGGACGTGGTGCAGGAGGCGTACCTGCGCGCGTTCCGGTTTTTTGGCGGATTCCGCGGCGAGGATGCCCGTGCATGGCTATTGAGCATTGTGCGCAACACCTTCTACACCTGGCATCAGCAGAACCGGGGGCATGCAGCGGAAACCATGATGTTCGAGGAAGACATGCACAGCCTTGAGATGAGTGCCGCTGACCATGACGTCAGTCCCGAAGCGATGCTCATACGCAGCCAGAGCCAGAAGCGGGTGCATAAGGCGTTGCAGGGCTTACGGCTGGAATACCGGGAAGTTGTCGTGTTGCGGGAACTGGAAGACTTGTCGTACAAGGAAATCGCCACCATCGTGGGCATCCCGATAGGCACGGTGATGTCTCGCCTGGGCCGAGGCCGCCAGCAACTCGCGGCGCTGCTCGCCCCGACGGATCAGGAGGCGTGATGGATCACAAACAGGCATTTGAATTACTGCCGGGCTATCTCGACCAGGAGTTGAGCCTGTCCGAAGCGCTCGAATTCGAGCGCCATCTTGCTGACTGCGAACAGTGCCAGCAGGTCTATGCACAACACCGCCAGGTGAGTGCGCAGCTGCGGCAGGCGGATTTGCGTGTAGAGGCGCCGCGGGAACTGGTGAAACGCATCAAGGCTGCGCTGCCGGCGCGCCGCACGCTCTGGCAGCGGCTGGGTGAGCGATTCGGCCGGTGGAGCGGCGGCGGGCCGCTGGCCTGGGCGCCGGCTGGCGCGATGCTGATGAGTGTGGTCGCGTTGACCTGGAGCGTGGGGCTGTACCTCTCGGTGCCATCGAGCGAGACGCGCCTGACCCAGGAACTCGTGGATAACCATATTCGCTCGTTGCAGGTCAATCACCTCTCCGATGTGATTTCAACCGACCGGCATACGGTCAAGCCGTGGTTTGACGGCAAGCTGGACTTTGCGCCACCTGTGGTCGATCTTGTGCAGCAGGGGTATCCGCTGGTCGGCGGGCGGCTGGATTACCTGAACGGGCGGGCGGTCGCCGTGATGGTCTATCACTACAAGCTGCACCCGATCAATCTCTATGTGTGGCCGGGCAACGACGCGGGCGCCACGCCTCGCATCTATGCGCAGCAGGGCTATCACCTCGCCCACTGGAGTGCCGCGGGCATGAATTACTGGGCGATCACCGATGCCGGCGAAGCGGAACTGAACGACTTCATCACGGACCTGCGCGCGCATCCGGCTTCCTAGCCTGCGCGGCGCGGTGCTCACGGTGGAACAAAACGGCGGAATAAAACGGATGGCCCGGCGGTCTTCCTCATGAACCCAATCGGGGGGGGGCCGTCGGATGGTCCGGCGGTCTGCCTCTCGAACCTGTCTCGTGAGGGCAATATGTCGTCAGATCATCCATCCAATCCGTCGCGCCGCGGCGCGTTGAAGTGTCTCGCTTTCGGTGGCGCGGGCACCGTCTTTGTCCTAGCCGGCGGCGTTCTCGCGCCGGTGGAACTGGCCCTTTCCGCCTCGGGGAAGGGTCAGCCGGCTGCCGCGGGCATCCCTCTTTTCCTGCAGATCAGCGACACGCATATCGGCTTCAACAAGGAAGCCAATCCCGACGTCGCTGGTACGCTCAGGCAGACGATTGACTTCGTCAATGCCATGCCGGTCAAGCCTGCGCTGACGATTCACACGGGCGACATTACGCATCTTTCCAAGGCCGAGGAATTCGACCACGCGGCCCAATTAATGTCGGGGCTGAATATCACCGAGTTGCATACCGTGCCCGGCGAGCATGATGTCACCGATGGGCCCGGGACAGAGTACTTCAAGCGTTTCGGCCATGCCTCCGGCAACAGGGGCTACTACAGCTTCGACCACAGTGGCGTCCACTTTATCGGCCTGGTCAACGTGATGCATTTCAAGCCGAACGGTTTGGGGGGACTGGGCGACGACCAGATCGCCTGGCTGCAAGCCGACCTGAAGGGCCGTTCGTCCAGCACGCCGATCGTCGTCTTCGCGCACATGCCGATGTGGACGATCTATCAACCGTGGGGGTGGGGCACCGGCGATGCCGGCGAGGCGATGGGTTATCTGAAGCGTTTCGGTTCGGTCACTGTCCTGAACGGCCATATCCACCAGATCGTCTCAAAGGTGGAAGGCAATATCACCTTCCACACGGCGCGCTCGACAGCCTACCCGCAACCGACGGCCGGCAACGGCCCCGGACCCATGCCGCTGACAGTCCCGGGCGATCAGCTTCCCAGGATGCTCGGCGTGACCAGCATCAAGATCATGCGCCACCCGTTCCAGGCGACGCTTGCCGACACGACGCTCGCCTGACTTGCCAGGCACTGTTCACCTACCAGGACCCAAATCATGCTAACGACTCTACTTCGACGCGCCCTCGTCGTCCCCCTCGGGGCCGGGATGCTCATGGCGGCATCGGTTCCCGGCTTCTCCGTCGCGCAAGCGCAGGAGACCCATGTCATCGTTGTGAAGAATTTCATGTTCTCGCCGATGTCGCTCACGATCAAAGCCGGCTCGACCGTGACCTGGAAAAATCTCGATGGCGAACCGCACACGATTGTCGACGACGCCGGCCTGTTCCGCTCCGGCGCGCTCGATCAAAACGACACCTTCAAGTTCAGGTTCGACAAACCGGGGGTCTACAAGATCTTCTGCGGCATACACCCGAATATGAAGGAGACAATCACCGTCCAGTAGCTCGGGCATGCACGGCCAGACCGGCTGCCACCGCGTCGAGGAGGTGTTCGACGAGCCGCTACTGGCCATGCAGCGCGCCTGCCTTGCCCCGCAAGCCGGTCACTGGCAATCCGACTACGGCCCCGAACAAGCCGCTGGCAAGGCATCTATCCTTATCAAAAGACAAACCCCGCCCTCGCGGCCTCTCGCCAGCCGGGACCGAAAATGCAGCACACGCCACCCGAAGCCCCCCTCATCCGCCAAATGAAAATCAAAACAATTAGCAATTACAATGCGGACAAAAATACATAATTCACTCCTTGCCTTTTCAAACAATAAAATTATTATTTTTTATCCAATGACTGGTTTTATAAATAATGTAATTGGGAATCAATACCATGAAAACCGACAAGAAGGTTCTTCAGCTTCTCAATGGCCAGCTCAAGCACGAATTGACAGCGATTAACCAGTATTTCCTGCACGCCCGCATGTACGGACACTGGGGCTTGAGCGCGCTGGGCAAGCACGAGTACGCCGAGTCGATCGAAGAGATGAAGCATGCCGACAAGCTCATCGAACGCATCCTGATGCTCGACGGGCTGCCGAACCTGCAGGATCTCGACAAACTGCTGCTGGGAGAGAACACCGAGGAAATGCTGGGTTGCGACCTGAAACTGGAACTTGTTTCCCAAGCCAGCTGCAAGGAAGCCATCAAGTACTTCGAATCCGTGGGCGATTACGTGTCGCGCGAGATAGTCGTCGGGATTCTGGATGACACCGAAGAGCACATTGACTGGCTCCAGACGCAAATCGAGCTGGTGGCAAAGGTCGGCCTGCAAAACTATCTGCAATCCGCGATGGGGTCCCCCGCCTGATTCCGGGAACCGGCGGCGCCGTGCCTCAGAAACGCATCGTCGCCGACAACAGCAGCGTTCGCGGCTCGCCAATCGCCACGCCGCCGAATGCATCGACCGCGGCCCAGTAGCGCTGGTCGAAGACGTTGCGGACATTAAGCCGCAAGGTGGTCTGCCGGCGAGCCAGCGTGGTCTGGTAGCGCGCGCCGAGATCCACGCGGGTCCACTGCGGAATGCGCTGCGTATTGGCCTGGTCCACATACTGGCGCCCGGTGTAGACCAGGCTGCCGCTCAGCGTCAGGCCCGGCGCGAACGCGGCATCCCATTCGGCGCCAAGATTGGCTTGCAGCCGGGGCGCGCCGGCGGCGGTCTTGCCCTCCGTATCGGCGCTGCCGGTCCGGGTGAGCCTGGCGTCGAGCACGGCGGCGCTGACGAGCAGCCGCACCCCTGCCGCCGCCTCGCCGTACAGGCCGAACTCCAGCCCACGGTTGCGCTGCTCGCCGCTGGCGGTGAACAGCGTGCCGGACATCTGGCCACCCGGTTTGGTGATCTGGAACGCGCTGACAGTCGCGATCATGCCTCCCCGCTCCAGCTTGACGCCGGCTTCATACTGGGTCGACTTGTAGGGCGCGAATACCTCGCCCGCATTGCTGGCGCTGGAGGGCGCCGTGTCGCCCTTGCTCAGTCCTTCGATGCGGTTGGCGTACAGGGAGACGTGCTGCCAGGGCTTCACCACCAGGCCGAGCATCGGTGTCACTGCCCCCTCGTCATAGCGCGACGTGACGGCGCCGGCCGTGCCGAAATTCTCCGACCTGACCAGCTGGTAACGCACGCCCAGCGTCGCCTGCAACCGCTTGTCCAGCAGCGACAGCGTATCGGCCACGGCCACGCCGTTCAGCCGCGTCTCGGACACCTTCGGTACGCTGGCGGGCTCCAGGATGTACTGCGCGGGCAGGGATAGCGGATGGTAAAGGTTGGTCAGCGCGCTCGTGGACGCATGATTGAAGCCTCGCTCAAGCTGGTCCCGATAGCCGCTGACGACCAGGCTCAGGCGATGGCTGACCGGCCCGGTATCGAAGCGGGCCCGCAGGCCGGTATCCGCCGTGGCCCGGGCAACGTTGAACTTGTAGTTCGTGTCCGACACGGCAACATCGCCGGCCTCGTTGACAATGGTGGGCGTGATGGCAAAGAGCCTGGCAACCCGGGTGCGGCCACCGCCACCGTCCACGAACCAGGCCAGCTTGTCGCTGATGTCGTACTCCGCCCGCAACAGCAGCGACTGGTCGCGGATGCTGGAGTGCTCCCAGGGCTGCGTGATATTGCGCCGGCCATCCGGTGCGCCGGGTACGGCGATGCCGGGGACAATGTGCAGGAGCCGCGACGGCGCGTTGATCCTCTCCCGCTGGCCGATGAAATCCAGTGTCGCGCGCAAGCGCTCGCCCTGGTAATCCAGCGCCAGCGCGCCGGCCCCGGCATTGCGCGACTGGTTGTCCAGGCTGGTATCACCCGCCCGATAGCTCCCGTTAAGGCGGATGCCGAACTGGCGCCCGGCGCCAAGCCGCCGGCTCAGGTCAACGTTGCCGCCAAGCTGCGACGCCGCGGCGTAGTCGGCCGTGACCTGCGTCAGGTCCTCCGCGGTGGCCCGCTTGGGGACGATGTTGATGCCCCCGCCGACGCTCCCGCTCGGCGCCATGCCGATCAGCATGGCGGTCGGGCCCTTGATCAGTTCGACGCGCTCGACATAGCCGGTCGACACCCGGTAGTTGGAGGCGACGCCATACAGGCCGTCGAAGGCGATTTCCCCGAAGTTGCCGTTGCCCACGGGAAAGCCGCGGATCGTGAAGGCATCCAGGATGCCGCCGGGCTGGCTGACAAAGCGCACCGACGCATCGTTGGCCAGCACATCGCCTACCGTGCGCGCCTGCTGGTCTTCGATCGCCCTGGCGGTGTAGCTGGTGACGCTGAACGGCGCGTCCATGATGTCCGTGTTGCCGAGCATCCCCAGCCGGACGCCGCGCGCGAGCTGCCCGTCCGCGAAGGGCTGCGGCAATTCGCCCGCGGCTGGGGACGTACTGGTGATGGTCACGGCGGGCAGCACCGGCACGGCCTCGGTGCGAGCGCCCTCCCGCGCCTTGCGCACGGCGAAGCCGCCGCCCGGCAACGCCACCGCATCCAGCCCGGTGCCCGCCAGCAGCGTCTTCAGCCCCTCGGGCACCGTATGGCTGCCTTGCAATCCCGGGCTCCGGGCTGCGCCGAGCAGCGCGGCATCGTAGGAAAGATCGATGCCGGCGGCACTGGCGAAGCGGTTGAGCACCGCATGGAGCGGGCCGGGCGCGATGGCGAAGGACCGCGCCTGGCCAGCGCCCGGCGCCTGCGCGCGCGCGGTGGGCGACGGCATGGCCACCCACAGTGCAATACAGGCGAGAGCGCCGGCAAGCGCGCGGTATCGGACGCGCAACGGCTTAGAAGTCCACACTCATGGACGCCATGAAGGTACGCGGCGCGCCCAGCGAAATCGTGCCGTACGACGCCACCCCCGACCAGTACTTGCGGTTGAAGGCATTGAACAAACCCGCGCGGAAGGTGGTGGATTTGCCGTACAGCGATGTCTTGTAGCGCGCGCCCAGGTCGACCGTGGTCCACGACGGCACCTGCTGCGTGTTCGCCTGGTTGACGTATTCGCTGCCGGTGTAGTTGACCGCCCCCGTCAGGGTCAGGCCGGGCACCCACGGCAGGTCCCATTCCGTGCCCAGGTTAGCCATCACGGCAGGCACGCCCACCGGACGGTTGCCGCGCGTGGCCGCGCTGTTGGTCCTGGTCAGTTCCCCGTCGAGCAGGGTCACGCCGCCGAGCAGGCGCACGCCCTTGTAGGCCTGGCCCGACAGCGTCAGCTCCAGCCCCTGGTTGCGTTGCTCGCTATCGATGGCGTAGACCGTGCCGAACAGCTGGCCGCTCGGCTTGGTCATGCGGAACGCCGCCAGCGTCGCCATCACCTTGCCCGAGTCGTACTTGACGCCGACCTCCTGCTGCTTGGTCTTGTACGGCGCGAAGACCTGCCCCGCGTTCGACGCCGTGGCCGGTGCGATGTCGCCCTTGCTCAGCCCCTCGACGTAGTTCGCATACAGCGACACGTTTTGCCAGGGCTTGTAGACGATGCCGGCCAGCGGCGTGACGGCGCTCTCGTCGTATGCGGACGTCTTTGCGCCGGTGGCGGCGTAGTTGTTCGACCTGACCTGCTGGTAGCGCAAGCCAAGGGTCAACTGCACGCGGTCGTCGAGCACGCTCAGGGTGTCGGCCAGCGACAGGCCCGACAGCGTGGAGTCGGAGACCTTGGGCACCCGCTGCGGCGAGGCGATGTCCTGCGCCGGGCGGTCGATCGGCGCGTAGATGTTCGACGTGACGGGCATGCCGGAGACATTGGCATTGGCGATACGGTCCATATACAGGTTCGCCTGCAGCGCCAGTGCGTGCCTGACGGGGCCGGTCTCGAACCTGCTCCTGACGCCGGTATCGAAGCTCGACCGGTTGACCTGGAACTTCCAGTTCTGCACGGCCGACGAGGTGGCGCCAGCCGGATTCAGAATGGTCGGCGTCTGGTCGGACAGGCGCGCCACATCGGAGCGGGTACCGCCGGCATCGGCGAATACGGTCACATTGTCGGTGACATCGTATTCCGCGTGCAGCAGCGTCGAGACATCGTTGGACTTCCACCAGCCCCAGGGCTGGCTGACATTGCGCCGGCCGTCCGGCGCGGATGGCACCTGCAAGCCGGCCGCGACCAGGAAGGGACGCGTCGGCGCATCGACCCACTGGTATTGCTCGATCACGTCGAGCGACGCACGCAGGCGATCGCCGTGATAGTCCAGGGACAACGCCGCCACTTCGGCGCGCGACTTCTGGTTGTCGAGCGCGGTCGGTCCCTGGCGGTGCAGGCCGTTGAAACGGATGCCCCACTCCCGCTCGCTGCCGAAGCGGCGGCTCAGGTCGACCGCGCCGCCCACCTGCGCATCGGAGGCGTAGTCGAGGGTAAAGCGCGTCAGGTCCTGCGCCAGCGCCCGCTTGGGCACGACGTTGACCACGCCGCCCACGCCGCTGTTGGGCGACATGCCGTACAGCAAGGCGGCTGGCCCCTTCAGCACCTCGACCCGCTCCAGGTACTCGGTGAACAGGTGGTAGTTCGGCGAAACGCCATAGACGCCGTCGAACGCGATCTCGGACAGGTTGCCCTCGTTGATCGGAAAGCCGCGGATAAAGAAGGAGTCGGTCACGCCGCCGACCTGGCCGGTAAAGCGGACGGAAGGATCGCTGTTCAGTACCTCGGCCAGCGTGACGGCCTGCTGGTCCTCGATCCGCTGGGCGGTGTAGTTGGTGACGGCGAACGGCGTGTCCATCACGCCTTTGTTGCCCAGCAGCCCGAGGCGGCCGCCGCGCGCCACCTGGCCGCCCGCATAGGCCGGCGGCAGCTCGCCCGGCGCTTCGGTGGCGGCGGTGACGGTCACCGCCGGCAGCGTGGCCGTGGTGTCCTGGGCCGCAGCCTGCGATTGCGCCCTCACTGCGAGCGGCGCCATGCTCGCGCCCAACGCAAGGCAGACGAAGGCGTGGTGCAGCGCGACCGCGAACGGCTTGAGCCGGGGTGGGCGCGCTGTGGCAATGACGGTGGCAGTGGCAGTGGCATGGCGTGTTGCAGACATCTGATTCTCTTCTCCGGCAGCGTGGTGTTTGAAGTTCCTACGCAGTAGGCCGGTCGAGAATCAAAATCCCCTCAAATTTTCCTGAATTCTTTTTCTTGCATGGCTGGCATGGCGCTTAGCTGCCTGCGGCGGGCCCCACCGTGACCCAGAAGCGCGTGCGGTAGACGACGGCAACCGGCTGCGACTGCGCCAGGAAACGCAGCGTCTGATCGGTGTCGCGCAGGTGATAGGCCCCGGAGATGCGCAGGTCCGCCACGCGCGGATCGCAGACGATGCGGCCCATGCGATAACGCGCAAGCTCGGCCAGCACGTCGGCCAGGCGCATGTCCTTGCCGGCGATGACGCCACTGGCCCAGCCGTCCGCCTCGAAGGTCTGCGCCGGTGCCGGCGCACTGCCGCCACTGGCCAGCCACCAGCTCGTACCCGCCTGGGCCACGTCCCCGGTTCCCCCCGTCGACGGATACAAGGCGACGGCGCCCTCCTGCACGCTGACCCGGGCGCGCCCGTCCCCGATGCGGACCACGAAGCGGGTGCCCAGCGCGCGCAGGCTGCCGAACGGCGTTTGCACCCAGAACGGCCGCGCCGCCCCGCTGGCGGCGGCAAAGCGATCGTCATGTCCCGTGGTGACCAGGATCTCGCCGCGCCGCAATGTGATCAGGCGGCGCTCGCCGCCCAGCCCGGTACTGATGGCGGTATCGGTGTTGAGCACGATGGTGCTGCCATCGTCCAGCCGCACGGTGCGCTGTTCGCCGGTCGCGGTGCTCGCATCGGCAAGCAGGCGCTGCCATGGCGCCAGTTCGCGCACGCCCTGCACGGCCACCACCGAGATACCGGCCAGCGCCAGCACCTTCAGCGCCTGCCGGCGCCTCAGCCCGCTGGCGCCGCGCCGCGCGCCGGCGTTTTGCAGCGTATCCAGGGCAAGCGTCGGCGGCATGCCGGAGAAATCGTCCCGCAGCGCCTGCACCCGTTGCCAGGCAAGCGCGTGCAGCGGGTCCGCGGCGAGCCACTGCGCAAACGCCTCGCGCGTGCTGGCGGTGGGCTCGCCGAAGTCGAGCTGGATCGTCCAGGTGATGGCCTGGTCGACGATGCGAGCGGGAATCGGGGGGTCGGGCGCGGGCGATTTCCCCGCCGGGCTGGCGGGATCAGTCACCGAAGCGTAAGGCGTAGCAATGCCGCAGCGCCGCCGCGACATGGCGTTCGGCGGTCGCCAGCGACACCCCGAGGCGCTCCGCGATCTGCCGGCACGTCAGCCCTTCCAGCTGGGCCCACAGGAATGCCGCGCGCACCTGCGGCTTGAGCGCATCCAGGACGCGGTCGATGGCGATCAGGGTTTCCAGGAAGACCATCCGGCTCTCGGGCGACGGCGCGTGGGCCGGCGGCAACTGCGCCAGCGTCTCCAGCCAGGCCAGCTCCAGCTCCCGGCGCCGCCAGTGCTCGATGACCAGCCCGCGCGCGATCGTGCTCAGGTAGGTGCGCGGCTCCCGGATATCGGCGGGCTGCCGGTGGAGCAGGCGGAGAAATACGTCCTGCGCCAGGTCGGCCGCATCGCAGGCGTTGCCCAGCTTGCGGCGCAGCCATCCCTGGAGCCAGCGGTTGTGCTCGCTGTAGAGGGTGTTGACGTGCTGCTGGAGAGCGGATTCGGCGGCAGCCATGCTGCATTCCTGATGATGACGGGTCTGGCGCGGCCAAACATCGATTGGCTTAAATGAGAATTGTTCGCATTATAGTACAAGCGGGTCCGCTGGTACAACTTTCCGGGAAGGAGGAAGAACGACGGCGCAAGGCCGGCCAGCATGCCGGGCGCCGCGCCGAAGCGCACGGCGGCGGCGCTGTCACGTTGAGGTGTTGATGACGCAATAGCGGAGAGGCCGCGCATCCGGCTCCCACGTTCACGCGTGCCATTCGAGATCATTCCGACCGCACGCATCGCCGCCTGGCCCGCCATTGGCGGGGTATCGCCAAACAGGTCCTTTTAAGGGGGGGCAATATCCAAAAAAGGAGGGGGCACAGCCACGTTACCGAGGCGGTCCAGTAGGATGGTGCGATGAAGAAAGCCAAATCGCTCTGTCACGGTCGCCCCTTCCCCGCGGCGGTTATCCGTTGCGCAGTGCGTTGGCATTTCCGCTTTCCGTCGAGCCTGCGCGATATCGAAGCGATGCTGCTAGAGCGCGGCGTGGTTGTCAGCTACGAAACCATCGCGTCGCGTCAAGGCCGCAGCCAAGCGGCCTTTCAAGCGCGTGCCTGCCTCTTGTCCCGAAGGGCCGCGCAAAATCGTGCCCGGCCACCTCCACAGCTAACCGGCGGCAAAGACCGAGATCCCGGCGGTGAAGCCTCTGCCGCACGGTGCATGCACCCTACCTATTTGCTGGAATGATGAAAAAGCTGATCCGGATTTTTGCATTTTTTAGCATAGCCATTGTGTTGAATGCAATACCTTCAATAGCGCAAGCCCAACTAGCGTGTCCTTACACGACGCTTATGGCACCGCCGTCGACAATCGCTTTCGATCCAACGGTCCCGGTAGGGACGGTACTGTGGAGTAGAGGTATTCAGACGCAGTTTCGTAGTACCAGCTCAATTAATGGCGCCCGCTGGTGTCCGAAAGGGCTCACTAGATTTGGCATCACAGGATCAAAACCCTATCTGGGCAACAATCTTTACGAGACTGGCATACCCGGTATTTCATATCGTTTCAAGATGAGTGACCCGGTAATCGGCCAGCAAATGTGTTGGACGCAATATTTCCCAGGCGTCTGCGTAATCGAGTCGGGAGGAATGGTAAACCATACGTTGTCCGTTGAACTTATAAAGACAGGCTCAATTACCGGCGGCGGGATATTGTCAGGAATGTTTGCGCACTGGTACTATGACGGTGATTATGCCACCTACTCTTGGGGGGGCAGCGTCGTAATACAGCCAACTATCCCGACATGCAAGGTATCGACGCCATCGATTGCGGTCCGTCTTCGAGACGTGAATGTAAACGTCTTTAGCGGTGTCGGAAAGACGTCACCAAACCAGTCTTTTGATATCGTGCTGCAGTGCTCTGGCGGAGATACCGGCACAAAGACAAATATCTATACAACGCTGACCGATCAGACCGATCCGAGTAATGTTTCAGATACCCTGTCCCTTACCAAGGACTCCACCGCATCCGGCGTTGGCATTCAGGTTTTAAATGGGACCACGGTGATCAAATATGGCCCGGATTCCAGCGCCGCGGGCAATAAGAATCAGTGGAAGGCAGGTTCAACTGGTAATGGCACATTCACTGTACCGCTGGCAGCCCGGTACATCCAGACCGCACCCCAATCCACCCAAGATAAGCCGCCAAATAAAATCGCATTTTGCGCCGAGGACACTTGACAGGTGACGAGGTTCGAGCGGCCGCCGCCCTGCTTGCGCTGGCTGTTT
>NZ_JBFTOX010000098.1:0-21580 GCF_056398185.1 Cupriavidus sp. 05L310
GTTCCTCCTTGACCACCGTCTTCATGCGCATGCGGCTGGAGTGGAAGGTGAACCGCTCGGGCCGCACCTGCTGGCGCGCCAGCAGCATCGCGGGGATTTCGGTTTCCATGGTGGTGTTCGAGCTCGGCACGATCTGGCCGATACGGAAAATTTTCTGCACTGTCGACTCCGTCATCTATGTGTTCTGTCCACCCGCCCTGGCGCCCGTCTTCGCGGCAGCGCCCTGCACGGCCGGCCCGGAGCCTTCAATGGTCTCCGTAGCCTGCGAACGATTGTAGTGTACACACGCTATTTGCACAACAAAACCATGACTGGAGGAATAGGCACTATTTCAGTGCCCGCTTAATGAACCAACCCCCTTAATGGTGCGTATTTTCACGCCTGATGGGCATTGAATCGGCTCAGTCACTTTGATATCAGGGTTTTCCATAGGGGTGGTATGTCATTTCTTTACAAGCAAATTTCTCGTGTGTACACTCGATTCATAGATTGGCCAGACGGCCTGTTCAGACCCACATCACACCGCCAGGAGAAACATCGTGCAAGGCAAACCACGCATCGCAGTGATCGGCGCCGGACTGGGAGGGACGGTCGCGGCCGCCCTGCTGCAGCGCGCCGGACATCAAGTCAGGCTGTATGAGCAGGCGCCGGCGTTTTCGCGCCTGGGCGCCGGCATCCACGTCGGGCCCAATGTCATGAAGGTCATGCGCAGGATCGGCCTGGAGGATGCGCTCAAC
This sequence comes from Cupriavidus sp. 05L310, assembly GCF_056398185.1. Classification (NCBI taxonomy): domain Bacteria; kingdom Pseudomonadati; phylum Pseudomonadota; class Betaproteobacteria; order Burkholderiales; family Burkholderiaceae; genus Cupriavidus; species Cupriavidus sp. 05L310. Next base: position 738 of record NZ_JBFTOX010000098.1, read on the forward strand.
AACATGGGCTGCCACCCGGACTTCTGGTACAGCCGCGACTGGCAAAGCGGCGAAGTGATCGCGCAGATCCCGCTTGGCGACTATGCCGTGTCGCACTATGGCGCGAGCTACCTGACCGTGCACCGTGGCGACTTCCATGCCCTGCTGACCGAAGCGGTGGCGCCCGGCACGCTGCTGTTCGACAAGAAGCTGGCCAGCGTGGAAGACCTGGGCCATGTGGTGCGCCTGCGCTTTGCCGACGGCACCGTCGATGAAGCCGATATCGTGATCGGCGCGGACGGCGTGAACTCCCGCATCCGCGAAACCCTGCTGGGCGCCGAGCCGCCCAAGTACACGGGCTACGTGGCGCACCGCGCCGTGTTCCCGATCTCGCGCGTGAAAGGCTTCACCCACGAACGTTGCACCAAGTGGTGGTCCGACGACCGCCACATGATGGTCTACTTCGACACCAGCAAGCTCGACGAAATCTATTACGTGACCGGTGTGCCCGAGCCCACCTGGGACATGAGCAAGAGCTGGCTGCCCAGCAGCATCGAGGAAATGCGCGCCGCGTTCGACGGCTGGCATGAAGGCGTGCAATCGCTGATCGAAGGCACCGTGGAAGTGACCAAGTGGCCGCTGCTGGAACGCGATCCGCTGCCGGTGTGGAGCCGCGGCCGCCTGGTGCTGCTCGGCGATGCCTGCCACCCGATGAAGCCGCACATGGCACAGGGCGCGGCGATGGCCATCGAGGACGCCGCCATGCTGGCGCGCTGCCTGGACCAGACCGGCGTATCGGACTTCGGCGCCGCCTTCGCGCTGTACGAGGCCAACCGTGCCGAGCGCGCCAGCAAGGTGCAACTGGTTTCGCACAACAACACGTGGCTACGCACCAACGAGAACCCGGACTGGTGCTTCGGTTACGATGTGTTCAGCGTGCCACTGGTGGAAGCCGGGCGCGTGGCCGTCGCAGCCTGAGCCACGTCCCGGCAAGACCGCCGGGCGCCCCCAAACGGGCGCCCGGCCACGCGAGTGATGTTCTAAAACGCCCCCAGCCCCACGATGAACACGCCCCGCCCCCTGTGCCTCCGGGTCAACCGGACCACATACCAGCTCGATGCCGAGGTCGATCCCGGCACGCCGCTGCTCTATATCCTGCGCAACGACCTGGCCTGCAACGGTCCTAAATACGGCTGCGGGCTGGGGCAGTGCGGTGCCTGCACGGTGCTGGTGGATGGCGTGGCGGCGCGTTCCTGCGTGATCCCCGTGAAAGCGGTGGCGCAGCGCGCCATCACTACGCTCGACGGGCTGGGCGCGCCGGGCGAGCCCGACCCGGTGCAGCAGGCCTTTATCGACGAACAGGCGGCGCAGTGCGGCTATTGCCTGAACGGCATGATCATGACCGCCAAGGCCCTGCTGGCGGAAAACCCGGACCCCGACGAAGCGCAGATCCGCGAGGCACTGCGCTTCAACCTTTGCCGCTGCGGCACGCATGTGGAGATCCTGCGCGCGGTCCGGCGCGCCGCCGTGCTGCTGCGGCAGGCTGCCGCCCCGGAAGGCACGCCATGAGCGGGCGCGACCAACTCGTGATCGGCCAGGACAGCGTGACGGCATGGCAGCCGCCGCCCGAGCGGCAATGGCTGGCAGGCCACGTGATACGCCCTCCCGTGCTGGAATGGCACGCAGGCAGCCTGCGCAGCGCACGGCTGCTTGAATGCGACGACGCCGCTGCGCGCGCACTACCCGGCGTTGCTTCGGTAGTGCGGCGCGGCGATTTCCTGGGCATTGCCGCCGCCACGGCGCAGCAGGCCGCGCAGGCAGCCGGCGTGCTGCGTGCCCGCTGGCAGGCACCCCCCAAACCCGTGGCCCCAGGCGCGCCGCTCACCCGCCGCCTGCTTGCCGCGCACGGTGACACCACCCAGGCCATGGCGGACGCCACGGGCCGGAGCGCGCAAGACTATCAATGGCCGCTTGCCGGGCTGCAACCTAGAGGTTGCACCGCCGTCGCCGACTGGCGCGATGGCGCGCTGCGCGTGTGGCTGCCCAGCCGCAACCCCGGGGCCTTGCGCATGGAACTGGCGGCCCTGCTAGGCGTCGGCGAAGACCGCATCACGCTGGTCTGCTGGCAGGCCATGGACAGCGACAACAACCGCGCCGGCGAAGATGCGCTGTACGCCCATCATGCGGCTGCCGATGCCGCCTTGCTGGCGCAGGCCGCCGGCGGCACGGTCCGGGTGCGCGTGGAAGCGCATGAGCTGGGCGCCACGCAGGCACAGGTGAATACCCATATCGAGAGCGCGTGGACGGGCGATGGCGAGATCGCCGCTTACGCTGTCAATGCGGCTGTCGATGCGCGCGGCAGCGCGGCCGTGATGGCGGCCCCGCCGCTTGCCCTGTGGCTGACCGGAACGCCGGCGCCGGTCGGCGAGATTGACCTCGATGCATCCGGCGCAAGCGACGAAACCAGGGGCGACGCCATCCTGCCGTCCTACCGCTTCGCCAGCCTGAGCGTGACGCAGGCCGGCGCGCCCGGCCTGCCGCGCGCCGCCGGCACGCCTGGCCAGACGGCAAGGGCCTATGTCTTCGCACATGAATCGCACCTGGACGAGGTAGCGGCGGCCAGCGCACAGGATCCGGTGGCCTTGCGGCTGCGGCACCTCGACGACGCGCGCGGGGCCGGCCTGGTGCGCCGGGTCGCGGCGCAAGCCAACTGGCAGCCGCGCGGGGAACGCACGCAAGCGAACCAGAACGTACGGCGCGGGCGTGGATTTGCCTATGCCAGCACCATCGAAGCCGGCGAAGCCAACGCGGGCCAGCCCGTGCAAAGCTGGTCCGCCTGGGTGGCCGAAGTCGAAGTCGATGCCAGCACCGGCGAGGTCAGCGTGACCGGTGTCACGCTTGGCCATGACAGCGATGCGGGCGAGCAAGGCGCGGGCAACGCCCTGGCCTTGCAGCAGGAAGCCGCGCGGGCGGCGCAGCAACTCATCGCCGGCGGCACCTTCGACAGCTGGCCGGGCACAGCGGCACCGGCATTGGCTGCACGGCACGACGCCGGCCTGCCCGCGCTCGCCACCGTGCCGTTGCCGCAGGTACGCATTGCCGGCGCACTCGGTGCGGCAACCACCACGCTGGGTACCAGCGCGGCGGCCACCCTGCCCGCCGCGCCCGCCGTGGCCAACGCCATCTTCGACGCCACCGGCGTGCGCCTGCGCGAGCCGCCGTTCAGCGGCGAACGTATCCGCCTTGCGCTTGCCGCGCAGGGCAGTGCCGATGGCACCAGCAAGCGAGGCGCCGCGCGCAAGCGCAACTGGCTGCTGGCCGGCGCCACCGCCGCCGTCGGCCTGTTCGCCACCGCGATGCCGTGGCGCGCGCCGATCGCGCCGGTCGCCCCGCCCGAAGCCGGCTTCTATTCCGCCGCCACCATCGAACGCGGCCGGCTGGTGGCCGCCGCGGGCGACTGCGCGGTCTGCCACACCGCACCCAACGGCGTGCGCAATGCCGGCGGGCTGGCGCTGGATACGCCGTTCGGCACCATCTACAGCACCAACATCACGCCCGATGTCGAGACCGGCATCGGCAACTGGTCCTACGCGGCGTTCGAGCGCGCCATGCGCCAGGGCATTCATCGCGATGGCCGGCACCTGTACCCGGCGTTCCCGTACACCGCCTTCGCCAAGGTCAGCGATGGCGACCTGCAGGCGCTCTACGCCTACCTGATGGCCGCCGAGCCGGTGCGCGCCAAGGCGCCCGAGACCGCGCTGGCCTTCCCCTACAACCTGCGTCCGCTGATGGCCGGATGGAACCTGCTGTTCCACCGCGCCAAGCCCTTCGAGGCCAATCCGGCCCGCTCGGCGCAGTGGAACCGCGGCGCCTACCTGGCCGAGGGCCTGGGCCATTGCAGCGCCTGCCATTCGCCGCGCAATGCGCTGGGCGCCGAACGCGGCGGCCGCCTCTACCTGGGCGGCGGCGAAGCCGAAGGCTGGGAGGCGCCCGCGCTGGGCAAGCTCTCGCATGCGCCGGTGCCGTGGACGGAACAATCGCTGTTTGAATACCTGCGCACCGGCTACGCGCCACATCATGGCGCCGCCGCCGGCCCGATGGCGCCGGTGGTGGAAGAACTGGCGCTGCTGCCCGAGGACGATGTGCGCGCCATCGCGCACTATGTGGCGTCGTTCGGCGAGACCGGGCCGGATGCGGCGGCGGCGGCGGCAAGCGCGCAAGCCATGTTGCTCGAGCAGCGCAGCGCCACCGCGGCGCGTACGCTTGGCGGCCCTGCCGCGCGCCTTTACCAGAATGCCTGCGCGGTCTGCCACCAGGGCGACCAGGGCATCAGGCAGTTCGGCATCAAGCCGTCGCTCGCGCTCAATACCAACCTGCACGGCGACAAGCCCGACAACCTGATCCGCGTGCTGCTCGACGGTATTCCCACGCCGGCGGCAAGCGAACTGGGCTATATGCCGGCCTTCGGCGAAAGCCTCGACGACCGCCAACTGACGCAGCTGGTGCATTACCTGCGCGCCCGCTTCGCCCCCGACAAACCCGCATGGGAAAACGTGGACGACACACTCGCGCGGCTGCGCGCAGCCCCATCTCATTAAGCAGGCACTGAACAAAAACAGGCCGGCCTGAGGCCCCCGATCCGTCAATTCCTGCGGTAAGCCACCTTGCCGCCGCCCGCTGCCGCGCGCTTGCCGCGCGGCACGGGAAAACCCCGAGGAGAAAACCGCCATCGCTCCCTTGCGAGCTTGTTTCATGTAGCTTACGCTGAACGCTTCATGTAGAAGGCACTACATGAGTGCCGGATGAAGGAAAGCGGTGCCGCCCCTGCACAAGGACGGCGCGTAACATCCCGGCCAGCCCGCCGGAAACCATAAAAATCGAACATCCATCACTGCACAGGCCCTGGCCCGCTGCTTGCATATGCAACAGCACCCAAGCGGCGACAGCGATGGCAAAGACATCCACACGGTAGACAACGGTAAAACAGTTAAGGAGTAAACATGTCGTATCAGTATCAAGACGGCGCGGCGGGCGTGCTACCCGCGGCAGCGCAGCCAGACATCTATCGCAAGGTGACCTGGCGCCTGATCCCGTTCTTCTGTGCCTGCTACCTCGCCGCCTATCTCGACCGCATCAACGTCGGGCTGGCCAAGCTGCAGATGCTGGACGACCTGCACTTCAGCGAAACGGTCTACGGCCTGGGCGCCGGGCTGTTCTTCGTGGGCTACATCCTGTTCGAGGTGCCGAGCAACCTGGTGCTGCAAAAGGTGGGGGCGCGCATCTGGATCGCCCGCATCATGGTGACGTGGGGCCTGCTGTCCGGCGCCACCATGTTCGTCAACACGCCAACGCAGTTCTACGTGCTGCGCTTCCTGCTGGGCGCCGCCGAGGCCGGCTTCCTGCCCGGCGTGCTGCTGTACCTGACCTACTGGTTCCCCACGCACAAGCGCAGCAAGATCATTGCGCTGTTCATGATGGGCCTGCCCCTGGCCAGCATGATCGGCAGCCCGATCTCCGGCTGGATCATGACCGCCTTCGCCGGCATGCACGGCTGGGCCGGCTGGCAATGGCTGTTCTTCCTGGAAGCCATTCCCTCGGTGCTGCTGGGCGTGATGGTGTTCTTCTACCTGCCCAACGGCATCAAGGACGCCAAGTGGCTGGAGGCCGACGAGAAGCGCACCCTGCAGCGCAACCTGGACACCGACGTGCTGGTGGAGAGCAGCCACTCGCTCAAGGCGGCCTTTACCGACAAGCGCGTGTGGATGCTGGGGCTGATCGACATGTGCCTGCTGATGGGCACGTACTCGATCGGTTTCTGGATGCCGACCATCATCCGCGACTCCGGCGTGGCGAGCCCGCTGCAGATCGGCCTGCTGACCGCGATCCCGCACGCGGTGGCGGTGATTGCGATGCTGCTCAACGGCGCCCACTCCGACAAGACGCGCGAGCGCCGCTGGCATATCGTGATCCCCATCCTGGCGGGCGCCGCAGGCCTGGTGGGCAGCACCTTCGTCACCGGTTCCACCTCCGCCACCGTGCTGATGCTGACGCTGGCCAACGTGGGCATCGTGGCCACCTTCCCGGTGTTCTGGTGCCTGCCGTCGACCTTCCTGAGCGGCACCGCGGCCGCCGCCGGCATTGCGCTGGCCTGCTCGATCGCCAACCTCGGTGGCTTTGCGGCCACTTACCTGCTGGGCTGGCTGAAGGACACCTTCCATAGCCCAAGCGCGGGCCTGATCCTGTTTGCGGGCTGCCTGCTGGCGAGCTGCTTCCTGGTGCTGGCGATGCCGGCCAAGGTGGTCAACCGGTAAAGCCTGTACGGCGAACGCTTCGCCGAGAACGGCGGACGGCACCTGTGGGTGCCGTCCGCCGTTTTTGCATGAATCCGCAGCAAACCCCGCGCAGACATTGAGCCCCACGCCGCTTATCCGTACCATGCTGCCCATGCAAAGCAGGAAATTCGTATGACTCTCAAGACTCTGGACGGCGCGCTGGCCTTGCTGACCTACTTCACCGTGCGCCAGCCCACCTGGGGCGTGCGCGAGCTGGCCAAGCACAGCGGGGTCCATCACGCGGTGGTGCATCGGGTGCTCGCCACCTTCGCCGCCAATGGCTTCCTGGTGCAGGACGCGGTCAGCGGCAAGTATTCGCTGGGGCTGCGGCTGTTCGAACTGGGCCAGGTGGTACGCAAGACCTTCTCGCCGGCGGAAGTGGTACAGCCGGTGCTGGAAAAGCTCGCCGAGCAAAGCGGCGAGACGGTGTTCCTGTCGTGGCTCGATGGTCACGAGGGGTTGTGCGTGGGCATGGTCCAGAGCCAGCACCAGTTGCGGTTCTCGATCGAGCTGGGCCAGCGCTTTCCCTTGCACGCCGGTGCGCACGCCAAGGTGATCCTGGCCTTCCAGGACGATGCCTTTCGCGCCCGCGTGCTGGAGAATGCCCGCGACCAGGCGCAGCCCGCGCTGGCCGCGCCCGATCCCGCCGTCATCGAGCCGCAGCTGGCCGAGATCCGCACGCAAGGCTGGGCGCATACGCGCGGCGAGGCCGCCGCCAGCGTGGCTGGGCTGGCCCTGCCGTTATGGTCGCGCGACCACACCGAGGTGGTCGGCTCGCTGGCGATTGCCGGCCCGCAGCAACGCCTGAACGAGGAATCGGTGCCGCGCATGCTGGATGCGCTGCGCGAAGCGAGCCGCCGGCTGGAAGAGGTGGTGGGCTTCGGACGCTGAGCGAGCCTAGTGTAGCCATAGGGCGTGCGCCACCGCATCGCCCTGCGCCCCGCCGCCGAAGACGCGCTGGCCAATGGCGAAGCCCAGCTCGCGGTAGCTCTCCCACGGCGCCTCGTCGAAGAACTGGTCGCTGGTCGGCTCCTGCGGGAACCCGGGATGGCCGGCGCCATACTGCTGCACATCGGCCGGCGCCGAGCCAATCATGCAGGGCTTGAGCAAGACGATGCGCGATACCGGCCGGCGCGTGGCAGCCGGGTCGGCGGCACGAAAGACGTTCAGCAGGATCGCGCATTTCTCGCTCGACGCCTGTCGCGCCGACGGCAGGAAATCCGCCGGCGTGCCGAACGCGTTGCCGAGCACATCGTCACCGGCGGCCGCGGTATCCACCACTATCTCCAGCTCCATGTCGATGCGCGCCAGCCGGATCAGGTTGGCAAGATCGCCAAACTGGTATTGGGGATCCGCCCCGCAATCGCACAGCACGATCAGCGTCACGCCGCGCTCGGGACGCAGCAGCTCATACACGGCCGTGTTCTCGAAATGGCCGCCGTCCGACAGATACTGCCAGCCGCGCCGCGTGCCATGAAAGCGCGCGCTCAGCTCGCAGGCCAGGTAGTACTGGGTGCGGAACAGCGTGATAAAGCCGCCCAGCCAGGGCGACCCGGCACGGTCCGCCTGCACGCAGTCGCGGTCGGCGCCGCCGGCGCGCGGCGCGCTGCCGGCATCCAGCGGATACGACGGCCACCAGGTGCCCAGGCGGAGGTTGGCCAGCCCCAGCAACAGCGACGTGCCCAGCGTGGTGGAACGGCCCAGCCCGGTGGAGATCGCCGCGCCGGAGGTAGCGATCCAGTCGCCGAGCGTGCGCGACTGCGACAGCTCGCTGCCGCCCGCCTTGTGCGTCTCCGGGTAATACAACTGCCCGTCCACGGTGAAGCGCACGAAGGAATCGGCGGGCACGGCGCGCGTGGCCGTGGGCGGCAACATGAAAGGCCCGGGCGCGATGCACAGCGGCTTGCCCTTGCGGTCGCGCTGCACCAGTTGCTCGGCGGGATCCACGGTGAGGTTGAGCGTGACGTTGATCAGGTGCAGCGGCGCCAGCATGGCGGGATCGTAGTAGGTGTTCAGGCTGAGCGCATCGCCGGCCTCGGGCTCGGCCACGCTGAGCCTGGCACGCTGGCTGGCGTGCTGCTGCGCCGGTGCCGCCCCGCTGCCGGGCGCGAAGCGCTGGCCGTTGGAGCCGCCGAGGTAGGCGCGGGTCAGGCGGGCCGAATAAAACTGCTGCAGCGTGGACAGGTTTAGGAAGCCGGCGAAGCGCCCGGAAATCAGCGTGAGCCCGAGCGCCAGCGCGCTCAGCACGGACAGCACCGGCGCGGTGTAGCCCGTGCCGAACACCAGCCAGTCGACCGGCTCGCGCCCATTCCACCTCACCCACAACACCAGCCACGACCACATGACGAAAACCAGCATCGCCACCACGGCGGCGGCGATGCCGGCCAACAGCGACACCGGCAGCCGCGACAGCCACGTCCCCCCCTTGCCATCGCTGCCCTTGCCATCGAGCAGGCCCGCGCCATAGCGGATCAGCCAGACCAGGCCACCCAGCATCCCCGCCGGACCGAGCGCGCCCCAGGGGTGGCCCGTGGCCTGCGTGTAGAGGTAGAAGGTACGCGCCACGGTATCCGCCACGCCCAGCGCCGCGAGCCACAGCGCCACGCCGACGGCACGGCTCAGCACGCGCGTGGCACGCACGCGGTAGGCCTGCACGGTGGCAGGCTGGCTCCGGCACAGGACAAAGCAGCATGCCACGCCCAGCAAGGTCAGCACCGCGATGGCCAGCAGCAGGCAAGACACTACCAGCCCCGGCCCGAGGTTGTGCAGCCAGGCGGCCAGCCCCAGCATGACAACGCCAGCCAGCGCGGCAAGGCGCGTGGCGAGGCTATCGAAGCGCAACGCCGGCCGCCCGTCGCCGGCGCGCGGGTAGACCAGCCAGTAAGCCAGGCCGGGCGGCACCGCGAACAGCAGCAGCGCGGCCAGCGGCAGCCATAGCAACTCGCTCCACCAGATCGCCAGGCCGCCCTCGTTGAACACCTGCCGCGCGTCGTGCAGCAGATCCATCTCATGCCGCCCCAGGTCGAGCCAGGTCCCCACCGCGAGATGGCGGGAAAGGGCCAGCAATGCCAGCAGCAACAGCAGCGCGCTGCCGATCACGTATTGCATGGCAAACCAGTTGCGCACCATCAGCGACGCCGCGTAGAGCGAATCGCCGGCGCCGGTGGGCGTCAGGTAGCGCCCGTTCTCGCGCAACCACGCCACGGCGGCGCGGCCGGGGTCGGCGGCGTAGGACACCGAGGAGCGGATGCGCCCCGGCGGCTCCTGCCGCAGCGTGCGGTAGGCAAGCGCGGCGGCCTCGGGCGGCGTCGTTCCCGGTTTCAGGCGGCCGGGCACGAACAGGCTGCAGAAGAAGGCGCCGAGGTAGCCGCCGCCGCTGACGGTGGAGAGGTAATCGAACTGGCCAAGCAGTGCGGTGGTGGCTGGCGGGGGCGCGGTGAGAGCAGGCGCGGGGCCATCGCCTTCCTGCACGGCGTCCTGCATGACATCCGGCATGGCCGCCGCCGTAGCGGCCTGCCCGCCGTCGCGCTTCACGTCATGCAGTGTCGCGCCGGGCGCGCCGGCCACCGGCGGCGGCGGCGCCTTGGCCAGCGCCTGCATCACGCCCAGGCAGAAGGTGGCGCTGCGAATCCCGCCGCCGGAGAGCGCCACGGCCCAGTTGCCGTCGCCATCGCGGATGCGCCTGGCAATGCCGAGTTGCCGGCGCCGGCGCGCGATGCGGGCCAACTCGTCTCCGGAAGCCTGGTCTTCGACTGGCATGCCGATCCTCCCTTGCAGATCCCCGCCCAAGTATAGGCGGCGCCACGGCGTGGAGAAGGCCGCACGCCATGTGCCCGGGAGCCTGCCCGCCCGGTGTTTACCCTGATTGTTCAGCCTCGCATCGAGGCCTAGCATTTTACACATACAGAGACACTGTCTCTTATATAGAGACACAAAAACCGCAACACCGACTGCTTCCATGCTCAAGACCCTGAACGGTGCCCTCGGCCTGATGACGCACTTCACCGTGCGCCAGCCAAGCTGGGGCGTGCGCGAACTCGCCAAGCACGCCGGGCTGCATCACGCCGTGGTGCATCGCGTGCTCGCCACCTTCGCCGCCAATGGCTTCCTGGTGCAGGACGCCGCCGGACGCTATGGCCTGGGCCTGCGCTGGCTGGAACTGGGCCAGGCAACCCGCAACACCTTCTCGCCCAGCGAAGTGGTGCAACCCGTGCTGGAAGCCCTGGCCGCGCAGAGCGGCGAGACCGTCTTCCTGTCGTGGCGCGATGGCTTCGAGGGGCTGTGCACGGATATCGCCCAGAGCCAGCACCAGTTGCGCTTTTCCATCGAAGTGGGCCAGCGCTTCCCGCTGTTCGCCGGTGCCCATGCCAAGGCCATTCTGGCCTACCAGGACGAGGGTTTCCGCGGCGAGGTGTACCGCGCGGGCGGCTTGAAAGACGAGGCAGTGGACGCACTGGAAGCGCAACTGGCGCGCATCCGCCTGGACGGCTGGGCGCATACCCGCGAGGAAGCCGCCGCCACGGTGGCCGGGCTGGCCGTACCGCTGTGGTCGCGCGACAGGCGCGCGGTGGTCGGCTCGCTCGGCATCGCCGGGCCGCTGCAAAGACTGGACATACAGGCCGTACCCCGCCTGCTGGACGCAATGCGCCGGGCCAAGGGGCCAATCGAGGAGGTTGCCGGTTTCATCCGCTAAATAAAACGTGCGGAGAACACTGGCAGGACAGATGATGAAAGGTAGAACCATGGAAGCCCCGGCAGCAATGAACCCACCCCTGGCGGCAACAGCCGCCACCCGCTCGCGCATCACCGAACCCTTCCTGCTGCTGGTCACGGTAGGGCTGTCGGTGTTCGGCGCGATGATCGGCATGCAGCTGATCGTCTCGCTTGGGATCTCGGCCAATACGTCGATCATCGGCGCGCTGATCGCCATCGTGTTCTCGCGCATCCCGCTGGAAATCACGCGGCGCTTCCGTGTGCTGGAGCGCCAGAACCTGGTGCAGACAGCGATTTCCTCGGCCACCTTCGGCGCGGCCAATTCGCTGATGATCCCGCTTGGCGTGCCCTACGCCATGGGCATGCCGGAGCTGGCCACGCCGATGCTGATTGGCACGGTGATCGCCATGTTCGTCGATGGCGCCATGCTGTATTTCCTGTTCGGCAGCAAGATATTCCCGGCCACGGGCACCTGGCCGGCGGGCATTGCCACGGCGGAGGCGATCTGGGCGGGCGACCGCGGCGGACGCAAGGCGGCCTTCCTGGGCCTGGGCATCGCGGTGGGCGTGGGCGGCGCGTGGTTCGGCATTCCGATGTCGGCCTTTGGTGCGGCCTTTCTCGGCAACCTCGCCGCGCTGACCATGTTCGGCCTGGGGCTGCTGACGCGCGGCTACTCGGTGCCGCTGCTCGGCATCGACATCGCCAAGGCTTATATCCCGCATGGCCTGATGATCGGCGCCGGGCTGGTAGCGCTGTTCCAGGTCGCGCGTGAAATCCACAAGTCGCGCAACGCCCTGGCTGCCGACGAGCGCACCATCGAGGTCCCGGCGTCGCGCGCCAGCCGCATCCTGTCGGGCGGCTTCCTGGTCTACCTGGCTATCGCGCTGCTGATCTCGGTGCTGGCCGGCCATGTTTCCGACATGTCGCTGGGCATGCTGGTGGTGTTCGTGCTGTACGCGGCGTTCGCCGCCTATGTGCACGAGCTGATCGTCGGCATCGCCGCAATGCATTCGGGCTGGTTCCCGGCCTTCGCGGTGGCGCTGATCACGCTGACCATCGGCATCCTGATCGGCTTCCCGCCGACCGCGCTGGCGGTCCTGGTGGGCTTCTCCGCCGCCACCGGCCCAGCCTTCGCCGACATGGGCTACGACCTGAAGACCGGCTACCTGCTGCGTGGCGAAGGCCGCGACATGGAGGCGGAACTCGCCGGGCGCAAGCAGCAGTTCTTCGCCGCCATGATCGGCTTCGCCGTCGCCGCGGTGGTGGTGATCGTGTTCCACGGGACCTTCTTTTCACAGAACATGCTGCCGCCGGTGGACCGCGTCTACGCCGCGTCGATCAAGGCCGGCTCCTCCGCCGAGATCGCACGCAACCTGGTGATCTGGGCCATTCCCGGCGCGCTGCTGCAGTTGCTGGGCGGCTCCAGGCGCCAGCTCGGCATCCTGCTTTCCACCGGCATGCTGATCGCCTCGCCGCTGGCCGGCTGGGCGGTACTCGCCGGCCTGCTGATCCGCTTCGTGCTGCTGCGCCTGCGGGGCGAGCGCGATATCGCGGCGATGAGCGCCTTCGCCGGCGGCGTGATCGCGGGCGATGCGTTGTTCAGCTTCTTCGGCTCCGTGACCAAGCTGCGCAAGTAAGCGCTGCCAACGCAAGAAGCCCCCTTTTTCCTGCACGACCCCGAGACGTTTCATGGATATCCAAGCAATCCGCGCCGACACCCCGTTGACGGCCTCCACCATCTACCTCGATACCGCGGCGGCCTCGCTGCCGCCGGACGCCGTGCTCGACGAGGTGCGCGCCTATCTGCTCGATACCGGCCACGTGGGCATCTACCTGCCGGCCTTCCGCAAGGCCACCTACGCCCGCGTGGAAGCGGTGCGCGCGCAACTGGCCGGCCTGCTCAACGCCGGGGCCGACGAGATCGCCTTTACCAAGAACGCCACCGAGAGCATCTCCATCGTGGCGCGCGGCATCGCGTGGCAAGCGGGCGACGAAGTGCTGGTGGCCGACACGGAAATGCTCAGTAACCTGCTGCCGTGGAAGCGCCTGGAGCAGACCCACGGCATCGTGGTGAAGATGGTGGCAGCCGATGCACAGGGGCTGCTGTCTCCCGGCAGCTTTGCCGCCGCCGTGACGCCACGCACTCGGCTGCTGACCTTCTCGCACCTGCCCAACTCCACCGGCGCGGTGCAGCCCGCCGCCGCCATCTGCGCAGTGGCGCGCACGCACGGCGTGCTGTCCCTGGTCAACGCCGCGCAAAGCGTGGGCATCCTGCGCTCCGATGTGCAAGCGCTGGATTGCGACTTTCTGGCCAGTTGCGGGCGCAAGGCGCTGCGCGCCACCGAGGGCTCGGGATTCCTCTATGTACGCCGCGCGCTGATCGAGTCGATCGAACCTGCGCTCGTTGGCTGGTGGAACGGCAGCTATGACCGCGCCACCGGCGCGTTGTCGCTGGTGCCGGGCGCACGCCGCTTTGAAGCCGGCTGCCCCATCGTGCCCGCCATCCTCGGCCTCGGCAGCGCCATCGGCTATGCGCAACGCATCGGCGTCGACGCCATCGAAGCGCGCGTGCGCAGCCTCACCGCGTACGCCGTGCAGAAGCTCTCCGCCATCCCCGGCTTCGAACTCTATGGCCCGATCAACGCCGCCGACCGCATCGGCATCGTGCCCTTCAACGTGCGCGGCGTGGACCCGGCCCGCATCGTGGCAGCGCTGGAACAGCAGCAATGCATCATCGAAGCGGGCAACTTCATGGCCGATGCCATCCTGGCACGCTACGGCGTCTCCACCATGGCGCGGGTCTCTCTGCACTACTTCAATACGCATGAGGAAATCGACCGCGTGGCCGAGCTGATCGCCGCCGCCGTCGCCTGAGCCTTCCTTCACGACTGAACAACCGGAACCTGACATGAATCAACGCATCCTGCTGATGAGCAGCTCACGCAAGGACAACCTCGGCTACCTGGAACATGCCGACGCGCAGATCCACACCTTGTTGAAGCGCGAGCCACGCAAGGTCCTGTTCGTCCCCTTCGCCGGCGTGACCTTCAGCTTCGACACATATGAAGGCATGGTCAAACCGGTGTTCGAGCGCCTGGGCTACGCGCTCGAATCCATCCATCACAGCGCCGACGCACGCCGCGCGGTGGAACAGGCCCAAGCCATCGCGGTGGGCGGCGGCAATACCTTCGCCCTGCTCAAGCGCATGTACGACGCCGACATCGTCGAGGCGATCCGCGCCAAGGTGCGGGCCGGCACGCCCTACGTCGGCTGGAGCGCCGGCAGCAACGTGGCTTGCCCGACCATCCGCACCACCAACGACATGCCCATCGTGCAGCCGCCCTCGCTGCGCGCGCTGCGCCTGGTGCCATTCCAGGTCAACCCGCACTTCATCAGCGGCAAACCCGCCGGCCACAATGGCGAAAGCCGCGAAGAGCGCCTCGCCGAGTTCCTGCACATCAACGCGCCAGAGCAAGTCTTCGCGCTGCCGGAAGGTTCGGCCCTGTTCTCCGATGGCAGCAACGGCACGGTGCTGGGCGAGCGCCATGCGCTGCACTTCACGGCCGAGGGCCAGGTAGAGACGCTGCGCGAAGGCGAGACCTTCCCGCTGTCGCGCATCACCGGACCGGCCGGCATGGACGGCTGGCAAGACTTCCGGACCTGACCTCCCGCGCCGCGCGGCGCGAAACCCCACACGCAATAGCACCGGACGCAGGGCGACAGACCCCTGCGCGGGCCCCCTTTTACCCTTGGAGGAGAAGAACAACATGACAAGCAAGCACTGGCTGGGTGCGCTCGCCCTGAGCCTGCCCGCCGCCGCGATGGCGCAGGACGGGCTGACGCTGTACGGCGTCATCGACACCGCGCTCACCTACCAGACACACTCGGACCCCAGCGGCAACGCGCAGACCGGGCTGCAACAGGGCGGCGAAGGCTTCCTGTCCGGCAGCCGCTTCGGCTTCAAGGGCAATGAAGACCTGGGTGGCGACCTGTCGGCGGGCTTCGTACTGGAAAACGGCTTTCTCGCCGACACCGGCAAATTCGACCAGCAGGGCCAGCTGTTCGGCCGCCAGGCCTATGTGCGGATCGGCAGCAAGCGCTACGGCGAACTGGCACTGGGCCGGCAATACACCACGGCCAACACCATGCTGTACTACGTTGACCCGCTTGGCGTTGGCGCCGCGCCGTCCAATGCGTGGATGGTCTACCTGACCGGCCAGCGCTACGACAACGCGATCAGCTACACCGGCAACTACGGCCCGGTGTCGGTAATTGCGGAGTACGCGCTGGGCGAGACCGCCGGCAAGGGCTCGGCGATGTCGTCCATCTCGCTCGGCGTGAAGTACGCATCGGGGCCGATCGTGGCCGTCGGCGATTTCCAGCAGACGCGCGACAGCATGAGCCGCGCCGCGCGCATCTACCTGGCGGGGCTGAAAGCCTCGGCGGGCCTCGCCAGCCTGTTCGCCAACTACATCCACAGCGACCGCGACGCCGGCTTCGACTCCTCCAAGGGCGGCACCGACACCGCCACCATCACCAGCATGTCGACCGCCGCCACGGCCACCAACCGCGCGGCCTTCAACTCGGTGTTCGGCGGCAGCCGCCACGATGATTTCTTCACCGTGGGCGCCAACTACGCGGTCACCCCCGCGGTCACCCTGACCGCCAGCGCGATGCACGACCGCACCCGCGCCGACGCCTTCAGCGGCAGCCGCACCACCGCCTACGGCGTGGCGGACTACGCCTTCAGCAAGCGCACCGATGTCTACCTGGCGCTGGCGTACGACTGGGTGCGCGGCGACTGGTCGGGGCTGTTTGGCAACGGCACGACCAACTGGACCGGCGGCAGCGGCAAGACGCTGGATGGACGGAACAACCAGACGACGGTGATGCTGGGGATGCGTCACTTGTTTTAAAGGCGCGGTGCGCGGGCGTCGCGCAGGTTCGGATGCGCACGGCGAAGCATGGCGAGCGCCCGCCCTCTCCCCCGGCTGGGGGTGAAACCACCTTTGCCTCCAAGCCCCTGAAGTTGACCTTGACCTTTAATTTTTGAATTTTGACGTTGAAGTTGAAGTTGAAGTTGGCTTCAACCAAACCCCATCAAGGAGAACCCCATGTCCCTGCAGCAAACCCTGGTCATCCACGAAGCCCTCGATAGCCCCGCCGCCAACGGCACGGTGATACGCGAACTGTTCGACGCCTACACCGCCACTGGCGTGACAGTGGAAGTCGCCACCGTCAACAACGCCCCCCCGGAAAGCACAGAGAACACCACCGACTTCATCACCATCGTCATCCCCGGCAAAAACGGCAAGCGTAACGGCGGCAAAGCACCTACGCTCGGCGTGATCGGCCGCAACGGCGCCATCGGCGCCCGCCCGGAACTGGTCGGCCTGGTATCCGACGCGGACGGACCGATCGGCAGCCTGGCGGTGGCGCTCAAGCTGGCGCAGATGAAGCACAAGGGCGACCACCTCGCCGGCGACGTCATCGTGACCACGCACCTGTCCACCAACGTGTCGATGCAGCCGCACGATCCGGTGCCCTTCATGGGCATGCCGGTGTCGTCCGACACCATGAACGATTACCAGGTGCTGCCGGAGATGGACGCCATCCTGTCGATCGATGCGTCCAAGGGCAACAGCATCATCAAGCAGCGCGGCTTTGCGATCTCGCCGACGGCCATGCAGGGCTATATCCTGCGCGTGAGCCCCGACCTGGTGGCAACGATGGAGTCCACCACCGGCTGCCCGGCGGTCACCTTCCCGATCTCGCAGCAGGACATCACGCCCTACCATAACGGCCTTTATCACTTCAACAGCATCATGCAGCCGCACGTGGCCACCGGCGCGCCGGTCGTTGGCGTAGCCTTGACGGCGCGGTCGGTGGTCTCTGGCAGCGCCACCAGCGCCAACCACGAGATCGACATTGCCGAGGCCGTACGCTTCTGCGTGGAAGTCGCCAAACGCTTCGGCAACGGCAAGTGCCAGTTCTTCAACGCGGTGGAATGGGACAAGATCCGCGCGATCTATCCCGACATGACAGTATTCCAGCGCGCCGGCACCGCGCGCTGAGACCCGGCGGGGCGGCGCTCCCATGTGCGGCAGGCAACACGCGGGCATTTTCAGCGGACGCGCTTCGGTGTATGGTTGCGCACCTGACGCAGTCCCCGCCCTAGCGGCTATTCTTGCAACATGCTCCGCCTGAACGACCCCGAAAGCCACGCGCTGTCCCGCTGCCTGTACGCCCTCGCCGCCTGTGCGGCGCTGGCCGCGCTGCCCGGCTGCGAGCGCAATGAACCGGCGCCGGCCGCCCCCGCGGCGGCAACTGCCTCGGATGCGCAGGCCGCTCGCGCCGACGCCGCCGCCCAGCCGGACGACACGCCCGTCTTCGCCCCCGCGCCGCTGGCCCGCCCGCTGGTGGCCCTGCGCGGCCTGAGCAGCATGGCGGACGTCCAGGCCGCCTGGGGCAAGCCACCCGACATCACGCCCAACCAGGAAGAATGCGGTACGGCGCTCGATGAAGAGCAGCTGATGGACTACCGCTATCCGGATGCGCTGATCGAAGTGGGCCGCAGCGGCGACGCCGTGATCCGCGCACTGCATGGCATTCCGGCCGGGCTGACGCTCAAGCTCGAAGGCCATGACATCACCGCGGCCTCCACGCTCTCGCAGATCAACGCGGCCCTGCGCAAGAACCCGCACTGGAAGATGGCCGAAGCGCCGGGCAAGGTGCGCAGCCCCGCCGACCGCGATGAGGATGACCCGCTCGAACAGCTCGCCTACACCACGCTCTACACGCTGGATGGCGACGGCGACCAGTACCGCCTGTACTTCCTCGGCGAGCGGCTGGTGGGCTACGCCTACTGGGTCGGCTGCTGACCCGTCGGCCAACTGGCCTGGCGGCGGACTAGCGCAAAGCGCCAGGACCGCCCGCGTGTGGCGTGAGCGCCGCCTCGGTGCTATCTTCGGCAGGGTCCGGTGTCACTTCGCCATGCAACCGCTTCCACTCGTCGAAGCCGCCGGCCAGCGCCCAGGTATTGGCGTAACCGGCGGACTTGAGCCGCTCTGCCAGGATTGCGGCCGACACCTCGTTCGGACACGCGCAGTAGATGACGATGTCGGTCGTGCGTGGATGGTCGGAGAGCAAGGCCAGCGGTGCGTTCAGGTCAATGGTCATGGCGCCGGGGATGCGTTCGTCCGCGTCGCTGCGCACATCCAGGACCAGCGGAAAGCGATCGCCGTGGCGACGCGCCTCCAGTTCGCTTACCGACATGCGGGGCACGAGGCGCGTGCGGCGCAGCAGGCGCACGCGGCGCCAGAACTTCCACGCCACGAAGGCCGCGAACCCAGCCACCAGCACCATCACGGCCACCGGGCCATACGTGCTGAACGTGCTCAGGATGACCTCGACGAAATCGGTGAACACCGCGCCCACCAGCAACGCACCGCCGGCCCACACCAGCGCGCCGAGCGCGTCATAAAACAGGAAGACGAGGAAAGGCGTGGACGTCATGCCGGCCATGGCCGTGGACAGCGCGCCGGCGCCAGGCAGCAGCTTGGCGAACACCAGCGAGCGCGGACCCACCCGCAGGTACAGCGACTGAGTCTGGCGGATACAACTGTCGGGAGAGATCGACACGCGGCAAATGGTGCGCAGCATGGGTTGCCCGAGGCGCTTGCCGGCGAAGTACCAGGCCGTGTCGGCAATCAGGCAGGCCAGGATGACCGCCGCCAGCACCGCGCCCAGCGCCGGGCCGCCCTCGCGCATCCCGAGCGCGCCGGCGACGAACAGCATGGGAACGGCCGGCACGGGCAGCCCGGCCTGCTCGGCCAGCACATTGAGAAACACCAGCATGACGCCGTGGCTCTCCAGCAAGGACTGCAACTCACCCACACCGATCTCCCGCGCTTGCGCGCCTGCGCTGTTTCCGGCCCTTCAAGGTATTCGGCGCGAGCGACTCGCTCGCGCCGACGGGCATAGGCAGTAGTGTGCCACCAAGGCGGCGCGGTGCAGTGCGTTGTCTTGCATGCCAACATCAAAAACCCTGAACGAACGGGCGATGCCCCGGGCGCTGGGCTAGCTCGCCAATCGTCAGGCGTGGGCGCCGTCCTGGAACGTATCGAACTTGCGCGCGGGATCCGAGGAAACGCCGGTGCGGTCCATGCCGGCCAGCTTTTCCGCACCGTCCAGGAAGGGATCGACCTTCCGTGCCGGGTCGGAGGAAACGCCAGTCCGGTCCAGGCCGGACAGCTTCCGCGCGCCGTCCGTGAACGGATCGGGCTTGCGCGTCCGGCTGGCGTCGGCGCCGGACGCGGCCGGGTCGAGCCGTGCGCCATCGCTGTACACATTGAAGCGCGAGGCATGGAAAACGTAACCATAGCGGTCCGCCGCCACGGGGCTGTCCTTCGGGCCGGTGGCTTGTGCGGGAGCCGCCATGGCGGCAAATCCGGCAAGAGCGGCCGACGTCATCAACAACTTGAGGCAATGGTTCTTCATGATGGTCTCCTTCTGGCGATCGGCGGATCGCCGCTGGCTTGCGGGGAGGCAGCGCATCGCGCCGCTCCGGCCGCACGTGAATCGCGCGGTTAGACCAGATACGCCGCGCAGCGCGGCGTGGATGCAAAGAAGAACGTAGCGGGCGCGGACGTCAGGCAAGCCGCGCGCCGGCGGCTTCAGCCATGCCGTCCATGCGCCGCATCACGCGGCCGCCAGCCGGTCGCCGCCGGTCATCGAAGGCGATGGCCACTACCTGGTCTATCCGGCGCACCGGCGCAACGACGAAGCGGTGCGCGCCGCGCATGGATCGCCCGGCGGCGAATCCTGCCGCGCCCTGATCTGGCTGGCGGGTGGCAACCGCCTGATGGCGCCATGCGTTCCGGCCTGTTGCCTGTCGCACCCGCGTGCGGGCATCATGGCGCCTACCTAACCCGGAGCCCCGCATGTCTGCCCCACCTGCCTCGCAAGACCAGTTGATCCAACGCTTTGGCTTGCAGCCGCATCCGGAAGGCGGCTACTACCGCGAGACCCACCGCGATGCGGCGCGCGTGGCACGCGAAGGCACAATCGGCGGCCCCGCCACCCATGCCGCTTCCACTGCGATCTACTACCTGCTGTGCGACAACGCTTACTCCGCCTGGCACCGCATCCGCTCCGACGAAGTGTGGCACTTCTACGCGGGCAGCCCGCTCGACGTACACGTGCTGGAGGACGGTGGCGGCCTTACCACGCACCGGCTGGGCAACGCGCTCGCGCAAGACGACGCGGTTTTCCAGGCCGTGGTCAAGGCGGGCTGCTGGTTCGCCGCCGAGCGCAGCGATCCGGCCGGATTCTCGCTGGTAGGCTGCACGGTGGCGCCGGGCTTCGAGTTCAGCGAGTTCGAGCTGGCCGACACCGACAGCCTGCTGGCAACGCACCCACGGCACGCCACGCTGATCGCGCGGCTAGCGCCGGCTGCGCGGCGCTAGGGCGCAGTGGCTTCACTGCCTTGGTTTGCCATTCCGGGATTCCGGATACGAAATACGTGTCAGCGCCACGAAAGGCGAAGCCAGAAGCTTGCGGCACAACGGCATAGCGAGCGCCAAACATTCGATATCCGATGGCCAAAACAACAGCGCAGCCGCCGAACAACGATTCGGTGTAGCCGTGTTTACCGCCCGAGGGGCGGCAAACACCGACCCGCGATGCGAAGCGAGCCGTCAAGGTGTACCAGGCCGTATGGGGCGCCTCGGGATCCGGCGAAAAGAGCGGAAAAGAGGGACCCATGTTTGAGTATCGCCTTAAGGCGATGCGAGTTTGGGTCCCGGCCGCTCTTTTCGT
>NZ_JBFTOX010000099.1:0-21454 GCF_056398185.1 Cupriavidus sp. 05L310
TTGTTCGCTAACAGCATCCGTCCAGCGCAAACCCGCTTTCTGGTCGCTTCGTCCATCTTCCCAGCCATGCAATCGACTCCCGATCAACGCCTTGGTCAGATAATGCGTCAGACTCAAATCGGTTGTCATGATTTATACAAGTCTCAATAATACCCCATGACCGCGCACGAAAAAGACTGATTAGCCAGGCCGTCGCCACGGCCGAGACGGCGCTTGCCGTCGCTCTAGTGCGCGCCTACGGGGCTGCCTCCTTGGACACGTGGGGCACAGCACTTGCGCACCCGCATGGCGATCACACGAGCCTGCAGCAATGGCTTTGGACCGTCCCATTGCGAACCTCGACCCATCAGTTGGGGGATGTTCGACAAGGTCGAACTCCTTTACAAGATGGGCATTCACCGAAACTGGCCAGCGGCGTGCAATGAAGCGCTGATACGCTACTATGGCAGGCGTTGTGCCAATCGTCCGCCATCAGTAAGCAAACGTGTCGCGCAGCAACCCCGCCGATTGGAAGCTGCTTGCTTTCTGCGTTACGCTCTATGCGCCGCCTCGGATCATCTGGCGACCATGTTGCGACACTGGATTCAGAAGTCCGTGAATGACGGTCGGCGCTTGATTGAGGCTGGCCGACCGGACCCTGGCACCCAGATGCGAGAGTTCGCAACCGCGGTCAAAGCACTGGCCGCGGATGAGATGCTAACCCGTGAAGCACTCTGCCAGCAGCTGTCGGCGCTGGCCGACGCGGCGCTTAACCGGCGTGCGCCCAGCCGTGCCAGCCTGATCCGCGCGCAACTCCTTTCGCGACACCGCCAGGTTCGGGCATTGCTCGGCAGGTTGGTTTTGCTGCCATTCTCCGCCCTGTCAGCACACCCGGTGACTGAAGCGTTGGCAGTGCTCCAGGAACTTTACGCGCGGAAGTCCGATCATCTTCCCGACCAAATCACGATTCGACTTGGCCGCGCCTGGCAACCCGCTCTGGAGGGACAGGACCGTCAGCGGGCCTTGGCCGCTTTCGAGTGGGGCACGCTATTCGCCCTACGGGTGGCACTGCGCAACGGCTCAGTGTTCCTTGAGCACAGCTTTGCCTTTCGAAGCCAAGCGGCCATCTTGATCGGCGCCAGCGATTGGAAGGCCAAACGCAACCACTTCTATGGCCATCTCAAGCTGCCACAGGATGGTCAGGCATTTCTGGCGCCTGTGATCGCGCATCTGGACGAAAGCCTCGCCAAGCTGCGGGACGCTGTCGTGTGTGGGAAACTCAAGATTGACGATGCGATCCACATCGACCCCTTGGTGGCAAGCGCCAGGCCCTCGAATGTGGAGACATTGCGAGGCGCACTGTTCGAGCAGCACCCGGGCGGACAGTTGCCTGAGATCCTGCTCGAGATCGACAGCGCCTCGCACTTTAGTTGGCTCTTGCTGGGAAGAGAGCCTCATTCCCGTAGCGAATTGCTATTGGTCTACGCAGCGATACTCGCGCACGGCACCTCGATGTCAGCTGCGGATCTCGCCCGAATGGTGCCGGAGTTGTCGCCTTCCGCGATCCGGCAGATGATGCATCGCGTTGCGGACGAGCGGAAGCTGCGCCACGCGGCTGAAGCCGTGCTGACCTTCATGCATCAGCACCCAATTTCCCAGCATTGGGGGCGCTCCGATCTGGCCTCGTCAGACATGATGTCGTTGGAAACGACACGTTCTGTCTGGAAAGCGCGGGCCGACCCACGCCGGCGGACTGCATCGATCGGGATGTACACTCACGTTCGAGATCGGTGGGGCATCTTCTATGACCAGCCAATTTTGCTCAATGAGCGCCAGGCCGGCGCAGCGATCGAGGGCGTGATCCGACAAGGCAGTTCGGAAGACATAGCGCAACTTGCAGTGGATACGCACGGCTTTACAGATTTCGCGATGAGTCTGTCACGGCTGTTGGGCTTCGACCTCTGTCCGCGACTGTCCCACCTGCGCGACAGACGTCTGCATGTTCCCAGGCATCATAATGTGCCTAGCGAACTGGCTGCCGTCACCGATGCAGATGTTCGACTGAGCCTCATTGAGTGCGCCTGGGACGAGCTGGTGCGGATTGCGGCATCCGTGCAAAGCGGGCAATGCACAGCAGTCCAGGCACTTACGCGCTTTGGGGTGGCGGCGCGCGGACAACTCGTCTATGAGGCCGGCATGCATCTCGGACGGTTGTTTCGTACGATCTTCCTGATCGACTATTTCACGAATACCGCATTTCGCCATGAGATGCAGCACGCGCTGAACCGCGGTGAAGCGGTGCACATTCTCCAGCGGGCGATCCATTCCGGCAAGATACCGATCGAGCTGGCCCGCCATGACGCGTCGCTGGCGGCAGTGTCATCGGCCTTGACCTTGCTATCCAATTCGGTGATGGCTTGGAATACGATGCACATGCAACGCAGCTGGAACATCCTCGAGAAGATCGGCGGCGACTCGACTCGATCTGAGGGCCTTCGGTATATCGGTCCCACCCATATCGAGGGAATCAATCTGCGGGGCACTTTTGAGTTTCCCATCGCGCGCTATGCGCACCGGCTCATGCCCACCTCGGCGTTCCGGCCCGACTCACCTTCGCAGTGGCGTACGGCATGACCATTTTGCTTTGAAGGCGGCTCAGAGGACGGTGCCAAAGCCTGCGCATCAGCGGCATATATCCCCTGCCGGCAAAGGCTCGACGTTGGTCCATCCGTCGGCCGCGATTAAGCATTTTGGAGGCTTACATCCCTGCCTCCGCGGCCATGCTTGTGTCGCGATCGGTACATCTGCGGATACGGGGAATGGACCAGTCAGCAAGTGGTTGATTTTACAGGAATTTATTGGGGCACCGGCCGGAAACCCGCATGAATACTGGGGGCTGCTGCCCCGGTAAACTGCAGCGAAAACAAAGCGATACCTGGTACTACCGCAAGGCGTCGCATTTGCGACGCTGGCGGGCTTGCCGCCGCAGTATGGCATCTACACTGCCGTGGTGCCGTGCATCATCGCCGGCGTGTTCGGTTCCAGCTGGCATGTGATGTCAGGTCCGACCAACGCCAATTCACTGGCGCTGATGGCCATGCTGAGTCCGTTGGCAATAGCCGGTAGCCCCGACTATATCCAACTGGCACTTGCCATCACCATCCTCGTCGGCATCATGCAACTGCTGATCGGGGCGCTGCGCCTGGGCTCGATCGCCAACTTTATCTCGCCATCAGTGCTGCTTGGCTTCACAGGCGGCGCGGCGACCCTGATCGGCCTCTATGGGCTGAAGGATTTTTTCGGTCTGCATATGCCTGCCGGCACCAGCGCCTTTGGTGTGGTTAGCTATCTGGCGCGGCATATCGATGACATCAACTGGACCGCTGTTGCTGTCGGCCTCGTGACATTGGCGGGAACGCTCCTGGCCAGACGGATTTCGCCGCGGGTCCCCTTTATGCTGATCGGTCTGCTTGCTGGCCATGGCGCCTCCATGGTGTTCGCCATGCCCTTGCTCGGGAGCGGTCACCGTGTTGATGTCATTGGCCCCATCCCCTCCGCCATCCCACCACTGGCGTTGCCAACCATCTCATGGCAATCGATCCCGGATCTGTTCGGCATCGCCGCTGCCCTGACCATCGTCGCGCTCGGCCAGTCGATCTCGATCGCCAAGGCGGTGGCTATACGTTCCGGCCAGCATATCGACGCCAACCGGGAGTTCATCGGCCAAGGCCTGTCCAATGTCCTGGGAGGCTTCTTTTCGTCCTATATCTCCTGCGGCTCCCTGGGCCGTTCCATGCCAAACTTCGAGGCAGGTGCGAAGACACCTCTGGCAAGCGTCTTCTCTGCTCTTCTGCTCGTGCTGCTGGTGTCCGTCAGCGCGCCGCTGCTCGCACAGATTCCCCTGGCGGCCATCGCAGCCATGCTGCTGCTGGTGTCAACCGGGCTGGTTAACGTACGCCGCCTGCGCGAGATCGAGCGCCTGAGTCGCACCGAATTCGCCATCGCACTGAGAACATTCATTGCCACCCTGGTGCTTCGGTTGGAAATCGCCGTCATGCTGGGCAGTATCTTCTCTCTCATTGCCTACCTTTACCGCACCTCCCGACCCGCTGTGCGCAGCCTGGTGCCAGACCCCAATGACCCGGCGCGCCGGTTCAAGCCGATCGAGAACCTCGAAGGGCCGCCAGCGGAATGTCCCCAGCTCAAGCTGCTGCGCATTGAAGGCGCCATCTACTTCGGCGCGGTCCAGCACGTCACCGAATACCTCCATGACATCCGCAACCGACGCCCCGGACAAACGCACTTGCTGGCCATGACGAAAAGCATGAACTTCATCGACCTGGCAGGCGCCGAATTGTGGGAAAGCGAACTGGCCGCGCGGCGCACAGCCGGCGGCGGTCTTTACTTCCATCGGCCGCGCCCGGACGTGCTCAGAATCTGGGACAAGACAGGCTTCCAGGACAGGCTCGGCCCGCAAAATATATTCAGCAGCAAGGATGACGCCCTGCGCGCCGTGCTTCGCAAGCTTGATCCGGAAATCTGCGCAAGCTGCACCGCGAAGATATTCAAGGAATGTCCGCCTCGATCCCCAAAGACCCCATCCCATTCAGCCTGAGCCTGTCGTCGCCCGGCAACCTAGCCCTGATTGGTGGGCCTCCCGTGAGTCGAACACGGCACCAACGGATCATGAGTCCGCTGCGCTAACCAGGCATGAGCTAAAGGCCCGATGCAGCGGGTGAAGGGAATCGAACACTCGTCATAAGCTTGGAAGGCTTCTGCTCTACCGTTGAGCTACACCCGCGCGCGATGCGCGGCATGATAGCAGCTACCCAAATCGGTGTGGCACGGGTGCCCCTCTTCGCTGCTGTCGGTCGCAAGGTTGCCAACAGCGTAGATTCATAAACATGAGACTAAAAATCTCCCGGGGATTGTCTGCCGCACAAACTTGATGGCCTCATGCGCGGAAGCTAAGTGCACGTTTCCGGGCCGAGCCAGCACACGCCCGTGTTCGCGGAAGGGTTCAGTTTTCCGGAGGAAAGCCGGGCCGCTTGGCCCCAACTGAAACTAAGGGCTCACACGGCGCGGCGAATATTTGCCAATAATTGCATCAAACCGACGGTCGTTGGGCCGGCCCAGCGCTCACGCTTCTGGAATCAAGAACTTGTCGCGATTCTTGCCGAGCCAAGCCGGTGCACGGCCACGGCCAGTCCAAGTTGCACCTGTCTTGGGGTCTTGATACTTTGGCGGCAGAGATGTCTTGGGTTTTGCCGGAGCCTTAGCCGCCGGGCCTGTTGCGGGACGGCCACGGCGACGCTTTGGAGCGATGTCGTCGGCAGTTAACTCGTACTGCGCCATCAGGGCTTGAATCTGCCCGATAACGCCAGCGACTTCCGTTGCTCGTACTTCGACAAGTTGAGCCTCGAGTTTTTCCTTTTCCGCGAGCAACTGTTTGTATGATGCCATGGTTTTCTCCATTTCTATGGTGACTCCAGCATCGTACATTATTTCGAATATTGCAACACGTTCAGACGGTATATCGACGTCGGCACCAGTCAATGGGTAATGGAGCCCTTGGCTTCAATTCGCTCGCCTGTGTGTCGATATTCGTGACGGTAGAGCAAGCGGAGATTTTCGGCACCCGGTCTGCAGCGCAGAGGATAGTAGACGTCAGTCGCAATCTAATTGCGACATTGTCCGCGTGCGCGCCCGGGAACATCGTTTGGCATTCAAGCAGCCTGAGGTTAAAGCGGAAGTACCAGCGCACCGCGCACCTGATGATCCCCGCCTGGAAACTGTGACCATGGTTTGAAGCCTAGGTCGTGTCCAACTTTCACTACCGGGCCTTTAAGTTGACAGTGACTCCTTGACCCCCTGATGCAAAAGCGCCGAGACGAGGTGACCTGGCATCTGGACAAGATGTTCGTCAACCTGCGCGGCGAACCATAGCTTCTATGGCAGGCCTTCGACCAACTCGGCATCGAGCACGAGAGGTCCCTCAGAGGCTGCTAGCGGAAGCGAAGCACGGTGAGCTACCTTGTTTGATAAACTCACTGAGTCCAATTATTTCGAGTCCCGCAATCCGGAGACAACCTAGGCTTGAGCACTTCACTGCAACCCCAAGACGATTTTTCCGAGATCACTCGACTGATTACTGCTGCCCGACAGCAGGCGGTCCGCGCGGTGAATACAACGCTGATCGCACTTTACTGGCAGATTGGACAGAGGATCAGCCGCAAGATCGCCTCGGCGGAATGGGGCGATGGCGTGGTATCCCAACTGGCCGAACACCTGGCAGTAACGCAGCCGGGCTTGCAAGGTTTTACCCGTCGGAATCTGTTCCGCATGCGGCAGTTCTACGAGGCTTATGAGGACAACGAGATCGTCTCGACATTGGTGAGCCAGTTGCCCTGGACGCACCACCTGATCATCCTCAGCCAGAGCAAGCGCAGGGAGGAGCGAGAGTTCTACCTCCGATTGGCGATCCAGGAGCAATGGAGCAAACGGGAACTGGAGCGTCAGTTCAAGGCTGCCCTGTTCGAACGCACGGTACTGAACCCGGTAAAAGTGTCACCGCTGGTGTCACAAACTCACCCGGAAGCCTTGGGTGTCTTCAAGGACACCTATCTGGTCGAGTTTCTTGACCTGCCGACAGGCCATGGCGAAGCGGACCTGCACCGCGGCTTATTGAGACGATTAAAGCACTTTCTCATTGAGCTAGGGAGGGATTTTTGCTTTGTGGGCAGCGAATTCCCGTTACAGGTAGGGGGGCGGGACTTCGCGCTGGACTTGCTTTTCTTCCACCGAGGGCTCAATTGCCTTGTGGCGATTGAATTGAAGGTAGGCCGTTTCGAACCGGAGTATATGGGAAAGCTGAGCTTTTACCTGGAGGCGCTAGACCGGGATGTGAAGAAGGCACATGAGCGGCCGGCTATCGGTGTATTGCTCTGCGCGAGCAAGGACGACGAAGTGGTTGAATATGCACTCAGTCGCAGCCTGTCGCCAGCGTTGATTGCCGAATATCAGACTCAGTTGCCCGACAAGGCCCTCTTGCAGGCCAAGTTGCATGAGTTCTACCAACAGGATTTGCCTCCCGTGTGAGTGGCATGCTCCATGCACTCACGCAATGAGACTCACCTCCAGCGCAAAATGCAAACGACCGGGACTGGCGCGGCCGATTCCGTATTCCCGGGCGATGGTCAGCGGCGCCGCGACCGGATCTTGCAAGACTATGGAAGACCTGGGGCATATCGAGCAATCGGGCGACATTGACTAGACTGGCGCGCTGGGCGCCGAATATGCGCCTTTTAATGCACGTTATCGCGGCGTTGTCCCGCCAGCACCCGGCTTAGGCGGGAAAGGCGCTACGCTTGGGTCCCTCTTTCGTCGGACAGAAAGCGAATCGCAGATTGGGTAGTCCTCAGGACTCTACGCAACGGGCACTCGGCTTTTCGTTAGCATCCACAGCGCCTTCGGAAATATGCCGATTCTGCAGGCGGCTGTGATGGCTTCGCATCGGGTCAACATTTGCCGCGGGATCCTCTTCACCGCCGGCAATGCCAGCCTCAGCAGCGACCCGCAGATATACTTGCCGGGAGGCAACGGCGACGATCACAAGGATGGCGCCGACGCCGAAGGCTCGGACTGCAATTTGGAGGCATTGCGCCATGGCGAACTTGCACCGTATAGCAGGAGGTAATTGGCAGTGAGGCTACACGAGGATGTCTCGGGACGGTGCCACGCCGTTGCGGGATTGACACAATACGTTTCGCCGCGGCGGGTCGGATCGCGCGTTGCGTGACTGCGCATGGCGGTGCCGAAGAGAATGTCCCGAAAATCGATCACAGCCTTACCGAACGGCCACTACTGGGCCACGCCACACGCGCCCTTCCCGCTGGACGGTCCCAACGGCCATGAGGAGGTTTTTCCCGGCGCCCAATGCGTCAGCGACGGCAAATGGGTCACCTTCTATAAGGACGGGGAAGAACTATGAACGCGCAATGCCGTGTATGCTGCCGCCCATTTCGACTTTGAACCGGTTCCAACCCACCGCTCGCCGACGGACAACTGAGGGTCGGACGGTTCCCCAGGCCGTGGGGTACCTTTCGACAAACAGTCGAGTCTGTCGTTGCGTGGACGTCCGATTATGTGCAAAAGTCCGCGCCGACGAGCGGCGCGTTGGCACGACGACCGCGGACGGCTCTTCCCGCTTCGGCCGTTCGCTCGGTTGGAGGTAGATGACTGCTAGAGACGATCGGCAACGTCAGCCTGGATGACCGCTCACAGCCGCTCTCCGGGCCTTCGGCAGGCGGAGGCCAGCGGGCCGCAATCGAAACCCGCGGGGATTGTCCGCGCCGCACGCGCCAATCCAGTGCCGCCTCTAACCAGCAATCGATAATACGGACTTCCCAATTTGTTGCCGTTGCTCGATCAGCGCATGTGCCCTCTCCACATCGTCAAAGCCATAGCGGCTTGCGATGGGCATATGGATTTCCCCGGAGGCGAGCGCCGCGAAAATGTCATCCGCCCGCCGCTGTACCGTCTCCGGATCGGACATGTGGTCTGCCAATCGAGGCCGGGTCAGGAACAGAGAGCCGCTCTCCCCCAGTTCTATGGGGTCCAGGTCGTCCACCGAGCCGGAAACGTTGCCATAGTTAATCACCAGGCCGCGCTTGCGCGTGGCGCGGAAGCTGTCGCGCAGTGTCGCTTTCCCCACCGAGTCAAAGACCACATCAACGCCGCGACCTTGCGTGGCCTCGCGTATTGCGTCGGCGAATCGCCCTTGGTCGTAAGCCATGGCGTAATCGGCTCCGAGGCGACGCGCCACCGCGCACTTTTGCGGCGAGCTGCCCGTCGCAAAAACAGTAACGCCGGCAGCCTTGGCCATCTGCACCAGCAACTGCCCGATGTTGCCGGAGGCGGCGTGCACCAGGCAGGTTTGCCCGGCATGTAGCCTGGCCACATCGTTGAGCAGATAGTGCGCGGTGCTGCCCTGGAAGAGGCTGGCTGCCGCCTGATCGTAGGCGATGTCGTCGCGCAGCCGGACTGCGAGCCCGGCCGGCACGCGGGTGTACTCGGCATAGCTGCCCCAAGCGATGCACCATGCCACCCGGTCGCCGGCTACGAAGCGGCTGACATCGCTGCCGACAAGCACCACCTCGCCGGCTCCTTCCATCCCCAGGGTGCACGGGAGTCGCACGGGATAGGTTGTCGACGTCGCATACTTGCCTTGGCGCGTATGCACATCCATGAAATTGATGCCGGCGAATGCGACTTTGACGACGATGTCGCCGGGGCCGGGTTCCGGCGTTGGCATTTCCCGGCGCTGCAAGACTTCGGGGCCGCCATAGCTCTCGATCATGATGGCTTTCATTTCGTTCTCTGTGCTGTGGTGTAAAAAACAGTCGGTGTAAGTCAGCTTGGCTCGATTCCGCTGGAGCGGATCAGTTGTTGCCAGCGGTTTCTCTCTGCCTTGACGTAAGCGGCAAATGCCTCTTGCGTCCCGCCGACGGGCTCATTGCCCTGGGATAGCAGGAGGGCGCGAAAGTCGCGGTCATCGAGCGCTTGATCGACGGTCCTGTTGAGAACCTGGACAATCGCGGTCGGCATGCCAGCGGGGCCGACCAGCCCCTGCCAGTTTTCCACCTGAAAGCCGGGGACGCCCGCTTCATTCATGGCGGGGACGTTCGGGAGCAATGGCGAGCGCGCCTTGCTGGTGATCGCCAGAGAGCGCACCTTGCCCGCCCGTGTAGCCGGCAGCGCGGAGTACATCGGCTCGAACAGGAAATCCAGCCGGCCGCCCAGCAGGTCGACCATGGCCCCAGTGCCGCCCTTGTACGGGATATGGACCAGGTTGCTGCCAGTCATGGACTTCAGTAATTCGCCGCAAAGATGATGCGCGCCGCCCGCTCCGCTGGATCCGTAAGTCAGGCCCGCGTAGCTGGCCTTGGCGGAGCGTATTAGGTCGGCCACCGTCCGGTACGGCGAATCCGGCCTGACCAGCAGCAGCAGCGGGCCGCGCTCGATCAGCGCGATCATCGTTAGGTCCTTGGCTGGATCGAACGCGAGGTTGGCAAACAGCGAAGGATTGACGCTCAACGGGCCAAGGTTGCCGATGCCAAGCACGTAGCCATCTGGCTTCGCCCGTGCCACGTACTGCGTCCCGATGTTTCCCGCGCCGCCGGGCCGGTTCTCCACGACGACGGGCTGCGCCAAGGCCGTGCTCATGAAGCGGCCCACCTGGCGTGCCCGCAAGTCTGCGCTCCCGCCCGCGCTGTAGGCGACGACAAGGGAAATAGGCTTCTCGGGATAGCGTTCGGCGGGCCGCGCCGCCGCCAGCGGGGCGGCGCCGAGCAAGGTCAAGGCCATGCGGTTGAAAGCTCTGCGATTCATGGGTCTCCTGCAGCGTTTTTTTTGTGTGTGACCGCATTACCGCAATGCCCATGCCAGCTGTTTGGGCAAATTCATACTACCCTGTAACCATATGATTATTAACAATAAATTACATCGGTGGCAGCTTGGAACGCGAATGCGCTGACTCAAGTTGAAACGCATTCGTCCCACTTTGAAACGCCCCAATAAAACGCTAAACTAACCGTCATTTGTCACGCCGGCCTGATTCTCATGCAAGAACTCCCAAAGCCAGGTCGCCCCGTCATCGTTGGTGTCAGCGCCTACCAGCTTGCAGAGCACATCCGCGAGGTGGGTGCGACGTTTCATACACGCGCGCAAGTCAGCGTGATCGACGCGCATTTTGATGAGGCGCTCGCTGAGATTCAGCGTCGGCAGGAAACGGCGCCGTGCGATGTGGTGGTCTCCGCAGGCGCGAATGCTGAATTCCTGCGCAGCCACTTGTCGATTCCCGTGGTCTCGGTACGCGTCGGCGGCCATGACGTGATGGCCGCCATTGTCCGGGCCAGGGCGATCTCCGAGCGTATTGCTGTGGTGCTCCACCGCGATGCAGGTGATGACATGGCGAAGTTTGCGGAAGTGTTCGCGTTGCCGATTGTATTTCGCTCGTACGAATCCGCCCAGGACGCCCGTAACGTCATTGACGAATTGCGGCGCATGGATATGCGCGTGGTCGTCGGGGCGGGCGTGGTTATGCAGGCGGCAGCGGCGGAGGGCATGGCAGGCGTGTTCCTCTATTCCGTCAACTCGGTGCGGCTTGCACTGGAAGACGCGATCGGCCTGGCAAGCGCGAAGGCGGTCGAGCGCTCTCGATATTCGCTGCTGAACAGCGTCCTCCATCATCTTGGCGATGGCGTTGTCGCGCTGGATGCCGCCGGCAGGCTGATCGCGGCCAATCCCGCAGCGGAGAAACTAGTGGGCAGCCCCCTCATCCCATCCACCGGGAAGACGCTGCCTTTGCCCTTCGCTGTCTTGCGTCCGGGACGCATAATGTCCGATGCCGAGCATGAGAGCGGCTCCGTCGAGGAGATCGACGGACGCACGGTGATCATTGACCGCGCGCCGCTGTATGAAGGCAACGTGCGCGTGGGAACGGTACTGACGCTCCACCAGCCGACACGGGTCGAGCGGGCCTTTAACAGGCTCCGCGCGCATCGGTACACGCACTCACAAACAGCCAGGTACAAGCTTGAGGACGTCGTAGGCGCCTCGCCAGCCATGGCCGCCACCGTTACCCGATGCCGAGTTGCGGCCGAGCGAAGCGATGCCACCGTCCTGATCACAGGGCCAACCGGCGTCGGCAAGGAACTGCTTGCCCAAGGCCTGCATAACGCCAGTCGGCGGCGGCGGCACCCGTTCCTGGCGGTCAACTGCGGTGCATTGCCAGAGACGCTGCTGGAGACGGAACTCTTTGGCTACGAAGAAGGCGCCTTCACCGGCGCGCGGCGCAACGGTAAGGCGGGCCTATTCGAAGCCGCCAACGAGGGAACGGTCTTCCTCGACGAGGTGGCGGAGATGCCGCCGCTATTGCAAACGCGGCTGCTACGTGTCTTGCAGGAGCGGGAAGTGACGCGAGTCGGCGGTACCGACACCCTGCAGGTCAATGTCCGCATCGTTGCCGCCACGCATCGCGACCTGTGGGAGCGCGTGCGCGAAGGCGCCTTTCGGCAAGATCTCTTCTATCGCCTTAGCGTGCTGCGCGTCCAGGTGCCGCCGCTGCGCGAGCGCCCCGAGGACCGCGACTTTCTGGCAACTTCGCTGGTAAGTGCGGCGATGCGACGGGTACAGCTTGCAGACTTGCTTGATGCTGTCTTGCCCGCCGCCTTGGTTGTCGCCCGACAACATGCCTGGCCAGGTAATGTCCGCGAGCTTGAGAACTTCGCCGAGCGAGTTGCCATGGCTTGTCTCGAAGCCGGCGCGGCAGTGCCAGCAAGACAACTAGCCGAGCTTCTCGACCGTGATCCGGACCACAACGATTCGCTGGCCTGTATCCCGGAGTCGCTCGACACCACGCTCTCCGGCATGACCATCGCCAATGTGAAGGAGGTTCTCAAGGAGTGTGGAGGAAACCGTACCCAGGCCGCAAAACGCTTGGGTATTGGTCGCTCCACCCTATGGCGCCTCCTCAAAAATTAGGACCATCGTCGAATTGCGGGATGGGAGAGCCGAGGCGGGCGGGGCGCCGGTCCAGATCAGGACCGGCCAGACGGCTGAGTTCGGCCGATAGAGTTAAAGAGGCTCTTTTGAAAAACGAGTGGGTTATGCGGCATGCGGGTTGATCGAGGAGAAGTCGAGCTTTCCGGCGATCAGGAAGATCACGGTGCGCATGGTTTTGAAGTTCACATAACCGCGGGCCTTGCGCTTCGCGGCTTGGAACAGGCCGTTGAGCGCCTCCAGGAAGCCATTGGTCTGGCGCGTCTGGGTCCATGCAGCGATACCGTCGAAATGCTTGCGGATCATGCGCGCGACCTCCTTCATTGGCTCGACCTTGGATCGCATGACGTTGGTGCACCACTGCTCGAGCATTGCGGAAACAACGTTGATCTGCTTGCGCTCAAGGATGTCGCGCAACTGCTCGCGATACAGCCAGGCAGGCCAGCAGTTGATGGTCGGAGAGCGTTCGCCTACGCGCGTAGAGCGCCCGCAAGGACGCCAGATCCGGCGTATTGATGCCGAGTTCCGTGCCGAGGTGGCGAAGCAGTACTGGTGGCAGGATACTGAACGCATCCAATAGGCAGCCGCTCATGCGCAAAAAGCCAATGTGCAGCGCCAGGCCCAGCTTCATCGTTGGGCCGCGCCGTCGCCCGATCAATTCGTGCTCGGCGTGGCTGCTGGGCTTGCGAACCGTCGCATATTGCAGCGGAATCAAAGCTCCCCCACAATCCCTGCAGTCCGACATAGGCCATGCGGCCGAAGAGGCGGCCACCCTGGTCGGATTTTCCGGTGTCGACGTCGAACCCGCTCTCAAGTACGAACACGCCTTGCACACCGTTTCCGAGGTTTTCGGTACCCCGAAGTCCCCAGCGGGAGCCGGCGATATTTCCGGAAGTCACGCGATAGACGCTGTCTCCATTCCCGGGCTGGTGATTGGCGTATTCGATGCCGCTATCAACTACGCCATACAGGGTCACTTCGAAATGGGCCAATCCTGTGGCACCCAGCAGGGAGAGCGCCACGCAGCAGCGTGATGCCGCTTCTTGTCGTCAAGTCTTGCATCTTGGATTCCTCCAGTTGTCTTGATGCATGTTCGGTTCGGGTTCTAAAAAAAGGGATTTCCTATAATAGACGTGCCGAACGGCCCGTCGTCAGGTGAATCGGGAAGTGGAAGCCAGCAGCGATCAGCGTCGTGATCGCTTCGCAAACTGGTTCGATGGCGGGCAGGTGGCAGGCATCTATGGCAGCTATCCGGGACGGTGACGGGGACCGTCTGTGCGGAGCCGTCCTCCGAATGCCATGCCGAGAAGGGGAAGAGCCACGGCGGCGGCGGCAAACAGCCATCGCTCGCCGAAGGTGCCGGCGACGGCCGCAGCGCCGCTCAGGCCGAGCGCCTGCCCAAGGAACAGGCTCGCGGCAAACAGCCCGACCGCCGTACCGCGCGATGGCGGGAACACCTCGGTCGCCTGGGTCTGCAAGGTGTTGTGAAGCATGTAGAAGCCGAGTCCGCCGAGGAAGCATCCGGGCACGCTCCATTCCCACCGTGGTCCGACCGCGACGATGGCGAAGGCGGCACCCAGGAGCGCGCCTCCGAGGGCGGCCAGCACATCAGAGCCCAGACGCCTGATCAGCACGCCGGACAGCGCCACATATACCAGGCCACCGACGCCATACATCGCCACCACCACGCCGGCCGTACCCAGGCCGAGCCCGAAGCGGCCGTGCAGATATGTCGGCACAAAGGCAAATCCCGTCAGGGTGAACAGGCCTTCGATTGCCGTCACTGCGAACACCAGTCTGGCGCGTGGCTGCCCCAGCACGCTGCGGAACTGCTCCCCGAATGAACGCCTGGCAATCAGGTCGGAGACCATGCCCGATCCCTGCATCCACACGACGAGCGCCGCGACGCCGGAGCCCGCCGCTAGCACCCCGAACGCAATGCGCCAGTGCAGCCAGTCGGCGATCAGCCCGGATATCCACTGGCCACCGATCATCCCGCCGATGGTCGCGAGGAAGAAGCGGGCAAGCACCTGCTGCCGGTCCCTGACCGGAACCGTATCGCCGATCATCGCCATGCTCATGGGGATGACACCCGCCGCGGCTGCGCCCGAGAGTCCCCGGGCCAGCGCGAGGGCGGGCATGGTCGGGGCCACGGCGGCCATGACGTTCGCAACGGCGCAGCCTGCCAGCGCAATGGTGACGACGCGGAGTTTGCCGAAGCGGTCGCCGAGCGGTCCAAATACGAGCTGCATCAGGCCATAGGCCAGCGCGAACGCGGAGATGGACCACGCCGCCATGCCAATGGGTACATCGAAGTCCGACGACAGTGCCGGAAGCAAGGCGTCACAGGCGCGCATGGACGCCATGCTCATGACCGCCGCAATGGCGAGAGCTCCGAACCGCCTCACTCCGCCAC
Organism: Cupriavidus sp. 05L310; assembly: GCF_056398185.1. Taxonomy (NCBI): domain Bacteria; kingdom Pseudomonadati; phylum Pseudomonadota; class Betaproteobacteria; order Burkholderiales; family Burkholderiaceae; genus Cupriavidus; species Cupriavidus sp. 05L310. The sequence continues at coordinate 14,957 of NZ_JBFTOX010000099.1, forward strand.
CCTTGCCATCGGATAGGCGTGCCGGGGCTTCGCGATCATGAAGACCGACCCTGCCGCGAGCAGCGCCGGCACGGCGAGCAGGCCGAATACATCGCCGAAACCCCAGCCAAGACCGAGAAGGCCTGCGCCGATGAAGGCGCCGGCCATGCCGCCGATCCGCCCGATGCCCTGCATCCACGCCACGCCCGTCGTACGCGCCTCGGTCGGATAGAGGCCTGCGGCATAGGTGGACATCGAAGTTGCCCCGCTCGTGACCAGGGTGCCACAAAGGAAAAGCGAGATGCCGAGGAACTCCGGATGATCGACACCGCGTCCCACCACGATGACGAGCACAGCGGCCAGCAGGTACGCTACGACGATGGTACGGTTGGCATTGAAGCGGTCCATGAGCCAGCCCGCAACAAGGTTGCCGAGCAAGCCGCCAAGGGGAAACAGGGAGGCCAGCAACGCGCCACGTTCCACGCTGAATCCGGCTTCACGGAACAGCGTCGGCATCCAGTTCGTCATCAGGTAATAGATCACCAGACCCATGAAGCACGACAGCCAGAGCAGGAACGTGCGCCGCCGGTATCCGGCCGACAGGATGAGTGCAAGAGCCGACGCCTTTCCCGCCTTGCCTGCCGAAGCCATCGGCGCGACGAACACGCAGTGTTCGAGCGATTGCCGAGGCGCAATGCGCTTCAGGATGCGCGCGATCCGCTCGGGCGCCCCGGCGCGCACCGCCAGGAACTGGGCCGACTCCGGAAGCAGTGCAAGGAGCAGCACGGCGAGTATCAGCGGCGCGATGCCGCCAGCCGTCAACACGCTTCGCCAGCCGAAATGAGGAATCAGCCAGGCCGATGCCGCACCGCCCGCCACCAGCCCACCGGAGAAGCCGCAGTACATGGCATTCACCGCAAGGGAACGCAGACGCGACGGCGCGTATTCCGACATCATCGTGATGGTCGTCGGCATGGCCGCACCGAGCCCGAGTCCGGTCAGGAAGCGCAGGACAGTCAATGTGCCGACGGTCTGTGCATGGGCGGCAACGAGTGTCCATCCTCCGAAGCACGTGACGGCCGCCACCAGTACCGTCTTCCGGCCAATGCGATCCGCCACGGGTCCCGCGAAGATCGCGCCCAGGCTCAGGCCACCCAGTGCTGCGCTCATGACGACACCAAGTTCGCCGCGGCCGATGCCCCACTCGTGCGCCAGCGCCGGTGCGATAAAGCCGATTGCCGCCGTGTCATAGCCGTCAGCCGCCACGACGAGGAAGCAGAAGGCGAGGACCAGCCACTGGCAAGGGGAAAAGCGTTCGGCGTCGATGAAGGACTGCACGTCTATGGTGCGGGATGCCTGTTTCATCGTTGTCTCCTGGATGGGCGGGCAAGCGCGCTGTGCGCGCTTGCCTCGTTTGTGAGGGTCAGGCGGCGAGGTACCCGCCGTCCACGGGCAGGGTCACGCCGGTCACATAGGTGGACATCGACGAGGCGAGAAACAGCACCGCGCCCACCAGCTCTTCGGGTTGCCCAACCCGGTTCATTGGGATGCGGGACATGAAGCGTTCGAGCTTCGCCGGGTCCGTGCGCGTGGAAACGGTCATGGGCGTTTCGATGACGCCCGGTGCAATGGCATTGACGCGCACACCGTCGCGCGCGAGGTCGGCTGCCAGCGACTGGGTCAGCATCTTCACCGCGCCCTTCGAGGGCGAGTAGCCGAGCGTGTTCGGCTGGCCCGAAAGCGACGCGATGGACGCGACGTTGACAATGGCGCCACGGGTCTGCCGCAGGGCCGGCAGCCACGCGTGGCAGACGTTGAAAGTCCCTTCGTGGTTGACCTTCATCACCCGCTGCAGGTTGGCCAGCGCATTCTCGCTGTCGATGCCCTCGCGAATGAGTATGCCGGCGTTGTTCACCAGCACGTCGACGGGGCCGACGCAGGCGGTGATCTCTTCGGCGACGGCGCGGCATTGCGCGGCATCGGTCACGTCCAGCGCGCAGGCTCGTGCCGCATGTCCACGGGCATCGATCATCGCCGCCGTCTCGTCGGCATTGGCTTCGTTCATGTCGGTCACGACGACCGTCGCGCCGGCTTCTGCGAGGCCGATGGCGATGGCCCGGCCGTTGCCCTGGCCCGCGCCGGTTATGAAAGCGACCTTCCCGGTCAGGAGTTGAGGAATCATCATGATTGCAATCGAGGGAAATTCAGGGTGAACGCCGCCACGGGGCCGCCGCAATGCGGCCGCGTGGGTGACAAAAATCGGGTAGGGAACTCAGTGCATGGCCAGAGGCTCGCGCGCCGCAGCCGCACTCGCTTTCGGGAGCGTGGTCTGAACGTGATCGGCGATGTGGTTGCCCGCGACATAGCCAAAGGTCAGCCCCGGGCCGAGCGTGATGCCCGCACCGCTGTACTCGCCGCCCATGATGCTTGCCGCATCGTTGCCCGCTGCGTAGAGGCCGGGGATCGGATCGCCGTCCCGGGAGACGACTTGGGCGTGCTCGTTCGTACGGATGCCCATGAATGAGCCAAGGTCGCCCGGTACGAGCTTGAGCGCATAGAACGGACCGTTGGCCAGCGGTGCGACGCAGGGATTGGGCGTGTGCAGCGCGTCGCCCTGGTAGCGGTTGTAGGCTTTGCTGCCGCGCCCAAACTCGGGATCGCGGCCGTACTGCGCCGCTTCGTTGTACTGGCGAACGGTGGCGGCGAGTGTCGCCGGATAGACACCGATCTGCTTCGCAAGGTCCTCGATCGTCTTGCCGCGCTTGAGGTAGCCGTTGCGCAGATGCGGCCCGAGCGGCATCGGGAACGGCTTCACGAAGCCGAGGCCGTAGCGCCGGATCGCCGCATGGTCGGCGATCAGCCAGCACGCCGTCTCCGGCTTGCCCTTCGAGGCGGCGATCATCGCCTGCACGAGATCGTGGTATGAGTTCGCCTCGTTGGCGAAGCGCTTGCCATCCAGGCTGACGGCAATCACGCCTGGTTTCGCCCGGTCGATGAAGTGGGGCATGATGCCGGTCGTGCCGTCCTTGCGCGGCACGAGCGACATAGGCGTCCACGCGGCGGCATTCGACAGGGTCTTGTCGAACACACCGCCCACCTCTTCGGCCATGCGCATGCCGTCGCCCACATTGGTCTGCGGCGTTGGCGAGAAGTGGCCGTGCCCGGCCTTCACGTGCGGGTAAGTCTCCTTGCGCCGCTCGAGGTTGTGCGGGAATCCGCCGCTGGCCAGCACCACACCGTGACGCGCCTTCACGCTGACCCGCTGGCCGTCGCGCTCAAGCACCGCGCCGGAGACGCGCCCCCCCTCCTGCAACAACTGCACGGCAGGCGACGACAGCCATACCGGGATCGACAGGTCGGCCGCCGACTTCGCGAGCCGCGCGGCCAGCGCGTTGCCGTTGGTCAGCGTCATGCCCCGCCCGTACTTCATCACCTCCAGGAAATGTTTGGTCAGACGTTTGGTGACATACCAAGCGGACTGCAGCGATCGCGTCACCCGCATGAAGTGAACGATCTCCTTGCCGGAGCCGATCGTTACGCCGAAGACCGTCAGTTCCGGCAGCACGGGGCCGAGGGTTTTGAGCAGCGGGCCGAGCTCGCGCGCGTCGTACGGACGCGTCACCATCGAGCGGCCACCCTGTGCGGCGCCGGGCGCCTCGGCGTGGTAGTCCGGGAACGTTAGCGGCATGTCGAACTGGACGGCGGTCTTCGTCATGAAGAACTCGATCGCTTTCGGGCCGTTCGCCAGAAAGGCGCGTACACGCGCCTCATCGAACCCGGCGCCGGCCTGGTTCCGGATATAGGTCAGCGCCTGGTCCGGTAGTTCGTGATGGCCGTATGCCTTGCCCAGATGGGTGTTCGGCACCCAGAGCCAGCCGCCCGAGCGGGCCGTCGTGCCGCCGTAGTAGCTCGCCTTCTCGGCCACGATGACCTTCAGCCCCCGGCTGGCGGCAGTAATGGCCGTGGACATGCCGGCGACGCCTGATCCGATGACCAGAACATCACATTTTTCCTGTTGCAGTGTAGACATCGACTTCTCCATTCAAGTGCGGGCGGTACGGTCGCCAAGAGCGGCACCACCATGCCTGCTAGATTAGTACTAGCGCGCTTGAAATTATCTACACGTTAACCCTACGCTTGTTCATTAGATATTGTCTAGTGCTATACTGCGCCCACTATCCATCTCATGGCAGGGACATACCGTGGAACAGACCGACCAGGCACCCGAGCGAGAGCGCCGCGGCATCCAGTCGATTGAAGTGGGAGGAGAAATCCTGAAGGTGCTGGCCTCCGAGGCCAGGCCGATGGCGCTACGCGATCTCGTGAAGGCGGCGAACATGCCGTCCGGCAAGATCCATCCGTATCTGGTGAGCTTCGGCAAGATCGGGCTCGTCGCCCAGGACCCGGTCACGGGTCACTATCTGCTCGGCCCGATGGCCATCCAGCTCGGGCTAACCAGCCTGCAGACGCTGAACCCGATCCGCGAGGCCACACCGTTCGCCGAAGCGCTTTCGGAAGAGACGTCGCACGCGGTCGCGCTCGCTGTTTGGGGAAACCTTGGGCCGGTCATCGTGCGGCTGATCGATGCGTCCTATCCCATCCACACGAACATCCGCACCGGCACGGTCATGTCGCTCGCCAATACGGCGACCGGCAGGGTTTTCTCGGCATTCCTGCCACGGCAGTTCACCGAAAAGCTGTTGCTGGACGATCGCATTCGGCTCGGCCCCGATATTGCGCATCCGCTGGACGCCGCCGTGGTCGAGGAAATGATCAAGGAAGCGCGGGCGCGCCACATGTCCCGCAGCATCAACCATCCCACGCCAGGGATCGTCGCCTTTTCTGCGCCGGTGTTCGATTATTCGGGAAACATTGCGCTGACGATCACCATCATGGGACCGACCGGCACTGTTGATACCGATTGGGAGGGGCCGGTGGCCAAAGCACTGGATGCGTGTGCGCAGGCGGTTTCGAAGCGCCTCGGCTACAGGGGCTCGTAGAAGTGCTTACAGTCGTCTAGCTTCAGGGGGCTGAAATGGTCGTTTCCATGAGCGGCCATTTCTTGCCCGACGACGGTCCGTCTATCTTGAGGCTTGTGCGATGCCGGCGCTTACACGTGGGATTGGACGAAAGGCAGAAACGGCCGATGAAGCGCCGTTGGCCGACACGGCGGCGGACGGCTCCTCCCGGCCAGTTTCGGCCGTTCATCCACGTCGTTGCGCGGACATCTGAACGTCGGCTTCACTCTGACAGCGGCCCTTCGTCGAACGATGCCATCCGGCGGGCGGTCGGCCGTTGCGGACCGATACGCCCTATCGATAACGACCATCTGCGATGGGTCCGTTCGTGCGCGCATCATGTCCATAGCGGACCTTCGGTGCGTGTTGCCGATGCAGCGCACAACGGGGTGGGACCCAGGCAGAAGGAGAATTCCTCGCCACGGCCGTCGCTACGATTACGCTGCCCCACTACTCGCAATGTCGACCGTCACGTAGCAAGTCCGCTTTGGCGGTGCTCGGGGGCCAAGCAAAGCTGAAATTGCTGGATGAATACAACTGCCATTGCCCACTTCCTTTCAGCTCCAGTACCTGGTGGTGGTATTTCAGAAGCGTGGGGCGGTGGCTGACGCTGACAAGAGTGGTGGATGTGCTGCACAGTTGAGAATACAGATCCTCCTCATTGCCAATATCCAACGCGCTGGTCGCCTCGTCCAACATGGCATACCGAGGTCTTGAAAGCAACACGCGAGCGAAAGCGAGCCGTTGCCGCTCACCGACGGAGAGAACTTTTCCCCAGTCCAGGTCCGCATCCAATCCACCAAATCTCTCGATGAGATCTGGAAGGTTCACCATCTCCAGCAGCCGCAGAAGTTCCCCGTCCGATATTCTCCCGTGATTGTTGTTGGGATATAGCAACTGGTCGCGCAAGCTACCGGGCACCATGTAGGGGTGTTGTGGTAAGAACTGCATCTCCTCTGGGCCTGGCCGGACGATCCGCCCCTTGCCGGTGTTCCACAGGCCCGCAACCGCGCGTAAAAGCGAGCACTTTCCACCCCCGCTCACGCCCACAATGAGGAGGCCCTCCCCTGGGTTGACTGAGACGGACAGGTCCTTGATCAGCGTCCGCTCACGACTAGGCGTCTGCAGAGTCACATGCTCGAGTGCCAAACGGGAGTCTTGTAATACTTGAATCTCGTCTTCTGCTTCCTTCGGGCTCGCTGGTTTCGCCGCGAGATAGCCGGAGAATGTGTCCAGGCGGTCCAGTCCTGCGACAAATAGGCTCAGGCTCTCGAAATTATCAACGATAATCGTCAGTGCACTCAATATCGCGGCAAATGCGCCGGCCGCTTGGATCGCGCGCCCGACTTCAAGCCATGCGGTTATACACATCGTTGACCCACCGAAGCGATCCTGGCGCCCCGGAAAAGTGTTTACATTCAAGGACTTGAAGCGGCACTTGTAAACTGTCTGAGTCTCGCGTTTACTTCTGCCTTTTTGGGTGACGCGTTGACGATTGAAT
>NZ_JBFTOX010000100.1:0-20581 GCF_056398185.1 Cupriavidus sp. 05L310
GGGCGGCGGCCGCTCGAACCTCGTCACCTGTCAAGTGTCCTCGGCGCAAAATGCGATTTTATTTGGCGGCTTATCTTGGGTGGATTGCATCTATGTGGCGTCCCATTCGATAGTCTGTGGTGTCTTCATGGCGATCGTTGGAGCTTCCTGGGTCTATCACAGGGTAATTCGACAGTCTCCCAATATTCCGACCCCTCGGGACGTTGTGATGCCGGCGCCAGAATCGACCACGTCCCAGCCGACGCAACCGCAGGCGCCCCAGGCACCTGCGTATGCAAAGTCTGCCGTGGTTGTTCCAATGAAACGTCCTGTCGCTGCACGCCGCAGCGCCTGACGCTCTTCGCCCTCATTCGAGGGCGGCCCTATCCACCTGTCGTGGGAACTCCGTTCCCACCGACAGGTGGCCAATGGGGCTTCCGCGAGGAGAACCCTATGGAAATGAAAACCGCCGCCTGGCAACTCGATTTCTTCGGGGAAGCGGCACCTGTCAAGATCGATCCCCCAAAGCGCGACCCGCTGCCCGATCCGATGTATTGGAGCGAGGCCGTGCGCGAACAGATGATCGACGCCCTAATTAGTCTTGCCTGCGACAGCCGTCGCGGCGACAACCTTCCTGAGTCGCTTGCCGACTGCGCCGAGCTGCTGCGCGCGCGCATGCAGGGCAAAGCCGTGGAGAAGGACGACTTCGACATGACGCTTGGCTGGATCTTCGGCTACTGGGACGGGGCGTTGCCCTATACCTATGTCTGCGCCGTCACCGGCGTGAATCCCGAAGTCCTGCAGGACATCATCCTCAATCACGACCGCCTCAAGCGCGATCTGGACGAAGTTCGCCGGATGCACTGCGGGACGCTTCTCTAGGAGTTGCCGTGGCTTTCATCCAGCGATTCCTGGGCGCGTTGCAGGACGCGCTGCTGCGTCGAGCAGTTGAACCCGATTCGTCCAACCAGCAAGCAGTTGGTACTGGCTCGGGCAACGAGGTCCACATCGATATCGGCGGCGTGCCGAATCTCTTCCGTGACGAAGGCGCGCGCATCGTTCACTTCGTTGCTGCTTTCGAGGCGCGACCGACCGCGACGCCCTTCGGCCAAAAGCTGCTGCCCGATCCCGTGCCGTATTGGAGTGTGGTGGGCGAGCATCCCGGCGAAACCCTGTCCGCCGTCATCTCCGCAGCGATTCGCGCACACGCCACGCCGGCGGCGCGCGCCGCAGTGCCGATCGACGACGGCGCAAGCCAATCCCGCCGTGAACCTTCCCGCGACTTCCAGCGTGCCGCACCAGCGGCTGCCGAGACGACAGCGCGGCGCGAGTCGGGCACCGCAGTGCATCGTGGCACGATCACCTTCTGGGGTGAGGCCGAGTTCGCCGACCGCAAGCGAGTCGGACGCACCTACACGTCGTTTGCGCTGAAGCTGGAAACGGCGACGGGCATTGAGACGCTGCAAGGCGAGGGGCTGAAGGAAGCCATCGCCGAAGCCGGTTGTCAGGTTGGCGACCGCGTGGAAGTGCGGCGGCTGCAAAAGGTCAAGGTTCCGGCTTTCCACCGCAAATCGGGGAAGCCAAAGCTCGACGAGAACGGTCAACAAGTCTTGTGGGACAAATGGCTGTGGTCGATTACCCGTTCACATTGATTCGAAAGGAAATGTTCTATGGCATCCATTAACAAAGTCATCCTCGTGGGCAACCTCGGGGCAGACCCAGAAGTACGCTATCTGCCGAGCGGCGACGCCGTGACGAATATTCGTCTGGCCACCACCGATCGCTACAAGGACAAGACTAGTGGTGAGATGAAGGAAGCCACCGAGTGGCACCGCATCTCGTTCTTCGGCAAGCTCGCGGAGATTGCCGGCGAGTACCTGAAGAAGGGGGCTTCCGTCTATATCGAGGGCCGCATCCGCACCCGCAAATGGACCGACCAGTCCGGTGTGGAGAAGTACGGCACCGAGATCGTTGCCGATCAGATGCAGATGCTTGGCAACCGCCAGGGTGGCAGCGCCGGCGACAATGATGGCTACGGCCAGCAGCCGTCGCGTCAGTCGCAAGGCCAGCAGCCTGCCCGCCAGTCGCAAGGCCAGCGGGGCGCACAGCGGCGCGAGAGTGCGCCGCCGCGTCAGCAGCCTGCCGCTTCGGGCGGCGGCTTTGCCGATGATGACATTCCGTTCCGCCGCCCGGCGGCGCTGGATGGGATTCCGTTCCGCTACGACGGTGCGCCGATGTACTAATCGGCAGTAATCGCCCGTCTCGCCTCATCCTCGCGCTTTATAGCTACTGCTGCCGGCATTCGCTGGCGGCAGTAGCCCCTTCCTCTCCCAGCCCGGCTCCGGGCAGCAAATTCCGACTCCCTCTCGCGACTCGCCATACTGAAAAGACCCTCTGGCTCGGCCGGGGTGTCCTTTGAGCAAGCGATTTCCCCCGCCTGTCTGAGGCATCGACCAACCATTCCGACCGGAGTGCATCCAATGAAAATGAGAAGCTTCACGAAGAACTGGACGCCAGACCAATGGGACGCTCTGGTCTTGCAGTACCTGCCGGAGCAGTTCTTGACCGGCAAGCCAGGCCCATGCCCGATGTGCGGAGGCAATGACCGCTTTACCTACGACAACAAGAGCGGCCGTGGCGATTGGGTATGCCGGCAGTGCGCCAATGGCAACCCGATGGCGGGCGACGCCATCCTGCTCATTTGCCGGTACACCGGCATGTCCTTCCTCGAGCTAGCCCATGTGGTGGAGGGTGGGCCGGCACCGGCGATTGTCCGACCGGCCCATCCACCTATTCGAAGTCGTGGCATGAGTGAAGCGGCCAAGGCCGAGCGTATCGAGCGAGTCTGGTCGAGCGCCAAGCCGCTTGTGCCTGGAGACGCCCCGATGCGGTACCTCGCCGCTCGCGTGCCTGGCCTCGTTGCGCCTCGCCCGAGCGCGTTGCGGCTTGCGATGATGGACTACCGTCACAAGGGCACTGTGGTGGGGCGCTATCCCACGATCGTTGCGCAGTTCACGCTGCCGGATGGTCGCATGGCGACGGTGCATCGCACTTCCCTGGATCCGGCCAAGGCGGCCAAGGCGGTCATCGTGACGGCTGACGGGGAAATCCTCCCAGCCAAGCGCAATGACGTGACAGCGCTGCCCCTTGCGGGCGGTGCGGTCCGGCTCATGCCGCCGCGTGATGGCGTACTGGGTGTTGCCGAAGGACTGGAGACGGCCTACGCCGCGCACATGCTCTACGGCGTCCCGACTTGGAACTGCCTGAATCGCGTGCTGCTGCATCGGTTTGTGGTGCCGCAAGGCATGGGCATCCATACGCTGCACATCTTCGCGGACTTCGATGAAGTCGATCCGAAGACCGGGAAGTCTCCCGGCATGGCGGACGCGCTGGCTCTAGCCAAGCGCATCCGCGGCGAAGGGCTGACCGTTCACGTGCATCGCCCAATGGTGCGGGGCACGGACTTTTGTGACCAGTGGCTGACCACCAACCGGTTGCAAGGCATTGCTGGCAGGCGCGCAGTCCACGCTTAGCCATTTCCTCTGCATACCGCCTCTCGGGGCGGTACCTGTTCTCTCTCTGCCCTGCGGGTTCTGCCCGCCGGGCAGAACCCTTGCGGCAGCTCACTACTTGGAGTTCTGATATGTCGTTCAAAGGGTTCAATGTCATCGTGGGTCGCCTGCAAATCTGCGCCATGCGGGAACTGGAGTCGGGCGCTGTCCCGGCGTGCCAGTCGGACGCCGAGAGCTACCATGTCTATCTGCGCAATCCCGACGGTTCCGCGCAGCTTCAACACACGGAACTAGATTTCGATTCCGCCTTCACCTATTGCACTGGTCGGCAACGACCGACGCGCCACTGAGCGATCACTCCTAACGAAAAAGCCCGGCATACCAGCCGGGCTTTTTTTTCGTCCATTTTTTTCAACGGCGGCGCACGGCCATGTATAGCGTCAGCGCGCATTCCCACAGGGTCCAGCAGATGCCAAACGTCAGCAGAAACTTGAAGAAGCGGATAACTTCGTATTCCGTCATAGTGTAGACCTATCCTGGTTCGTTGCGGTTGATTCTACTTTAACGAATGCAGCTAAATGTCAAGACGCTCGCGACGTTCAGAAGAAGCGGTCCATGGCGGAATTCAGGTGGAGAGCAAATAGCGGCGAGGCGGCATCGGCCTGCGCCTCTGTTGCGGTCGCCTCCGGCAAAGCGCCAGATGCTGATGGCGCCGGCGAGGCTGCCTGCGTGACGGCCGGCGCTGCCGGCCGCCGGACCGGCGGTTCGGGACGCGAGGTGGGTTGGCTGGCCTCGCTGACGGGCGAGGGCGGTACAACCGGAGCCACCTGCACAATGGGCTGACGGCTGGCCGCGATCGGACCTGACGCCGTTGTGCCCGTCGTGCCCAGCCCAATCTCGGCGAGTTGCCGAAGCCGCTCTGAGCGGTGCTTCGGGCTCTGGATGGATGCCAGGTATTGAAGCAGCTCCGGCGACGTAATCGCGTTGATCGTGATCTGTATTGAGATCTTGTCCATCGCCGGGAACCGGTTAAGTGGCGGCGCGCTGTTGGCGCGACGAACCGATGTCGTAGAACCCGCGGACATTCGCGAAGCAGGGCGAGTCGAGAATCTTCATCGGCGTGCGAGGGAACGCCGCGCGGATGGCTGGTGCATAGAGCGAGCTGCCGCCACCGCTAAGAATGATCGAGCGGATATCCTCGCTGCGGCCCACACGGGTCTGCATCTCTTTTACCGTCCCTTGGCAGACTGCGCGCGCTTGCTCAAGCAACGGCTGCAGATTGATCTCCTTCTCGTAGAAGAGCAGCGAGGTCGCGTCACGGAGCGCCTTGTCGATTCGCTCAATGCCCGATACCGGCTCCCCCTCTTGGGCGGCGATGAGGTCCGCGATCTCCTGGTAGATCCGCGATGAGCCGCCAGGCACGCCGCCGCTACGGGTGTCATCCATGGTGAAGCCGCGGGCAACCACCCAGTCAGTGGTGAAGTAGCCAACATCGATTACCAGATGGGCGTTGTTGCCGTCAAAGTCCTGGCCGGATTGCCTCATAAAGGTGACTAGCGATCCGAGGGGCTGAGGAAGACCCGCGACGCTGTGGACGCGAATCTCGCCGTTGCCGAAGTCGAGGGTACCGGTGAAGCGGTCGCGCAGGAAGGTGGCGTACTTCTGCGTGGTGTGTACGGGCAGGCCAAGCACGAGTTGGTCGATCTCGCTGGCGCCCGTGTAATGCAGCGCGCCGCCCAGCAGGGCTGCATACTCAGGCGTGGTCGCGAAGTCCTCCGAGAGGGTTCGGCCCGTGTTTCCATAGGCTGCACTGATAGCAACATCCGGGCCGACCTCATAATGCGACCCTTCAACCTGGATGGTGATCACGTCGCGGGCCTTGAAGAAACCGCCTCCGTAGCCGGTTAGATTCGAACGCGAGGCCGGCGGCGCGAGTGAGGGAAACATGCTCGTTACGACCTTGCCCCCCTGCGGAAAGGCTGACTTGGTATTCCCGTAGCCGACGTCTACTGCGACCGTGCTCAATTTCATACTGCTCTCCTGTTCTTGCGGCGATGCCGCGCTTGCGGTTAGTGGTTCTGTCCTGACTCCGGCCCACGGCGCATGACGGACATAGGTGGCACATGAGTACGACCAACGTCCGACGAAAGTGCCACTTGCGGGTGGGGGTCACCTGGCCTCACCCCAATTGGCACTTGCGTGCCACGTAAGTCCGGCCCTCGTGCCACTTCGGCCGGGACAACGCCAAATCTACAGGCAAAGCATCGAAGTCAAGTCCGCGTAAGCTCACGAATTTGAGCGACGAATCGCTGTTTCGCGGGGGTTGCACGTGTGTGCCTGGCTCGCTATCCTTGTCGTACTTCTCGCGTCCCCGACGCATCGACCTGCCGCCACGTTGGCGGCCATCCCAAGCACCGAAAGAGCCCGAAATGGGTTGTCGGTCGCCTCTATGTACGAGCCGGAAATTGATCCGGTTTTTTTTCAATCAAATCAAGCGGACAGTGTCGGATAGTGAGGACACCGGACACCGCGATACCAAGCCGATTGGCGGTCTGTTTCCGAAAGTAGACCGAAGTGAGGACGATTCCGAAGCCGGACACCGGACAGTGTTCGAGGAATCGCCACCGATAAGAAACGTCCCTTCAGCCACAGGCTGGGCACGGATCACGAAGCCCGACACACAGCGGCGGAGATGATCTGGCTTCGGGGCGGGGAGCCGTTTGCGGGTCACGGACGTGACTGACGCAAGCTCTTGAGAGCATGACGATCCGGGGGGCGTCACCGGTACCAGAACGGCGCAACAGGAATCACCCACCACGGCAGCAGCCACGAGCGCGAGGACAACAATCCTGGCGAACGAGGGCCGGCATCAAGAAGATGCACCGGGTGGATGGCCGCGCAGCGGCACGCAAGGCAAACGCCGGCGTGTTCGCATAGCGGACAGTCAGGACGCATTGCTTCCATGCTCAGGGCTGATCGGTTGGCATCGCTAAAGGACAGGAAGAAGTGGACTCCGGCAAGGTGGCCGGTTAGCTGGATGTGGTAGTCCGGCGCACCAAGAGGTGAGTGTCGTTCGGGGCGGCAATTCACTGAGCACATCAAGTCGCCGCTGGGCGCGCTGCAGGGAATTCGCGATGGCGAAGAGCACCTGTGGTCGGAGGGAAGACAAACAATGAGCAAGGGCATCAACCTGCGCGCGGTCCTGGCCGCATACAACCTCCCCGAGAGTCTGAAATCGGCGTTCGCGGTGCTAGCCGCGGCGCACCTGCATTCGCCGCACAGTACGACCCGAGTCAGTGGTCGGTCGCTTTCGCAAATGTCGCAACGTCAGCGCGCACAAGCGCTACTGAAGATGTTTGTGGACCTTCGCGATGGCGGCTTCACTCTCACAACGCCGTATAACCTCAGACAGAAGCACATTCAGTGGCTGGTGCGTTACTGGGTCCTGGAGCAGAAGCTGAACGTCGGAACGGTGGAGCTGCGGCTGACACACTTGCGGGCTCTCACCTCGTGGATGGGGAAGACCAACATGGTTGGGTCGCTCGACGACTACGTGGAACGGCCGGCAGACTACAAGCGGAGCTACATCGCGCGCGAGGATCGTTCGTGGGAGGGAAACGGGGTGGACGCCGTGGCGAAGATCGCGGAGATTGCCGGGACCGATAGGCATTGGATTGCGGGCGAAGGAAAGCTGGCGCTTGCGGCCGATCCAGGATGTGCTGCCATCCGGGCATCTCCACGTCGTGGATGGGACCAAAGGGGGCAGGTCACGCAATGTCAGCCTTGAATTCACCTGGCAGTACGATCTGCTGATCGAGGTCGCCGAGCTGGCGGCGGAAACGAACCCGAAGTACGGGACGTTGATACCGCGGACGTACACGCAAGATCAGTGGCGACGGCACTTCTATAGTGTGCTGGAAAAGCACGGGGTCACGAAGAATGGATGCGGCGTGACCGCCCACGGATTGCGGCACCAGTATTTCCACCAGATGTATGAGCGGACGGCTGGTCAGGCGGCGGCCATCAAGGGCGGCGGAAAGGTGATAGATCGGGCGCGGCATGAGGAGGCAATGCGCAAGATCGTCGCGGCAGCTGGCCACAGCCGGCAGACGAAGGCCAACGCGTATCTGTCGACCTATTCAGTCCAGGCGGCTGCGTCGCGCCCGGTCGTTACCCCGGAAATGGCCCAGCAGGCGGTGTTGGAGGCCGGTGGGGTCAAGGCCAAGGCTGCGCAGGCGTTGGGAATCACGCGACAGGCGTTGTACCGGTTGCTGGCGAGGCTGCCGGGTTCCGACAAGGAGTCGTCATGAGTCAGTGGCTCAGGGACGGTGACAGGGTGGTTAGTGTGACGCTGCTGTCGGACCCAGTCGCTGCGCCGTTGGGAGTGGCAGTCATGGTCGCACTGATCCGACTGGGCGTGTCGTCGTCGGTGGGGATCATCGCGGGTGCTGCCGTTTGGCATCTGGTGAAGCTGGTCGGCTACGGCTACACCGCCAAACACCTCAGCGGCGATGCGGACCCGCACTAGCGTCACATGTCCTGGTCAGGCGTGATCATGAGGGACGGGAGGCGCGATCGGCAGGCTGGTCGACGGCATTGCAAGGCGACGAGGCCAAGCGGCGTACTGTGCCCCGCTTCATCTGTGCGCAAAGGTGGCGGAAAGAGATGGGAAATCACGCGTCTTTCCGTCAATAGGGTGGACTCATGTGCTCGGGGTCCCCTTGTGTTCCGGCTTGTTGCGCCGCAGCTGGTCCCGCGGTGAGCCCCCTGCCGAGGATCACCGCAGGAAGGAAGGCAGGTACGGGGAGTCGTCCCAGTGACCTGTCGCGCCCCACCAGCAGAGGAACAAGATGAGGGCGATGACGAAAATGACACCAGATCGGGCCTCCTCGTCGGTGCGGAAGGTATGGATGATCTGCTTGAGGCGTTCCATATAGTTCTCCTAGCTAGTTAGTACCGGGCGACGGCGGCGCGAATGAAGGGCAGGGTATCCGACCTGACAACTGAATACCGAGCGGCGATTGCGGCGAATAGCACGAGGGGCGCAGCATGGGGATTCCGGGAGGTGGGGTATGGACCTATCTTGCCAAGATTTGGCCGATGTCAAGGCCGCGTCTTACCCCCAAAAGGCGAGCCATTTTCATCGCCTTTCCGGAGATTCCAGTCCTACGCGTAGGACTGAGGCTCGTCTGGCCCCAGATCGCCAGCAGCTAGGTCGTCAGCCACCTCGGCTAGCGCTCCGTGCGCTTCGAACGGCGTGACGTAGATCCAGGGCCGGCCATCGATCTGGAGGATCCGGGCGCGGCGTAGAAGCTGGCGGTATCGGCTCGCATCCCTAAGCATGGTCTCTGGCGGTATCAGCTCCTGCGCAGGATGTTCTTGCCGAAGTAGGCGGGCGGCCATCGCCGCAAACAAAGGGCCGCGCTCGGCCCAGTTGTCTTCGTTGTTTGCTATCAGCGCCAAGACGCTACCGAGGTCCGCGCTGGTCAACTCCTTCCGGACGAGCCCAGATAGCTCATGGCGGTCGCAGGGCAGCGGTCTGACGCGGAGTTCCCATACTCCGCGGAGTACCGCGTAGGCCTGTTCGTGGCCGGCGTCAAGGGATTGTGGTGGAGTGGTGACGCCGCAGCCGGTGCAAGCGATAACCGCCTCGAAGCGATTGGCGATGAATCGAGGCTGGCTGTCGCAGTGGGCGCAGTTGAGTAAGTCTTCTGACATTGTTTGGGCGGGATCGCGGGAATCTGGCGATGCATTATGCCAAGATCCGCGACCCACCCGGCCGGCGCGGTCAGGCGCTGAGCGGTCGAAGCTGGAGGTACTGCTCGGTCTTGGCGAGCAAGTCGGCGATGGCGTGTTGCATAGATGGGGGCGAAGGTAGGGAGATCGGCGTGCCGGGTGCGGCGTCAGTCATGGCTATCGGCAGGCACCTGTGCATTCTCAAATCGCGCCTGATAGATCCCGTCGATGCCCTCGACGGCGCGCTCGAGGGCGTTGATGTGGTCCTGAAGGTGAGAGGATTCGTCGCCAACCATGCGCTGGAACGGGGCAATCGCCTCGCGCATCGTATCGGCGGCGTTGCGGGCCATATGGCCAATTTCCCAGAATTCGGTCAGCCATGATCCGTCGGGCGGCTTGGGCCCGCCCTGGCGGCCAACTGCAATGGCTCCGCGGATTGTCAGCACGGTGTCGGGTTGGGGGAATTCTGCGTCGAGGTTTGCTTTGTTCATCGGGTGTGGAGAGCCTTCAGTACATAGATAGGGATTGGGCCGATCAGTTCGATTGTCCAGAGGCGGCCAGTGTGCTTCGTACCGTGCCAACCCATGACGGCGTCGCGCTCAGGCACATTGCCCCTCTCGTCCGCTTGTGAATGATGCAGGCGATTGCGCCGTTCTTACTCATCGGTAGCGCTTTGAGTTTGAGGCTGCGCGGTGGCGTCTATCTCCCCATATCCGTAGACCATTGCCTCGAATCGGGCCTTGTCGTCTGGTTGCGGGCCACCCTCACGGTCTCCGACCTGGGCACGTCATTCGTCCGTTGGGCGCGGGTCCTCGCCACGCCGCACGAAGTCCAGTAACGCATGCTTGAGACCGATCTGTCGCACTGCCTGCGCGTCGAGGGGGCTGCGCTCGCAGCTCAAGAGGACGTCGGTGACGAACCCATGCAAAGCCTTCAGCTCACTCGCGAGTGGTTCGGGCGCATACAGATAGAGGCCACCTGGCATGGTCCGCACGAACGTGGTTTCGCGAACCATGCGGGCCAGCAAAGCGCGCGCGGGCTCGTAGCCGATCCGCAGATAGCGCTGCACGAGCGAAATCGAGGCGGCGCGGTGGGCGTGGACCAGACGGATTGCTTCGGCGTAGGCGGCATCGAACGCCTCGGGAGTCGTAAGGTGCAGGTCACGTAGTACGACGGTGCCGGTCATGCTTGTTCTGGCTCCCGTTGGGACGAGGTGGAGCGGATGTGGCGCACTAGCATCGCGGCACACCCAGCGTATCGCGCTGCTAGCGCGCCGTAGGTTCCTGCCAGTCGCATCTGGCGCGCGTCTTCCGAAAAGATCTCCGCGCAGCGCATGTCAACCTCGCGCGCTATGTCCGATAGCGCCCTGCCGTGCGCCTGCTGTCGAGGGGCTGCTGCGGGGTACGGTCGCGACATCCAGTGCGTTGCGGCTGCGGCCACCTCAGTACGCGCGTCACCCCCTTCCGGGCCGCTCTCGGTCGGCCTCGGGTATAGGTCGTCGGCCTTGATGTCGAAGAACTGCTCGCCGGCGAAGTCCGCGCCCTCGGTGTAGACCAGCACACGCTCGCCCATGTCAAACGGCGGCAGGCAGTCGTTGACGCTGACCCATCCATCCCCGCTGCTCCCGGGCTGCGCCTGTTGCGGACTGGCGTTCAGACGGCTCGGGCGAGCTTTGGCGAGGATGGCGCCCTCGATGTTGGCAACCAGATCGAGCAGCTTTTCCTTGGGGTTACTGCCGGCCACCAACCAATCAATACCACCATTGCGTCTCAGCGCCCAACCTGCCTGCTCTGCCAGTGCCAGGCTTTCCGCTTCGGTCAGCGCCTGTGCCACCGGTGCGGATTGCGGCGCGGGAACGCCTTCGGGAAATGGGGCCTGGAAGCTGTTGGAATCCCGCTCGCCGCCCGGGATCTCGTTGGACAGCCAGCGCAGATGTTCGCCGCGGGTTTCCTGTTTGTAGTAGCCAATGCCGACCACTTCGTCGTACACCTTGCGGGCTTCGGCAAGCAGGGCCCTCTGGCGGTCCGTGGTGAGTGTGCCAAAACCGTGATCCAGGCAGGTCGCGATGCTGGCCAGCAAGGTGACGTCTGGCTCCGCATGGTGCACGGTGCTCTCGGGCGCTGCAGTCGCGGCACCGGCGAAGCACTGCTTGGCGTCCTGAAAGCCGTTGGTATAGGCGGTCGTGGCCGCGCGGCGAATGACAGCCTCGCCGGAGGCCGTGTGGTGGGGCAGGCCGTGATAGAGCGCAAGCGCGTCCTGCGTCTGCTCCGCGGTCAGCGGGCCGAGGGGGAAGGGAGTGGCGTCTGTCAGGGCGCCTGACTCAGTATGGGGGGAATGGGAAGACATGCTCACTAGTAGAAGGAGATGGTGGGCGCTGGGCGGCCAGCGGGTTGGGACTGGTCCAGGCTAGCGCCCTAACCCAAAAGTCAAGTCGCAGCAGTTGTGGTCTTGGACTGACGTCGCGTTGGAGGCGGCAGCTTGACCTGCTCCAGCGCCTCTATGCGTGGCGTCCATTCAACGAGCGGAATACCTACCTGCCGGTAGTGGGCGCGCTTTTCCGCCATGCGTCGGTCATATTCCGGGTCGCCGGCGAGGCCATTCGCAAGCAGTTCAAAGAACTGGCCTGCATGTTTGAAATCATCGCGGCACTTGACCGCGTTCTCACCTTGGTATCCGAATAGGAGGGTCTATGGCCGGAATTGTTGTTGGAAGTCAGTCCCATGAGGTGGCCCTGCAAGGGGCCATTTTGCTTTATGGCCGCCAGGCCGGGGAATTCTCGTATGCCACCGCACACCAGATCGTGACGGATGAGCAGACGGGGCGCCCCGTCATTGGGGCAGGCGTGCCCCTCAACCGGCGTGCACTGATTCATGCGGTCCGCCAGGTTGCGGAAGAAGCGCTGCCGAAAGGGGAGTTTCTAACGCCGAACGTTCTGTCCATCGGGCCACATGCCATCACGTGGTGGTGGCCGCCTGCACAGCAGCGTGTGTTCTTCTCGTGCAAGGAGCTTGGCGAGCGTAGCGCCGTGGTCCCGCACCCTGGTCTGGTTTTCCAGGCACACGCCTCTGGCTTTCGCGTGTTCGCCTTGATGCAAGACGAGCGGCCCACGCCGGAGACGGTGCTGTATGAGCCGCCTTACTTCAACACGTGGGATCTGGGGAAGATTTGCATCGGTTCCGCACATGTACCGAAGCAGATTGATGTGGCGTCGATCGCCGGCTGGGAAGAAGCCTTCTTCTCGTCGGCCTTCACCCATCCCAATCACGGCGGTAAGCGTGTGGACTACCAAGACGGTGAATTTGCGTTCTGGCGCGACATGCTGGATGGGAAGTTCCCTTCCTATCCGAAGCATGCGCTCATCCCTATGAAAAAGACTCTCGGCAATCTGATTGCCGGGAAAATTGGAGAATAGTCATGCATCCTATGGATAGCACATTGCAGCAATCTTTTCCCACCGTGATGGTTCCGCGTTTCGGGGACCTGGCGCCGATGGAAGGCGCCGGCGAGCGGCTACTGGCCGCCGAAGACGGTATGTTTCTGGAAGTGTCGCGGCCGTGGCTGCGGCTCGTCCGGCAGATCGGCAAGTACCACGTTAAGACAGCCGTGCCTTATGGCCTGGTTGCCGAAACCACGTACCTGCGCTGCGGGAAGATCCCTGTTCACTTGATCGGGGAGTTTGCGGAGATGGCCAGGGCAGCAATGCCCAACGAGACTGGCGCCTGGGTTGTTTGGAACGCGGTAACGCGGGACTTCCGGCTTGCCCCCGTGGTCATCCGCTCGCAAGGACGAGGCCACCTTGATTACGACCGCCCGGATCTGTCCGCCGACGAGGTGTTGGTCCTTGACTGCCACTCTCACGGCGCGCATCCGGCGTACTTCTCGTCACAAGACGACATAGACGACGTGCACGACGTGAAGTTCGCGTTCGTGATTGGCAACTGCGGCACGGATGTGCCATCGCTCGCCCTGCGCCTCTGTGCGAAAGGGATCTTCGAGAAGAGTGAGAGGGTCCCGAGTGACTGGCATGCGGCGACGAAGGCCGCGAGGGGCGTGTGATGACGATGACTCACCATATCCCCGATTCGATGCTCGAGTACGCCTGGCGCGTAGTGGTTGTTGGCGCAGGCGGTACCGGCAGCGCCTTGTTGCCCAATCTGGCAAGGCTGCATCACGCCATGCTGGAACTGGGGCACCCGGGCGGCATCGAGTGCATCGTGTTCGATGACGACACGGTAAGCGAGACCAACGTCGGCCGGCAGGGCTTCTATCCGAATGACGTTGGCCAGATCAAGGCGACGCTGCTGGTGAACCGCCTCAATGCGCTCATGGGTACCCGCTGGGTTGCCCAGACGCGGCGGATCGCCAGTACCGACCGGCTGGACTGCGATCTCGCGGTGGGCTGCGTCGACACTCGCGCGGCTCGCAAGGCCATTCTGGGTGCCATCAGTCGTGGCAGTGGTGGTTACTACCTCGACTGTGGCAATGAGACGGACAAGGGCCAGGTGATCCTGGGGCAGGTGGGCAGGAAGATTGCCCAACGCCTTCCTCATGTGGGCGACCTGTTCCCCGATCTCGTGAACCCCAAGGGAGATAAGGCCGACACGGCGCCTTCCTGCTCGATGGCCGACGCACTGCGCAAGCAGTCGTTGGTCATCAATCAGGCGATCGGCGTGCAAGCCTTCAATCTGCTGTGGACGCTCTTCCGGACCGGCACGCTGAAGTACTCGGGCGTGTTCGTGAACCTGGAAGCAGGGCGCACCAATCCTCTGCCCGTTGATCCTGCGGCCTGGGCCCGCTTTGGCTACGAGCCAAAGCAGCCCGCGGCACGGAAGCGAGCAATGAAATGAACCGGCCCGGTCGTCCGACCGGGCGCACGCTTGAAATCCCCCCCCCCCCCGGAAGCCCACTGGCTTCTTGGGGGCCTTTTTTTTGCTCAGGGCCAGTCCGGGCGGAGGACGAAGGTCGTTTATCGACCCGTTGCCGTCATTCGCGTCCGGCGGATGGGACGACCGTTCCCGAAGTCTAACGGTCGTTGGTGGCTTGCACTGCCGGCAGGACTGCCTTCAGCGCTGCGGCCAATTCAGGTGCCCTTGCTTCATCTCTCAGGATCCTTGTCAGCCATGCCTCAAAGGTAGCCAATCTCGCTTGCTTCAGGTGCTGAGCTGCAAGGGCAAGCAAGCCCTTGTTGTCATAGATGGTCGGTAGGCTACGCAAGTCCCCACATGCCAATGCGTCCTGAATCTTTTGAGTTGCTCCCGCGGCGAGGCCTGCGACATCCAGGCTTGCGGTCTGAGCGCTGTACTCCGCAATTAGCTCGCCGACACTTTTGGGGCCGGAAAGGTTGATCTTTTTCAACGTCCGATCGATTCGACGGCGACAGAACCTCACGACGACCTCGGCGGCGGCTGCCGGCGACTGCAAGGTGGCGAAGATAGCCGCCCTCAGTTTGGATATGGGTCCGAAATATGGTTTCCCCACATGCCCGACTCGGGTGACCAAGCTTGCCCTATGCGGCTGGGGAGCTCCATCTCGCCACAGCTGGCCTGCCCGCGTCGCTTTGCGTGGTGGATTCCACGACGAGCCGCCGGCTCGGGATGGAGATTCTGCCAAGGACCTAAACGTTCGAAAGGTCCGTAATGGCTTCGCGGCTTCCCGCCAGTTCCCGCAATCTGAATTTCTGAATCTTGCCCGTTCCCGTCTTTGGAAGTACCCCGTAAATGACCCTCACCGGGCACTTGTAGTGGGCCAGGTGCTCACGACAGAAGCGGATGATGTCAGCTTGGTCTGGGGCAGCGACGCCGGGCTTCAGCTCAATGAACGCGCAAGGTGACTCTCCCCACTTCGCGTCTGGTTGAGCGACTACAGCAGCGATCAGGACAGCCGGATGCCGATGGAGAACGTCTTCGACTTCCACCGAAGAAATGTTCTCACCACCAGAGATGATGACGTCCTTCGAGCGGTCCGTAATCTGGATATAGCCGTCCGGATGCATCACAGCGACGTCGCCTGTGTGGAACCAGCCCCCATTGAATGCGCTGGCAGTGGCCTCGGGATTCTTGAGGTAGCCCTTCATCACGATGTTGCCGCGGAGCAAGAGCTCACCTTGAGTTTTGCCATCCCGGGGCACAGGCTCGCAAGTGACTGGGTCAGCAACACGAAGGTCTTCCAAGCCGGAGGCCCGATTGCCCTGGCGAGCCATGAGGCGCGCTTTCTCATCCATCGGCTTATCGCTCCATGCCGGGTTGATGAAGCTGCTCACCGGGGTGCCGGATGCTTCCGTAATGCCGTAGACGTGTTCAACTTCGAACCCCATCTCGATCACTGACTTCAGCACTGCTGCAGGCGGCGGTGAGCCGGCCGTTCTAACTCGGACAGTACGCTGCAGTTGACAACGCTCAGCATCAGAACAGTTGGCGAGCGATGCCAATACGATCGGTGCTGCGCAGAAGTGATCCACGTCATGCTGCTTGATGGCGCCAAAGATATTCGCCGCGGTCACCTTTCGCAGGCAGACGTGCGTGCCGGCAGCGGCGGTGATCGCCCACGCGAAGCACCAGCCATTTGCGTGGAACAGGGGAAGCGTCCACAGATACACCGGCCGACGGGGCATGCCCCAATCCGTGAGTTGGAGCATGCTCATCAGGTAGGCGCCCCGATGGCTTGGTACGACGCCCTTCGGGTCCGATGTGGTGCCGGATGTGTAGTTCAAGGCGATCGCGTCCCATTCCTCCTCCGGCCATACGCCCGGAAAGTCAGCGTCACCTTCAGCGAGGAAGGTTTCGTACTCCATCTCGCCGATCAGATCGCCGGTGGGTGCTTCGATGTCAGCGATGTCGATGACCAGTGGCTTGTTCTCAATCTGTTCGAGCGCTTTTGCGGCGAGCGAAGAGAACTCCCTGTCGACAAAGAGAACCTTGCATTCGCCGTGGCGCAGGATAAAGCGGACGCCTTCGGCATCCAGCCGGCAGTTGATCGCATTGAGCACTGCGCCCGACAGCGGGATGCCGTGATGTGCCTCGACCATGGCGGGAGTGTTGGGCGCGAGAATCGAAACCGTATCTCCACGCTTGATGCCCCGCTTGACGAGCGCGCTCGCCAGGCGCAGGCAGCGTTCTCGTGTTTGCTTCCACGTTTGCCGCATCGAGCCGTGAATGATCGCGATGTGATCGGGATATTGGTCGGCGCACCGATCAAGGAAGTGGAGCGGTGTCAGCGGGAGGTGATTTGCAGGGGTACGGCCAAGCCCGCTCTGATAAATGTTTCCGGTCATAGCGATGTCTCCACGTCGGGTTATGAATGCACGGCCCTGAGGGGTTCCCCGTTCCTCAAGCCACATCCCAATCTAGCGTTGGTCCAACGGGGTGAATGTCACCCCTGAGACATTTCCATGCGTCGAGTTCCGACCTTCAAAGAGGGAAACGATTGTCGGCTGCAAGACATTGGGGCTGAGAAACGCTCGCTAATCTGAATTCTAAGTGGACGCGAGGTCCGCATGACACTTGAGCGAGGTAGTAGATGGAACGAGCTGGACCGCCACCGGATGAACTTTCATCGATCCGGTCGGCTGTGGAATGGGCAATGGCTACGCGACGTAGCGTTCGCGCCTATCTTCCGAAACCTGTCCCACACGAGACCATCAAGGCAATTCTTGATGTGTCGCGCTATGCGGCGACGGGGGTGAACATTCAACCCTGGAAGGTACACGTGGTCATGGGCGACGCCCGAGACCGGGTCTGCGCCGCAATCGCCAAAGTCGACAACGATCCCGAGTTGGCGGATGCGCATGCCGATGAATGGGCCTACTACCCAGAAGAGTGGGTGTCGCCCTATATCGACAGGCGTCGTGACATCGGATGGAAGCTCTATGGCCTTCTTGGCATCGAGAAGGGTGACAAGCAGAGGATGCACGCGCAGCACGGCAGGAACTACCAGTTCTTCGATGCACCTGTTGGGCTGTTCTTCACGATCGACCGCGTGATGCAGCGCGGCAGTCTCCTCGACTACGGGATGTTCCTGCAGAACATCATGGTTGTCGCGCGTACCTACGGTCTGAGCACCTGCCCTCAGGCCGCCTTCATGAAGTACCACAAGATCATCGAGCAAGAGCTTGGCTTGCCGCCAGAAGAAATGTTCCTGGTGGGCATGAGCCTAGGCTACGCCGACGAGAGTCGCATTGAGAACTCGCTCGTCTCTGAAAGGGCGCCTTCTTCCACCTTTACGGTTTATCACGCCACCTAGCTTTACCCGCAGATGGACCAATAGCACCACCAACGATATCCATTCTCAAATGGAGGAGACCATGAGTAACGAAGTTGATGTTCAAAGGATCACACAGAACGCGAGATTCTCGCGCTTCCATGGCTTGATCCTGTTCTGGTGTGTCCTGATTCTCGTGCTCGACGGATACGACTTGGCCGTTGTGGGCGCGGCATTACCGTCCATCATGAAACAGATGGGGGTGGATGCAGCAAAGGCCGGATTCATGGCGAGCTCGGCCCTGTTCGGCATGATGTTTGGGGCGATTTACCTCGGCACGCTGGCCGACAAGATCGGCCGGCCTGTGTCGATTTGCGTATGCATCGCGCTGTTCAGTTTCTTCACAGCCGCGGCCGGACTGACGCACGATCCGTTGAGCTTCAGCATTACCCGGTTCTTCGCAGGTCTCGGGATTGGCGGCGTGCTTCCCATCGTGACTGCTCAGATGGGTGAATATGCTCCGCGCAAGATCCGAGCCCGTCTCGTCACCCTGGTGTTCGCTGGGTACTCGATCGGCGGCATCCTTGTGGCGCTCACCGGCAAGCAACTGATTGAATCCTATGGCTGGCAGTCCGTGTTCTTCATCGCCGGCACGCCCATCCTGATCATTCCCTTCGTCTTGCTGACCATGCCTGATTCGCTGGCGTTTCTGGTGCAGCGAAACCGTGCCGAGAAGCTCGTACAACTGATCAAGAAGATCGCGCCGGAGGTTCAAGTCAGTAGCCAAGACCGGCTCGTCATGCCCCAAGAGGCGATGGTGACCAAAGCCCCGGTGGCCAAGCTGTTTCAGGACGGACGTGGATTCAGCACAGTCATGATCTGGGTCGCCTTCTTCATGGGGCTGTTCATGGTGTACTCGTTGAGTTCGTGGCTCACAAAGTTGATGGCCATGTCGGGCTATAGCCTTGGGTCCGCACTTACCTTTGTGTTGGTTTTCAACATTGGTGCCGTGGTCGGTGCTGTGGGTGGTGGTTGGCTGGGCGACAAGTACAACATCAAATATGTACTGGTGGCCTTCTACGCGACCGGTGCAGTGTCGCTGGCGTTGATGGGTTACACGAAATCGACTGAGCTGCTCTTCCTTGTCGTGTTCGTCGTCGGTGCCTCGACCCTTGGAACACAGCTCCTGGCGTACGCATACGCCGGTGAGTTTTACCCCGCTTCGATTCGCTCGACCGGTGTGGGTTTTGCCTCCGGTATCGGCCGCCTCGGAGCGATCGCCGCACCCGTGCTGATCGGCATGCTGGTGGCGATGCGACTGCCTCTGGAGCAGAACTTCTTGGCGATCGGCCTTGCCGGCGTATTGGGCACCGTCGCGGTCATGATGATCGACCATCGCCGCAGCGCGGCCAACACACAGGGCGCGGAAGCGCTTCCCTCACACTCCGACATCCCTTCGTCGGCAAGCAGTTGACCCATCACCCTCAGGAAATCATCCGATGCAGATCAGTAACAACGTATTCGTCGTAACCGGCGGCGGCTCTGGACTGGGAGCCGCAACTGCCCGATTGCTCTCTGAGCAAGGGGGCAAGGTGCTGATCGTCGACCTCGATCTGGAGGCCGCCGAAGCGATGGCTGAGGAACTCCGCTGCGCGTCTGTCTGTGCCGACGTGACGAGCGAAGAGGGAGCAAAAGACGTATTCAAAGCAGCAACCGCGCTGGGAACATTGCGCGGCCTGGTGAACTGCGCCGGTATCGCGCCCGCGGAGAAGGTAGTAGGCAAGCAGGGGCCGCACGCAATGAGTTCCTTCTTGCGCACCCTCAACATCAACCTGGGCGGCACGTTCAATATGGTTCGGCTGGCCGCCGAAATCATGCAACAGGAGCCACCCGACGACGATGGCGAGCGCGGTGTGATCATCAACACTGCGTCGGTTGCTGCGTTCGACGGCCAGATTGGGCAGGCCGCCTACGCCGCCTCGAAGGGCGGTGTGGTTGCGATGACCTTGCCGCTCGCGCGGGAGTTGGCCAGGTCCGGAATTCGGGTCGTGACGATTGCTCCAGGGATCATGGAAACCCCGATGCTGCTCAAGATGCCAGCCGATGTGCAAGAGGCGCTGGGTCGGTTCGTTCCGTTTCCTTCGCGCTTGGGTAAGGCGACGGAGTTCGCCGGTCTGGTCGAGCACGTGCTTGGCAATGGCTACTTGAATGGCGAGGTCATCCGGCTCGATGGCGCCATCCGGATGGCGGCAAAGTAAATCACCAGAACGGAGACCGAACATGAGTACAAACGATCCAGTCGTCATTCTGTCCGCCGCACGCACGCCGATCGGTGGCTTCCAAGGAGATCTCGCAAGCCTGACAGCCCCGGAACTGGGCGGGTTCGCTATTCGCGCAGCTGTTGAGCGCGCGCGTATCGATGCTGGCGCGATCCAGGAACTGCTGATGGGTTGCGTTCTCCCCGCCGGCGTTGGTCAGGCTCCTACGCGTCAAGCCTGCCTGAACGCGGGCCTTGCTGAATCGGTGACGTGTACGACGATCAGCAAGGTGTGCGGATCCGGCATGAAAGCCGTGATGCTGGCGCATGATTCGATCGCCGCTGGTACCAACGACGTGATGGTTGCTGGGGGCATGGAGTCGATGACGAACGCCCCCTATCTGCTGCCCAAAGCGCGCAAAGGGTATCGGCTCGGCCACGGGCAGTTGCTGGACCACATGTTCTTCGATGGACTGGAAGACCACTATCGAAATGACACACGCGGCCGGCTGATGGGTACGTTCGCCGAGGACTGTGCCGAGCGCTATGGCTTCTCGCGCGAAGCCCAGGACGAATGGGCCATTCTCTCGACCCAGCGTGCGAAGGCGGCGATCGAACGCGGTGATTTCGCATGGGAAACAACGCCGGTCATGGTCCAAGGTCGGACGGGCGAGGTCACGCTGCAGAGCGATGAGCAGCCGCCAAAGGTCAACCTTGAGAAGATTCCCTCGTTGAAGCCAGCCTTCAAAAAAGGTTCTTCAGACTTTCGTGTGGGTAGGTAGTACGCTTTCGCGCATGGCTTGGTAAGGAGGTGTGCGATGGACAGCGTGGAACTGTACCGGCAGCTGCTTGGCGTGACTGCGCCATGGACGGTGGAGCGTGTCGACCTGGACGTGGCGCG
>NZ_JBFTOX010000101.1:0-20279 GCF_056398185.1 Cupriavidus sp. 05L310
GGCCAGCTCCAAGACACGCGTGCCGGCGGCGTGTCTACCGCTCGATGCCAGCGGCCTGCCACCCGGCGCGGCAGCGCCGTCCATCATCACGATAGATCGGGCGGTGGTGCACCGGTAACGCCCGCAGCGGGCCGCAGGCTCGCCGCTCGATGTCGACCAGGTGGTGACGCCCTATGCCTCCTCATGCGTGCCGTGGTGGCCTGTAGCGTGAGCGCCTTTGCGGTGCGGCGGTGGCGGCCTGGTGGAGGCTCTATCCGCGCGACAAAATGGACCGATTGAGCCTAGCTCCAATAGGTCGAGGGGCAGCGGCGGGGCTTTAGAGGGTTGTTTATTGAAAAAATCTGAATAGTTGTAGCGGCCGGTTTGTTCGGCATATTGGCGCTCGCAGTCGCCCGGAAACCGTTGATTTATTGTCAGGCCTGGTGCCACTTGTCACCAGCGTCACCAGCTCGGGACCCGCGTCACCAGCTGTTTCTGGTGACGCGCAAACCGTCGATCTAGAGCGGCTTGCCGAACTTATCCACAGGGTGTCACCACTGTCACCATGTTTTGAAAATGACTTCCAAGTTGATCGACGGAATTGTGTCGGGATGTCGTCTAGTCAATCAGGAAATGTGAATGGCATCTAGCAGGGGTGCTCGGCACCTCCCGCCCTAGGCGGGGTAGTGCCGCTCTGGGTGTGGTCTGGCGCACGCGGGTCCTTCCGGGGGGCGATCTCATGGGGGTCATTCGCACCGCATTCGTTCTCTAGACAAAAGGGCTCCTAGGGTGAATTAATTACCGACTAGTAGGTAGATGGATTCGGCTGTGCGGCAAAGGTTCAGGCCGCTTGTTTTCTAGAAAAAAAATGCCACCTAGGGTGAGTTAATTTCCTGGTCACTGCCTGGTGTGTTCGTCCTCGCGCTGGTTTGTGTCGGGTCTTGCCTGCCCCTTCTCAAGCGTGCCAAGCAAGGCGAGAGTTGCCCGCTCGAGGCGGTCGCTTTCGAAGATCGTATTGTTAATTCCCAGCTCCCTTGCGGTCTCGTTTATCGCGCCACAGACCACGTTGATAATCTCCCTTATTTCATTTGGGGTGATTCCATTGGTTTCGTAGACTTTCTTTCGAGGTAACGCGTACTCGTTGTGGGCAATAGACTGGTTGCGAATCTTCAGAACTCGCTTGATCCTAGGTGCCAGCGGTTTCAGCGCTGTCTCGATACGAAGTGCGCTTTGCGAACGTCCTTCCGACCGCAGCGCGCTCTTGAGCTGGCTTATGCCAGCGACGCGGTTGTCACGATCAAAGATCTTTGACAGTGCGATGAAGAACAGTTTGAAGTGCCCAGAACCCGACGCATGAAAGAAGTCAACGTAACTCAGGTCGTTCATCGTTGGTAGATACTTGGGTCTCGCCAGATTATCGAGTGCCCACCAGACTTGGAAGTGCGCCTTGGCTGCGATGCCTTCTTCAATTAGGCGTTGCGTTATCGTGTGTGCGCTCATTGGTTCGGTTCAACGCTGGTATATGGAATTCCTCAAACTATCTCATAGACCTGGTGGGCTGGCGCGGCTCGCGATGCAAGGGGGGCGGGCAAAACGGCCGCTTAGGCCGCCGCCGCGCGGGGGTCAAAATCCAGCCTCGATTAGGGGAGCGGCTAGGGTCAAGGTGCTCGACCCTATTTGGGGATCTGGCGCCCGGTATGTCCGCCTGGTGCTCGGCGGGAGCCCCAACCTATGCCGCTTGGTCAGCGCCAAAGGACAGGATCTGTGCCCCTCGCTTCAGCTCGTCCAGGTAGTCGGCCCATCGCTGCATCATGTCTCGTCGCTGCGGCAGGTGCGCGGTGCGGTTGTACGCACGGCCGAGCGGATCTTTGACGGCGTGCGCGAGCTGCGCCTCGATGATGGCCGGCGGGAAGGCTAGGACTTCGTCCAGTATGGTGCGTGCCATGGCCCGGAAACCGTGGCCCGTCATGGTCTCGTTGTCGTAGCCCATGCGCCGTAGTCCGGCATTGATGGTGTTGTCGCTCATGGGGCGGCTGGGCGAGCGAACGCCAGGCAGCACATAGCGGCCGGTGCCGGTCAAGGTGTGCAGCTCGCGGAGGATGGCTACCGCTTGACTCGGCAGCGGCACGATATGCGCCGCTCCCTCGGCCTTGCCTTGCTTGGTCCGCTTCATGCGGCCAGCCGGGATTTCCCACGTGGCACTGTCCAGGTCGAACTCCGGCCACTCGGCCAGGCGCAGTTCGCCGGGGCGCTGGAACAGGAGGGGGGCGAGCTTGAGGGCGCACGTAACGGGGAAAGTGCCGCTATAGCCGTCGATGGCGCGCAGCAACTCGCCTACCTTAGTGGGCTCGGTGATCGCCGCGAAATGCTGTTTCTGTACCGGCGGCAGGGCGCCCCGCAGGTCGGCGGTGATATCTCGCTCAGCCCGGCCGGTGGCCACGGCGTAGCGCATCGCCTGGCCGATGTTGTCGCGTAGGCGGTGAGCGGTTTCCAGGGTGCCGCGGTGCTCCACCCGCCGCAGCACTTCCAGCACGTCGGCTGGCTTGAGGTCGGCCGTGGGCTTACCGCCGATCCAGGGGAAGGCGTTGGCTTCTAAGCGGCGCAGGATGCGCACGCCGTGGCTGGCTGACCAGGTGCTTGCGTACTTGGCGTGCCACTCGCGCGCGACCAGCTCGAAGCTATTGGCCTCACGCAGTGCCTTGGTGCTCTTGGCCGCCTTGCGGTGGGCGCTGGGGTCGATGCCATCAGCCAGCCGCCGGCGGGCCTCGTCGCGGCGCTCGCGGGCTTCACGCAAACCCACCTCGGGGTATGTGCCAAGGGAAAGCATCTTTTCCTTACCCCCGAGCCGGTACTTGAGTCGCCACCACTTGCCGCCGCTGGGGGCAACCCACAGCAACAGGCCGTCAGCGTCGTACAGCTTGACGGGTTTCTCGCCTGGCTTGGCGTTCTTGATGGCGGTGTCGGTGAGTGGCATTTGGGGGTAACTATTTTGGGGGTAACAAGCTACCCCGAAAGTTACCCCCAAAATGCTTGGGCTGTAAAGAAATGCCCCGGCACCGTATGGGACGCTAAATCCCGCGAAACCAAAGAAAAAGCCCGGATATACCGGGCTTTTGGAACGTCCAGGATTAACCTGAAACTAGTATTTGGTGGAGCCGGCGGGAATCGAACCCGCGTCCGCAAGCCCTCCACAGAGAGTTCTACATACTTAGTTCTGTCATTTGATTTAACCGGTGCATCGCGGACGAACACGCTCTACAACGGCGAGTCACTAGATTTTCGTCCCTGGGTTCGTGACTCACTCAGGGCTTATCTGGCGTATATGACCTCGCGTAGTCTTGCGACTCTAGCCCGCCAGCGAGCCAGTGCGAGGACGGCCGCAATTAAGCGGCCAGTGCGTAACGTTCGTCGTTAGCAGTTATTGCATTCCCATTGATTAACGAGGTGACGGGTCCTCGGTATGCCCTCCACTGCTTTGTAACCCACGTCGAAACCAGGTCGGCCCCTGCGTGAACTGTGTGAACAGTGTCAAGAACTGAGATTGTACTCCGTTGGAGGCCCGACGTGTTGGCGGGTTCCCAGGGAGCCTTTCCGACCTCAGCGCGCTCCCGCCGGAGCCAGCAGCGCGATCAGTTCGCTTGGGTGGCGCACCAGGTAGTCGGCGCCCCATGCCTCGGGCGGTTCGCCATCGCCACAGTAGCCATAGGCGGCGGTGATCGTGATCATGCCGGCGGCCTTGCCTGCCTGGATGTCGCGCAGGTCGTCGCCGACATACACGCAGCGTTCGGGCGCCACGCCGCTGATGTCAGCCGCGTGGAGCAGCGGTGCCGGGTGGGGCTTGGCGTGCGCCGTGGTATCGCCGCTGACCACCGCCGAGGCGCGGGGCGCCAGGCCGATGGCGGCGACGAGCGGCGCGGTGAAGCGGGTGATTTTGTTGGTGACGATGCCCCAGCGGATGCCGGCGGTTTCCAGCGCGTCCAGGACCTCGGCCATGCCATCGAACAGGCGTGTATGCACCGCGATGTCGGCCTCGTAATAGTCCAGGAACGTGTCTCGCAGGCCGGGAAACTCAGGGTCGGCCGGGCTCTTGCCAAAGGCCGCGCCGATCAGTCCACGGGCGCCGTGCGAAGCGACCGGACGGAGTTGCTCGTACGCCACGGGAGGGCGGCCATGCTCGGTGACCAGCCGGTTGGCTGCCGCGGCCAGATCCGGGGCCGTGTCGGCGAGGGTGCCGTCGAGATCGAAGAAGACTGCGTCGTAGGTGCGCATATTCAGGCGGGGCGGTGAAACGCCATCAGGTAATTCACATCGGTGTCCTTGCCCAGCGAGTAGACCTGGGTCAGCGGGTTGTAGCTCATGCCGCGCATCTCGACGAGTTCAAGCCCTGCATTGCGCGCATAGCGCGCGAGCTCAGACGGCGTGATGAACTTGTCGTAGTCATGCGTGCCGCGCGGCAGCATCCTGAGTACGTACTCGGCGCCGACCACGGCCAGCATATAGGCCTTGAAATTGCGATTGATGGTGGAGCAGAACACATGCCCGCCCGGCCGTACCAGGGTTGCGCAGGCTCGCACGATCGACTGCGGGTCCGGCACGTGCTCCAGCATTTCCATGCAGGTCACTACGTCGAAACCGGCAGGCATGCGGGCAGCCAGCGCCTCGGCAGCGATTTCTTCATAGGTCACCGGGACACCTGACTCCAGGCTGTGCAGGTCGGCGACCTTGAGCGCCTTGGTGGACAAGTCGATGCCCCGCACCGTGGCGCCGGTTCGCGCCATGCTTTCGGCGAGGATGCCGCCCCCGCAGCCAATGTCGACCACCTGCTTGCCCTCGAGCGCGGCAATGCCGTCGATCCAGCCGAGCCGCAAGGGATTGAGTTCGTGCAGCGGCTTGAACTCGCTCTCCGGGTCCCACCAGCGGTGGGCCAGCTCGCTGAATTTGTCGATTTCGCGGGCATCGGCATTCCTGCCGAGCTGGGTGGTTTCAACGGTGGGATGGTGCGGAGGGGAGATCTGCGTCATGGATTTTGGCGCGCGGCCAGGCGGCGGCGCGAGAGCGGAAAGTATGCAGCCACTGTATCAAAAAAAAAGCCCAGCTCGCGCTGGGCTTTTTTTCATCGGAAAGGATCCGATTAACGTGCGCTGCGGGTGCCGACCACTTCGACTTCCACGCGGCGGTTCGGCTGCTGGCAGGCGATCTGCGCCTTGCGGTTGCCCTTGCACGACTTCGGGTCAACCTTCAGCTGACGCTTGCCCTTGCCTTCCGTGTACACACGGTTGGCTTCCACGCCCTTGCTGACCAGATAGGCCTTGACGGCTTCAGCACGACGGATCGACAGGCGATCGTTGTACTTGTCCGAACCGAACGAGTCGGTGTGGCCAACTGCGATAATCACTTCCAGGGTGATGCCGGACAGCTTGGAGGTCAGGTCGTCCAGCTTGGCCTTGCCTTCCGGCTTCAGGACAGCCTTGTCGAAGTCGAACAGGGTGTCAGCAGCGAAAGTGACCTTTTCGCTGGAAACAACCGGAGGAGCAACCGCTGCGGGCGGTGCCACCGGAACGGCCGCCGGAGCCAGGGCGCCGTCGCACAGTGCGTTGGCGGTGGCCGGGGTCCACGAACTGTCGCGCCAGCAGAGCTCGTTCGTGCCGTTCTTCCACACGTACTCGCTCGTACCGTTGCCCCAGTTATCGTTCACAGCCTTCTTTTCGTAGGGGACGGACTGGGCTTGAGCGGATGCAGCCATTACTGCGGTAGCTGCAACGAGCGCGAGCTTGGCAAATTTTTTCATATTTCTCCTCTCAGGATGAGATCACCGCAGGGTTACTGCGAGCAAATGGACGGAAACAAGTCATACATTCTTCGGAGTATAACATTCTCGATGCGGTGTATGCTCCACTTCGAACAATGTCTGGCTCTTCGCTGGGGAATTGTGCCACAAGGGTCGTTTCCTAAGAAGTAAATATATTCGATTCCACCAATGGGTTTTGGGCCTGTGGTGTTTGTGCAACATGGCTCTTGCGATGCCCGCAAACCCTTGTCTGGCCGGGCTTGCAGGATTTTCGCAGCGGCCTTTCTCGTCGTTTCCCGGCGTCGTCAAAGGCCCTTTGGAGGGGGGGGAGGCGGCTGCGGGGGAGGGCAGCGGCGCATGTTAGAATGCCACGTTGCCCTACTGCCGGACGCCGCTTGGCGAATGGTGATTCACCTGGGGGCCTTCTGTTTAAATTCGCCGGATAACCCACGCCGCAATGGATCAATTCGCCAAAGAAACCCTTCCGGTCTCCCTCGAAGAGGAAATGCGCCGCTCTTATCTCGATTACGCAATGAGCGTGATCGTAGGGCGCGCGCTTCCCGATGTCCGGGATGGCTTGAAGCCGGTACATCGGCGTGTGCTCTATGCGATGCATGAGCTTAACAATGACTGGAACCGGCCGTACAAGAAATCGGCGCGTATCGTAGGGGATGTGATCGGTAAGTATCACCCCCACGGCGACACTGCTGTATACGATACGATCGTGCGCATGGCGCAGAATTTCTCCCTGCGCTACATGCTGGTCGATGGCCAGGGTAATTTCGGGTCGGTGGACGGGGATAACGCGGCAGCCATGCGTTATACCGAAATCCGCCTGTCCAAGATCGCCCACGAGATGTTGCTCGATATCGATAAGGAAACTGTCGATTTCGGGCCGAATTATGACGGCTCGGAGAATGAGCCGCTGATTCTGCCGGCGCGCATCCCTAATCTGCTGATTAATGGATCGTCGGGTATCGCGGTGGGCATGGCCACCAATATCCCGCCGCACAACCTCAACGAAGTGGTCGACGGCTGCCTGCACCTGCTGCGCAATCCGCAAGCCACGGTCGACGAGCTGATCGAGCTGATTCCGGCGCCGGATTTCCCGACCGCGGGCATTATCTATGGCATCCAGGGCGTGCGCGAAGGCTACCGCACCGGCCGTGGCCGCGTCGTCATGCGCGCCAAGACGCACTTCGAGGATATCGATCGTGGCCAGCGCCAGGCGATCATCGTCGACGAGCTGCCCTACCAGGTCAACAAGCGCACCTTGCTGGAGCGCATTGCCGAGCTGGTGACGGACAAGAAGGTCGAAGGCATCTCGGATATCCGCGACGAGTCCGACAAGTCCGGCATGCGCGTGGTGATCGAGCTAAAGCGCAACGAAGTGCCCGAGGTGGTGCTGAACAACCTCTACAAGCACACCCAGCTGCAGGATACCTTCGGCATGAACATGGTGGCGCTGGTCGACGGCCAGCCGCGCCTGCTGAACCTGCGCCAGATGCTGGAGTGCTTCCTGTCGCACCGGCGCGAGGTCGTCACCCGCCGCACCGTGTTCGAGCTGCGCAAGGCGCGCGAGCGTGGCCACGTGCTGGAAGGCCTGGCGGTCGCGCTGGCCAATATCGACGAGTTCATTGCCATCATCAAGGCAGCGCCTACGCCCCCCATCGCCAAGCAAGGGCTGATGGCGAAGGCGTGGGATTCGAGCCTGGTGCGCGAGATGCTGGCACGCGCCGAAGGCGACACGCCGGGCGGCCGCGCTTCCTACCGCCCCGACGGCCTGCCAGCCATCTTCGGCATGCAGGGCGACGGCCTGTACCGCCTGTCCGACTCGCAGGCCCAGGAAATCCTGCAGATGCGCCTGCAGCGCCTGACGGGCCTGGAGCAGGACAAGATCGTCCAGGAATACCGGGACGTCATGGCGGTCATCTCCGACCTGCTCGATATCTTGTCCCGGCCGGAGCGCATCAGCACCATCATCACCGACGAGCTGACCGCCATCCGCGCGGAGTTCGGTGACCTGCGCCGCTCGCATATCGAGCTCAATGCGACCGAGCTGGATACCGAGGACCTGATCACGCCGCAGGACATGGTGGTCACGCTGTCGCACAGCGGCTATATGAAGAGCCAGCCGATCTCCGAGTACCGGGCGCAGAAGCGCGGCGGGCGGGGCAAGCTGGCGACCGCCACCAAGGAAGACGACTGGATCGACACGCTGTTCGTCGCCAACACGCACGACTACATCCTGTGCTTCTCGAACCGCGGCCGGCTGTACTGGCTGAAGGTGTACGAGGTGCCGCAGGGGTCGCGCAACTCGCGCGGCAGGCCGATCGTCAATATGTTCCCGCTGTCTGACGGCGAGAAGATCAACGTCATCCTGCCGGTGCGCCAGTTTGACGCCGAGCATTTCATCTTCATGGGCACCGCGCGCGGCACCGTGAAGAAGACGGCGCTGACCGAGTTCTCCAACCCGCGCAAGGCCGGCATCATCGCTGTCGATCTCGACGAGGGCGACTACCTGATTGGCGCCGCCGTCACGGATGGCCAGCACGATGTGATGCTGTTCTCGGACTCCGGCAAGGCAGTGCGCTTCGATGAAAACGATGTGCGCCCGATGGGCCGGCAGGCGCGCGGCGTGCGCGGCATGAACCTGGAAGAAAGCCAGACCGTGATCGCCATGCTGGTGGCACCGGCCGAGACCAGCGAGCAGGACGTAGCGGTGGGCAGTGTGCTGACCGCCACCGAAAATGGCTATGGCAAGCGTACCCCGATCGCCGAGTACACTCGACACGGCCGGGGCACCAAGGGCATGATTGCGATCCAGACCAGCGAGCGCAATGGCCGGGTGGTGGCTGCCGCGCTAGTGTCGCCGGAAGACGAGATCATGCTGATCACGACCGGCGGTGTGCTGATCCGTACGCGCGTATCTGAAATCCGCGAGATGGGCCGCGCCACGCAAGGCGTGACCCTGATCAACGTGGACGAAGGCACCAAGCTTTCCGGCCTGCAGCGAATCGTCGAAAGCGACGCCGACAACGGTGTGGCGGGTGAAGAACTCGATGGGGCCGATGCTGCTGCCGAGGGAGAGCCGGGGGCAGGTGCGCAGGACGGCACCGAGGCTGGCACCCCTGACACGGGATCCAATTCGTAAGTTGTTGCAACATTGACCCGATAGCCGGAACTCGATTGCCGGCTGCGGGACTAAAACGGACATATTTACCAGGGAGTCACAATGTTCAAAACCTATCGACGTATCGCTGTTCTGGCTGCCTTCGTGCCGGCCATGATGCTGGCCAACGCGGCGCATGCCCAGGATGCGGACAAGACCGCTGCCATCAAGGAGCTCCTGACCGTGATGCAGGCCGACCAGGCCGTCAAGGGCCAGGCCGAGAACTGGCAGCAGGGCGCCAAGCAGGAAGCGCCCATGGTTCTGGAGCAGGTACTGGTCGAGAACAAGACGCTCAACGACAAGCAGAAGCAAGCCGCCGTCGACAAGCTCAAGAAGAATGGCGCCGTGCAGCGCATGGTGGACGGCGCCGGTACGGCGTTCACCACCGATGGCTTCAAGAGCGACGCCATGAAGGCCCACTACGACGCCTTCGCCAAATACTACAGCGCTCAGGAAATCAAGGATCTGACCACGTTCCTGAAGTCGCCCACGGGCCAGAAGTTCATGGCGAACCAAGGCAAGGCTACGCAGGAAATCTGGGGCTCGATGATGCAGAAGTACGGCCCGCAGGTTGGCAAGTCGATGCGCGACGCAGCCGAGAAGGAAATCGCCGCCGCTTCGAAGTAATTTGCCGGCGGGCCGGTGGGGCGTACGGGGCACTATCCCCGGCTCCCCTATCTGGCGCGGGTTTGATGGATAATGGCTGCTTGGGTAACACCGGCAGCCATTTTTCATTTCCATCCCGATCCATGAACGAACCCCAGAATCCAGCACTTGCCGCCATGATGCAGCGCGCCGTGGCCGAGCGTGTCTATAACTTCTCGCCCGGTCCGGCGGCCCTGCCGACCGAAGTGTTGCTGCAGGCGGCCGACGAGATGCTGTCCTGGCACGGTACCGGGGTCTCGGTGATGGAGATGAGCCACCGTAGCCGCGAGTTCGAGGGGATCCAGGCAGAAGCGCTGGCGAACCTGCGCGAGTTGCTGCACGTGCCGAAAGATTTCCGCATCCTGTTCCTGCAGGGCGGTGCCATTGGCGAGAACGGCATCGTGCCGCTCAACCTGATGTCTCGCCTGAAAGCGGAACGCCCCAAGGCGGACTTCGTTGTCACCGGCACGTGGTCGGTGAAGTCCGAGCAGGAGGCGCGCCGCTATGGCGAGGTCAATATCGCGGCCTCCAGCACCGCGCAAAAATTCGTGCGTATCCCGGATGTGTCCGACTGGAACCTGTCGGACGATGCCGCCTATGTACACCTGTGCACCAACGAGACCATCGTCGGTGTCGAGTTCCAGGACGTGCCCGATATCGGCCAGCACCGCGACGGCGGGCCGGTGGTGGTGGCCGACGTCTCCAGCCACATCCTGTCGCGCCCGGTCGACTGGTCGCGCGTGCAGGTGGCCTACGGCGGCGCGCAGAAGAATATCGGGCCGGCCGGCCTGACCATCGTGATCGTGCGCGAAGACCTGCTGGGCCATGCGCATCCGCTTTGCCCCACCGCCTTCAACTGGCGCCTGGTGGCCGAGCATGACTCGATGTACAACACGCCGCCGACCTATTCCATTTACATCGCCGGGCTGGTCTTCAAGTGGCTCAAGGCGCAGGGCGGCGTGGATGCGATCGAGCAACGCAATATCGCCAAGGCGCACGCGTTTTATGAGTTCTTGGATCAAAGCGCGTTCTACCGCAACGATATCGATCCGAGCTGCCGCTCGCGCATGAATGTGCCGTTCTTCCTGGCTGACGAATCGCGCAACGATGCCTTCCTGGCCGGTGCGCGCGCCAGGGGGCTGGTACAGCTCAAGGGCCACAAGTCCGTCGGCGGCATGCGTGCCAGCTTCTACAACGCCATGCCGCTCGAGGGCGTCGCCGCCCTGATCGAGTACATGCGCGACTTCGAGCGCACCGCGGCCTGATCCTTCGTTTGCGGCGGCGTCTCCTGGCGCTGCCGCCCTGTGCCGATTCGGTTTTTTCCAGGGCCACTTCGCAATGACGTGGCGTAGCGGATTCATACAATGACAAATCAAGACAAAGACATCGCGCAGGAGGAGGCGCAGCCGGACAATGGCGCGGCCGAGAAGGCGCTGGGCGTCGAACTGACGCCGTTGCGCGAGCAGATCGACAAGCTGGACCGCGAACTGCTGGCAATGTTGAATCGCCGTGCGCAACTCGCCCTCGATGTGGGCGAGGTCAAGAAGAAGTATGGCGCGCCGGTGTTCCGTCCGGAACGCGAGCTGCAGGTGATTCGCAAGGTGCAGGGCGCCAATCCCGGCCCGCTGCTCGACGACAGCGTGGCGGCGATCTGGCGCGAGGTGATGTCCGCCTGCCGCGGCCTGGAAAAGCCGCTTGAAGTTGCTTTCCTGGGCCCCGCTGGCACGTTCTCCGAGCAGGCGCTGTACGCGCATTTCGGCCACGAGGTGAGCGGCGTGCCGTGCCCGAGCATCGACGAGGTGTTCCGCGCGGTGGAGGCCGGCACCGTGGAGTACGGCGTGGTGCCGGTGGAGAATTCCACCGAGGGCGCGGTGTCCCGCACGCTGGACCTGTTCCTGCAGACCTCGCTGAAAATCAGCGGCGAAATCGCGCTGAAGGTGCATCACAACCTGATGGCGTCGTCGCCGGACATGAAGGGCGTGACCGTGGTGCGCGCACACGCGCAGGCGCTGGCGCAGTGCCAGCACTGGCTAACGGCCAACTACCCGCATCTGGAGCGCCAGGCCGTATCGAGCAATGCGGAAGCGGCGCGCATGGCCAGCGAAGATCCCACCGTGGCGGCCATCGCCGGCGAGTCCGCCGCCAATCGCTATCACCTGCATCTGGTGCGCACGCACATCCAGGACGATCCGCACAACCGCACGCGTTTCGCGGTGATCGGGCGCTACGAGACCGAGCCCTCGGGCAGCGACCAGACCTCGATGATCCTGTCGGTGCCCAACAAGGCTGGCGCGGTCTACCAGTTGCTGGCGCCGCTGGCCGACAACGGCGTGTCGATGTGCCGCTTCGAGTCGCGCCCGGCGCGCAGCGGCGCGTGGGAGTACTACTTCTACGTCGACGTGGAAGGGCACCAGCACGATGCCTCGGTGGCGCGGGCACTGGAAGAACTCCGGCGTAACGCGGCTTACTTCAAAGTGCTGGGTTCATACCCGTCCAGCCGATAGCAAGGCTTGCCGCCCGGGCGGCAGCCAGACCGAAGAACGGATCGGCGATCGCGGATCGCGATCCGCGAAAGACGATCACCAAGGAGCCAGGATGGCAGAGCAAGGCAAGCAGTTCGGTCCCGAGTATGTGCGGGCGATCTCTCCGTACGTGGCGGGCAAGCCGATTTCCGAAGTGGCGCGCGAATTCGGCCTGGACGAGTCCGCCATCGTCAAGCTGGCCTCGAACGAGAACCCGCTCGGCATGCCCGAGTCGGCCAGGACGGCCATCGCCGCCGCCGTCGCCGACCTGGGCCGCTACCCCGATGCCAACGGTTTCGAACTGAAGGCTGTCTTGTCGGCCCGTTTCGATGTGCCGGCCGACTGGCTCACGCTGGGCAACGGCAGCAATGACATCCTGGAAATCGCCGCGCACGCGCTGGTGAAGCCGGGCGAGTCGGTCATCTACGCCGAGCATTCCTTTGCGGTGTATGCGCTGGCCACGCAGGAAATCGGCGCGCGCGCCATCGAGGTCAAGGCCCGTGACTATGGGCACGATCTCGACGCCATGGCCGCCGCCATCGTGCCGGATACGCGCCTGATCTTTATCGCCAACCCGAACAACCCGACCGGCACCTTCCTGCCGGCGGCGGCCATCGAGGCTTTCCTGGCCAAGGTGCCGGCCGATGTCGTGGTGGTGCTGGACGAGGCTTACAACGAATACCTGGATGACGCGCAGCAGTACGACTCGGTGGCGTGGGTCCGCAAGTATCCGAACCTGCTGGTTTCGCGCACCTTCTCCAAGGCTTATGGCCTGGCCGGCCTGCGCATCGGCTATGCGGTCGCGCAGCCGGCGCTGACCGACCTGCTCAACCGCATCCGCCAGCCTTTCAACGTCAACAGCCTGGCGCAGGCCGCTGCGGTGGCGGCGCTGGCCGACACGGCCTTCCTGAAGCGCAGCGCGGAACGCAACCGTGCCGGCAAGGCGCAACTGGTGGCGGCCTTCGACCGGCTCGGCCTGCAGTACGTGCCATCTTCAGGCAATTTCGTGCTGGTGCGCGTGGGCCAGGACGACGGCGCCGGCGCGCGCGTCAACCTGGCGCTGCTCAGGCAGGGCGTGATCGTGCGTCCGGTGGGCAACTACAACCTGCCGCAATGGCTGCGCGTGACCATCGGCCTGCCTGAGGAAAACGCGGCCTTCATCGCCGCGCTGGAACGGGCGCTCAAGTAGGCGCCGCGCCTTCGCCAGCTGGTGCCGCCGCAACTGGCGGCGCCGTCGGCCGGCGTAGACGAGATACAATGCCGGATTCCCGAACTTCCTTGCCTGGCAGCGTATCCCCGTGACCGTTCCTGCGTCCGCTCCTTATTTTTCCCGTGTCGTTATAGTCGGGGTCGGCCTGATCGGCGGCTCGCTGGCGCTCGCGCTCAAGCGTGCGGGGGCGGTCGGCACGGTGGTCGGCGTAGGCCGCTCGCAGGCCTCGCTGGAGCGCGCCCTCAAGCTCGGCGTGATCGACGAAGCCGCGACGCTGGAGGAGGCTGCCAAGGGCGCCAACGTCATCGTGCTCTGCGCTCCGGTGGCGCAGACCTTTGCGCTGCTCCATGCACTTGAGCCGCATCTCGAGCCGGCCACCATCGTCACCGACGCCGGCAGCACCAAGTCCGACGTCATCATTGCGGCCAAGACCGCGCTGGGCGACAAGGCGGCGCAGTTCGTGCCCGCCCATCCCATCGCGGGCCGCGAGCTGAACGGCGTGGAAGCCGCGCTGGCCGATCTCTATGCCGGCAAGAAGGTCGTATTGTGCCCGCTGCAGGAAAACGTCCGCATCGACGTGGCTGCCGTGCGCGCCATGTGGGAGACCGCCGGTGCCGATTGCTTTGTGATGTCCGCCGTGCAGCACGATGCCGTGTTTGCCGCGGTCAGCCACCTGCCACACCTGCTGTCCTACGCGCTGGTGGCCCAGGTGGCCAATGCCGAGGACGCGGCGCTGAAGCTCGACTTCGCCGGCGGCGGCTTTCGCGATTTCACCCGTATCGCGGCGTCCTCGCCGGAGATGTGGCGTGATATCTGCGTTGGCAACCGGGAGGCGATGCTGAGCGAGCTGACCACTTACCAGGCGATGCTGGCGCATTTGAAGACGCTGATAGAAAACAGCAACGGCGAGGGGCTGGAGCGCATCTTCCAGCGCGCCAGCCAGGCGCGCCAGCAATGGGGCGCGCAGCGTGCACCCGCTGTCAACGTCGAGCCCTGAACGCTCGCGTCGCGAAGTCATCAGGTCACCAACGGTGCGGCCCGCCCTTCATAAAGAGCGGCCGGCCAACTAGCATGCAAATCATGGAACATCTCACGCTTGGTCCTTTCACTCGCGCCTCGGGCACTGTTCGCCTGCCGGGCTCCAAGAGCATCTCCAACCGTGTGCTGCTACTGGCGGCGCTCGCGGACGGCGAGACCCGCGTCTGCGATTTGCTCGACTCCGATGATACGCGTGTGATGTTGCAGGCGCTGCGTACGCTGGGTGTGGCGTGGCGCCAGGAGGATGGCGCTTGCGTGGTGCGCGGCGTGGGCGGCAACTTCCCGAACAAGGCGGCCGAACTATTCATGGGCAATGCGGGCACCGCCATTCGCCCGCTGACCGCGGCACTGGCGCTGCAGGGTGGGAGCTACAAGCTGTCGGGCGTGCCCCGTATGCATGAGCGCCCGATCGGCGATCTTGTCGATGGCCTGCGGCAGATTGGCGCTCACGTCGACTACCTTGGTACCGAGGGTTATCCGCCCCTGCAGATATCGCCCGCGCAGATCCGCATCGATGCACCGATCCGCGTGCGCGGCGACGTTTCCAGCCAGTTTCTGACGGCGCTGCTGATGACCCTGCCGCTGGCCGATGCGCCGGGCGACACCATCGAGATCGAGGTCGTCGGGGAGTTGATCTCCAAGCCCTACGTGGAGATCACGCTGAACCTGCTGGCGCGCTTCGGCATCGAAGTCAGGCGCGAAGGCTGGTCGCGTTTCATCCTGCCGGCGCGTTCGGCCTACCGTTCGCCCGGTGAGATCTTCGTGGAAGGCGATGCCTCCTCGGCATCCTACTTCCTGGCAGCCGGCGCTATTGGCGGCGGTCCGTTGCGGGTGGAGGGCGTGGGCATGTCGAGCATCCAGGGCGACGTCAAGTTTGCCGAGGCGCTCAACCGCATGGGCGCCAACGTGATGGCGGGCGCCAACTGGATCGAGGTCCGCGGTACCGAGCGCGACGATGGCCGCCTGCACGGCATCGAGTTGGATTGCAACCATATCCCGGACGCTGCCATGACGCTGGCGGTAGCGGCGTTGTTTGCCGAGGGCACGACCACGCTTACCAATATCGCGAGCTGGCGGGTCAAGGAAACCGACCGCATCAGCGCCATGGCCAAGGAATTGCGCAAGTTAGGTGTCGAGGTGGAGGAGGGGGCGGATTACCTGAAGGTGACGCCACCGGCCCAAACCGCGTGGAAGACGCCGGCCGCTGGCATCGACACCTATGACGATCACCGCATGGCCATGTGCTTTTCGCTGGCTGCCTTCGGCCCGTTGCCGGTGCGCATCAACGATCCTGGCTGCGTGGCCAAGACGTTCCCGGACTACTTCGACGCGTTTGCGGCGGTGGTGCGCTGATCACACTGCCAGCATCGGGCGGGACTCCTCGCGGGGAATGGTGGGCACGCCTTCGTCGCGGCGTTCGCGCCTGTCCCAGTAGCGGTCGAAGAAGTAATGCGCCA
This sequence comes from Cupriavidus sp. 05L310, assembly GCF_056398185.1. NCBI lineage: Bacteria > Pseudomonadati > Pseudomonadota > Betaproteobacteria > Burkholderiales > Burkholderiaceae > Cupriavidus > Cupriavidus sp. 05L310. The sequence continues at coordinate 15,812 of NZ_JBFTOX010000101.1, forward strand.
CAGTATTGACTGCCGGTTCGATGAAGGTCACGGCGCCGCTGACGGCCAGGTTGCCGGTCAGCGCGTAAGTGACGCCAAAGGCAATACCAACGTGCATGATGCCGAACGACAGGGTCTTAGCCATGGTAGATTGCCTCGCGGAGTTGTCTTGACTGCCCGGAGCGCCTGCCATTTGCAGGGCCGCCCGCCATGGATTGCATGGTAATGATTCTCAATTGATTTAAGAAATCAATATTCTTTTCTGTTTCAATAAATAATGACTATCGTCGACGTCATCACAATCGACGGGCCCACTGCCTCCGGTAAGGGCACCGTAGCGCACAAGGTGGCGGACGCACTCAGCTTCCATCTGCTGGATAGCGGTGCGCTGTACCGCCTGGTCGCGCTTGCCAGCGAGCGTGTGGGCATTGACGCACAGGATGTGGAGGGGCTTGCAAAGCTGGCAGGCCGCCTTGATGTCAAGTTCGGCCCCGATCGGGTCTGGCTGAGCGGCGAAGAGGTCAGCCTGGCCATCCGCGCGGAAGCCACCGGCAACCGGGCGTCGGCCATTGCCGTCCACCAGTCGGTTCGCGACGCCCTGACGGCGCTGCAGCGCGGTTTTCGCAAGCTGCCGGGCCTGGTTGCCGACGGCCGCGACATGGGCACGGTGATTTTCCCCGATGCCCGCCTGAAGGTATTCCTGACCGCAAGTGTCGAAGCGCGCGCTCGCAGGCGCTATAAACAATTGATTGATAAGGGAATTTCTGCTAATATCGAAGACCTTTTGCGAGACCTTGAGTCGCGCGACCAGCGGGATCGTACCCGCACGGCCGCGCCGCTGCGTCCCGCACAGGATGCGCACTTGCTCGATACCTCCGACATGACGGTGGATCAGGCGGTGGCGCAGGTGCTGCAGTGGTACGCCGCGCCGGGTTCCTGACCCGCGCATCGTGCCCGCCGCACCGAAGTGCCGGTAGTGCCTGCATGCGCAGACCTGCCGGTGTTGTTCAACCTGACCCCGCTGCCCGGTGCAGACTGAGCGCGATCCTCGCGCCGGCCCGAGTACTGCGGATTGATACTCAAGTTTATGTCCGACCTGCAAACTAACGAATCCTTTGCCGCACTGTTCGAGGAATCCGTCGCCCGCTCCAATATGAAGGCTGGCGAAGTGATTTCCGCTGAAGTCGTGCGCATCGACCACAATTTCGTGGTCGTCAACGCCGGCCTCAAATCGGAAGCCTTTGTGCCGGTGGAGGAGTTCCTGAACGACCAGGGCGAACTCGAAGTGCAGGCCGGCGACTACGTCTCCGTGGCCATCGACGCGCTCGAGAACGGCTATGGCGACACCATCCTGTCCCGCGACAAGGCCAAGCGCCTGGCATCGTGGCTGAACCTCGAGAAGGCGCTGGAAGACGGCGAAATCATCTCGGGCACGGTCACGGGCAAGGTCAAGGGCGGCCTGACCGTCATGGTCAACGGCATCCGCGCGTTCCTGCCGGGCTCGCTGGTCGACGTGCGTCCGATCAAGGACACCACGCCGTACGAAGGCAAGACCCTGGAATTCAAGGTCATCAAGCTGGACCGCAAGCGCAACAACGTGGTGCTGTCGCGCCGCGCCGTTGTGGAAGCGACCCTGGGCGAAGAGCGCCAGAAGCTGATGGAAACCCTGAAGGAAGGCGCCATCGTCAACGGTATCGTCAAGAACATCACGGACTACGGCGCATTCGTGGACCTGGGTGGCATCGATGGCCTGCTGCACATCACCGACCTGGCATGGCGTCGTGTGCGTCACCCGAGCGAAGTGCTGTCGGTTGGCCAGGAAATCACCGCCAAGATCCTCAAGTTCGACCAAGAGAAGAACCGCGTCTCGCTGGGCGTGAAGCAACTGGGCGAAGATCCGTGGGTCGGCATCTCGCGTCGTTACCCGCAAAGCACCCGCCTGTTCGGCAAGGTGACCAACCTGACCGATTACGGCGCATTCGTTGAAATCGAAGCCGGCATCGAAGGCCTGGTCCACGTTTCCGAAATGGACTGGACCAACAAGAACGTGGCTCCGTCGAAGGTTGTCCAGCTGGGCGACGAAGTCGAAGTCATGGTTCTGGATATCGACGAAGACAAGCGTCGTATCAGCCTGGGCATGAAGCAATGCAAGGCCAATCCGTGGGACGATTTCAGCCGTAACCACAAGAAGGGCGACAAGCTGGGCGGCCAGATCAAGTCGATCACCGACTTCGGCGTGTTCATCGGCCTGCCCGGTGGCATCGACGGCCTGGTGCACCTGTCCGACCTGTCCTGGCAAGAAACCGGCGAAGAAGCCGTGCGCAAGTACAAGAAGGGCGACGAAGTGGAAGCCGTGGTTCTGGGCATCGACGTCGACAAGGAACGCATCTCGCTGGGTATCAAGCAGCTGTCGGGCGATCCGTTCAACAACTTCATCTCGGCCAACGACAAGGGTTCCCTGGTCAATGGCACGATCAAGTCGGTTGATGCCAAGGGTGCCGTTGTGCAACTGGCTGACGACGTCGAAGGCTACCTGCGTGCATCCGAAATCTCGGCTGACCGCGTGGAAGATGCCCGCAACGTGCTGAAGGAAGGCGAGCAGATCACCGCCCTGGTGGTGAATGTGGACCGCAAGTCGCGCAACATCAACCTGTCGATCAAGGCCAAGGACAACGTCGAGCAGCAAGAAGCGATGCAAAAGTTCGCCGCTGACACCGGCACGGCTGGCACGACCAACCTGGGCGCGCTGCTGAAGGCCAAGCTCGGCCAGGACAACCAGTAAGCATCGGTTCTTACGCCTGCTAGCGGATGCCCATGACCAAGTCCGAGCTTGTCGAAAAACTGGCTGCCCGGTTCCCGCAGTTGCTGCTGCGGGATGCGGACATCTCGGTGAAGACGATCCTCGATGCGATGTCCGAAGCGCTGGCCGATGGCCACCGCATCGAGATTCGTGGATTCGGCAGTTTTGGCCTGAACCGGCGTCCGCCGCGCGTAGGGCGCAATCCCAAGTCTGGCGAAAGAGTGCTGGTGCCCGAGAAACGGGTGCCGCACTTCAAGGCGGGCAAGGAGTTGCGTGAACGAGTTGATCGCAGCCCGGCGCTGCCGCAGGCCGTTGGCGGCGGCGGTACGGGGGCCAGCACCATCGGCAGTCACGGTGGCAATGGCAGTGGCGGTGCCAACGGCAATGGCCATGGTGCCGCGGCTGGCGCGTCTCATCCGAGCGCGCCTGCCCAGGCGAAGCCGGCCGTTGTTGCCGGTAGCGCCTTGCATGACGATGGCGGGCTGAAACTGGCCCGTTCCTGAATCGCTGTGTTTGACTCGTGATGTGACTGGATAGTCGAAAAAGCGCCCCTGTTCGGGGCGCTTTTTCATTATTGCAGCATGCTTGCGGCATACAAGCCGTTACCGTTAGTACGAGGCGATTCCGCTACAATGCCGGGAATCGTGCGACACGCACTATCGTGTCCGGGTAGCTCCAACGTAAGGAGCATCGACCTTGTTGGGACAAGGGGAGGGTTTCGGCCCGAACTGTCCAATCCCAACCATTTCTTGCTTAGATGAACCAGGCCGAACAGCCAGGGGGAGTCTAGAACGTTGCGAGGAAGGCCAGAACACCGGCCGGATTTGCAGCTTGCTTTTTGCTGGATGGATTTCCAGCCATTGCCCAAGGGCGGGGACACTCGCCTTTGGGCGAGTTCTCTGTAAACGCCTCTCCACGGAGAGGCGGGTGGCTATGCAACGGAGTTTGTTGTATGGGTGCCACATAGCATTCAAACCGGTCCGGATGGACTGGCGCTAGGCTCTTTGGGACGGTAGGCACTCGCGAGAGTACACCGCCGTCAAGCGCTCGCTAGTAAAGGAGTACGTGAAGTAGGGAAGTGAGGTCCCGGAGCGTAAGCTCTGCGCGTTATGGTTCGGTCGGACACACCCGTAAGGGTGCTCTGATAGAGAACCTGCTATGCGACTAGCAGTAGCCTAGGGAGACATGCGTCACTGGTAACGGTGGGGTGTGAAGCTCTCCTGACAACGTAGCCCCCGTAAGGGTGTCTAGCCGTCGTGAGGCGGAAAGGCAGAGACTCCGAGCAGCAATGGGGTCGAGGAGCAAGGCTGGCTGGTATGGGTAATGTAAGTGAACTGCCGGTAAACGCCGTGAGCATTGCGGTGCCAAAGCTGCTGATAGGCACTAACCAAAACGGTATGTGGTCGGTTGTCCCGTTGGTTCCTCGGGACACGTCGTCAATGGACCACCGGCGAAGAGGCGGACCCTAACCCAGTCGTGTAACGTGCAGGGAACGTGGTAAGCCCGTATGGCTGCCGAAGCGCAATTGGCTCAGGCAAGTGAACCGCAAGGAACGCTGTTGGCTGTGCGGGTATGGGAGGTTGGAAAAAGCGAATGCCGGGCTGTAATGGTTCGGATAGGGGTTGAAACATCATCCCACGCGAAAGCGGGCAGACTTCCAACTGGTCTTTCGTCGCAAGACGGCTGACT
>NZ_JBFTOX010000102.1:0-20478 GCF_056398185.1 Cupriavidus sp. 05L310
TGGAGGTGCAGCACCGTGGCACCGGCGTTGTAGCAGTCAACGGCCTTTTGCACCTGTTCCTCCATCGTCACCGGAATGTCTTCGGGGAAATCCGCCGGCATCCACTCGGGGCCGTAAGGCGCCACGGTGATGACCACTTTGTCCTGGTTCTCGGGGTGCAGGGAATCGTCGAGGAATTGCATGTTTAGTCCTTGTCGGGTTGGGGCAGAGTCAATTGCGTCAGCAGCTCTGCAAAGCTGGCGTCGGAGCGTATCCCGACGTGGTGAGTCACTGCGGGGGTCAGTGCCAAATGCACATCGTTCCAATCGCCCTCGGTCAAGTGGCGGCGCGCCGCCGGGAGCACAACGCCTTCTTCGCGGCCCATGTATTCCCATACCTGGCGGGCATACTGCTCGACGGCCTGGGCTAGCGCCGCAAAGGCGGGGGCGCTGCCGTCGGCTTGCTCCACTTGCGTGGCAAGCTCATCCAGCAGGCTCTGTTGACGCAAGTGCTGGCGGGACAACTCGTCCAGTTCCGCGCGCATGGCCTCGCTGCGCCGGCCCAGGCGGCGGAATAACGTGACCTCCTTGCGCTGCAGCAGCGGATGGACTACCAAGCGAACGTACTCGATCGCCGCCAGCAGCGGAGCCGAGGCCATTGACGCGCCCGGCGGGGGCGGCGTTTCGAGGAGGTTCAGCCAGGCATGCAGCAGCGCGGTCAGGCGCTTGTACTCGCTGTGCAGCAGATCGATAGCCGGAATGGGCGCGGGTACGCAGTTGGCGCCGATTGACAGCACCGGAATGCGGGCATGCACCAGCATGTGGCGGGCAGCGGAGGACAGCTCCGCGAGTTGCCCCGTGCCATGGGCGAGGACAATCGCGTCGCAGCCCGCCTGGTCCGCCGCGGCCAGTAACGCGCGCGCCGGCTGCTCGGCAACGATGCTGGCCACCGTGCTTGTCAAGCCTTGCGCACGCGCTGCCGCATCGGCACGGACGAGTGCCTCGCGGGCCTGCGACGGGCCGCGCGCGCCTGCCGCCTGCGCGTACCGGAAGCTGATGCGCGCGCCGTGGCTGCGAGCCAGTGCGATGGCTTGCGCCGTTGCATTGGCGCCGTGATCGCTAGGATCGACAGGAACAAACAGATGGCGGAACATGTTTTGAGGCCGGTTTCGGGTCAGAGCGAGATGGATGCATTGGCGGGCGCTTGTGCCTGCCGGCGCATGGCATGCATAGCCGTGGATAACCTTGTGATCGCTGCAGGCCCGGGATTGGCGCCTGGCGTCGTCGCGATTGCGTGGTTGGTTGCCGGCATTGCATCACTTTCGTGGTTGTATTGCATGGATTGGATGTTAGGAGCGTGCGGGTGGGAGGCTCCCCCCAGCGGCGGGGGGGAACGGCACAGGGATATCCCTGGGAGCGGCCTTCAACGCGCCTGGCCTGTCTATAATCGCCGGCACTGGCGATCCGCCCAATCCCATCCGGCTCTTCTGCCCATCCACGCGAACGGCATAGCCTGCCGGGCTTATTCGATGACAAATTCCACCAGTGGCACTGGCGTCACAGCATCGGCATTCCCGCTCAAGACCAGTCCACCGCGCGGACCGCGCCACCTCCTTGCGCGCCGACGCCTGCGCTCGGACTGCGAGCACTTTGTCGACAGGCCCGTGACGATCGCGCAAGCGCCTGCCGGCTTCGGCAAGACATCCCTGCTGATCCAGTGGCACCGCGAGTACATCATGCGCGGCAGCGCGGTTGCCTGGCTGTCATTGGACGAGCATGACGATCCGGGGCGCTTGTTGACAGGACTCGCGAGCGCGATTCGCTCAGGCTGCGGGCGGCCAGCATTCGGCAGACGGCTGCCGGACGGGGAAGGATCGTCCCGCGGGCCGCTGGAAGGCTTCACCGCGTGGCTGGCGGAGATTGCGCACGTTGCGCTCGATATCGTCCTGATACTCGATGAAGCCGAGCGGCTGCCGGAATCCAGCCGCGATGCGTTGATCTACCTGCTCAACAACCTGCCACCCAACCTGCGCATCGTGGTGGCGGCCCGGGGCGGGTTCGACACGGTCATCGAGCGGCTGGGCCCCTATGACCAGTGCGTGAGGGTCGATGCCGGGATGCTGCGTTTCCGCCTGGAAGAGACGATCGCACTGATCGGCAGCCACTTCGACGCCAGTGTCGAAGCCGACGCGAGCGCCAGGCTGCATGACGCGACCGAGGGCTGGCCGCTCGGCCTGCAACTCGCGCTGGCCGCAATCACCCATGCGCCCGATCCCGTTGCCGCTATCGATGCCTTCGCCAACAGCACCGGCGGCATGCGCGAGCACTTCGTGACCGCGCTGCTCGCCCGGCTCTCCGATGCGGATACCGGATTCCTGACGCGTATCTCGATTGTGGAGTTGTTGCATGCCGATCTTTGCCGCGCCGTGACGGCGATGGAGGATGCACCGGATCGCCTGGAGCGCCTCATGCGGGAAACGCCCCTGTTCGTCGTCGCCGACCAGAAGGGCGAGCGGTTCCGCATGCACGCCATGGCACGCGATGCGCTGCGCGCGCGGCTGACGGAACTGCCGGCGCAGGAGCTCGAAGGGATGCACGATCGCGCCATGCACTGGCTTGCCGATCATGGCATGACCGAAGCTGCCGCGCGCCACGCGCTTGCCAGCGGCCAGCGCTAGACCGCCTACGGCCTGGCGCAGCGCTGCCTGCATGAGGCGGCGACGCGCGGTCAATTGTCAGCCGTGCTCGAATGGCTCAAATGGCTGCCCGAGTCCGAACTGGACAAGCATCCACGCCTGCGCCTCGCGGTGGCATGGGCGCTGGCGCTGAGCGAGCGTCATCAGCAGGCCGAGGCGCAAGTGCGCAAAATCCTCCACCACGCGACACCGGACGACGCCATGCGCTACGAGATCGATCTGATCCTGAGCGCCGCCGCCTATTACGCGGACGAGCCAGATTGCATGGCCGCCCTGTTCGATCGCTGGGGGGAGGTACCGCCCGTGAGCGATGCGTGGCTGGTGCAGGCGCAGGCCAATCGCCTGGCTGCCCGCGCGTTGATGGCGGGGGAATATGCCAGGGCGCGTCGCTACGAGCAGAACGTACCGCTTGGCGAGTCTGGTCTTGCCTACCGCTATGTCGTCCGCTGGCGCGATTACATCATTGGACTGGCGTACCTGTTCGAGGGCCAGGTCCTGTTGGCGGAGCGCACGCTGCGGCCGGCGCTGGGCCGTGCCGACGAAGAACTGGGCCGGCGCCACCCGTTTTCCTGCATGCTTGCCGCACTGCTGGCCACCGCCATTCATGCACGCGACCAGATTGACGAAGCGGCAGCGCTGCTGGCCAATCGACTCGACATCCTGGAGCGCGGCGGCACGCCAGACACGGTGCTGCTCGCTTACCGCACGGCGGCCCGCATTGCAGCTGCCACGGGTGCTGAACATCGCGCCCTTGACTTGCTTGAGACCATGCATGCGGTTGGCGTTGCCCGCAATCTGTGGCCAGCCTGACCGAGCAGTTGCGGCTGCATAGCGGCCGCTTCCGCTCCGAGACATGCCGGACCCTGCAGTGGCACATCGGCGAGATCGTTGCGGACAATGCCTCGCCCGATTCTCCGATCAAGCAGCGCAGCCTGAACTTGCTCCAGGATCTGGCGCATGCCTATGTCTGCATTGCCGAGCAGGACTGGCGAGCGGCGCAGCAACAGCTGGCGCGGGCCGAGGCGGGGGCGGAGGCGATGAAACTCGGGAGCATGCGCGTCGAGATCATGGCGCTGCGGGCGCTGGCGCAGGACCGCTGCGGCGAGAAGGGGCTAGCCTTGCTGCGCGAAGCCATGAATCTTCTGCAGGCGTACGGGATGACGCGCGGCCTGCTCGACGTCAATCCCGCGCTGGCGGACTGGGCGCGCAATAGCGAGATGGAATCGTTCGGTGCGCAGCGTCTTGATCCTGCCAGGCAGGCGCGGGAGGCGGTGCCCGTCACTGCCGAGGCCGGCGCAGACAGGCCGCGTGTGGCGCCCAGCATGGTGCTGACACCGAAAGAGCGTAATGTCCTGGCGTTGCTGGCCCGGCATCTCGCCAACAAGGAAATCGCGCTTGCCATGGGCATCGGGCAGGAGACGGTCAAGTGGCACCTGAAGAACCTGTCGGCCCAGCAACTGCGCCCGGCACCCGCAAGCAGATCGTGCGCCGGGCGCAGTTGCTGGGCTTGTTGCGAGACGCATAGCGGGAGTGCCGTCGGTCCCGCCCGGCAGCGTGACGTTACCCAGCTAAGACACAGCCTCCCCCCCGCTGCTGGGGGGAGGCTCTTGTCCGAGACATGTTTGAATCGGCCAGATGCTCAGTCCCCCCGGTCGAAGCCGCAGCCACAGTGCATTCATTCGGCCAGAGCATCACTCCGATGCATTTTTTGTCTCTGAAGGACGACCATGGCCTACTCTCTGACCCGAGCCGACTTGAACGGCATCACTGACGCTGAACTGGCGCGTAGTACCGAGAAGCTCCTGCCGAAATGGGACGAGATCCCTGAGGAGTTCCGGAACGGCAATCTTTACACCCAGGTCGCGGACGCTCGCCTTCATGACTACCCGCTGCCGGGCGTCTCCATCTCCTTCCTGCCCGGCTTTGAAAACGAAGGCGCCGGCGAGGCGCTGGACCGCTGCGTCACCGCGCACCTGAATGCCTTTGCCGTCAAGCACGAACACAAGATGGCCGCCGTGGGCTACATGATTTCCAAGATCTGCAAGGTGACCGTCGTTTAACCGCCAGCAAGACGCCACCGGCCCCGCCTCGGCCTGCGCCGCGAGTGGGGCTGAGCGGCAGGCATTGCGGCTGATCGGACGCGACATGCCGCTGCTGGCGTTGCCTGGAGTGAAGCATGCCGCCGTGCTGAACGTCATCGCCAACGTATTGGATGACAAAGGCGTGCCGATGCCGGCCTGGAACCGGCCAGGCCTGCGCGTATTCGCCCGCTACGGCGCGCCAGGCGCCAGGAATCCGAGGCTGCTACTTTGTCAGCACCCAGTTGGCCAGGGTTTTCAGTTCCGCGTCGCTTAGTTGCGGGAACCCGGGCATGGGAACGGCGCCCCACTTCCCGCTGCCGCCGGCCCGAATGCTCTGCATCAGTTGCGTGGCCGCATCCGGCTTGCCGGCGTATTTCGCCGCGACATCATGCAGCGCTGGCCCGACCACCTTCTTGTCGACAGCGTGGCAAGCGGTGCAGTTGTTCGCACTTAGCAGGCTCCTGGCATCCTGCGGCGCTGCGGATGTCTGCGCGGCAGGGTGCGCGCCAACGGCTCCCTGGCTGTCCTTGCCCCGTTCGGCGCCGTAGGTCTTGACCAGATAGTCGACCATGGCCGGCATGTCTTCGTCCTTCAGCGGTGCGCCAAAGGGCTTCTTCATCTTCTTTACCGTGGCTTCCCAGTAGGTGCGCGTCGATGACGGCGGCTGGCTCTGCACGTATTGCGCGGAGTGGCAGGTCATACAGTTCTGCTGTACCAGGCGGTACCCTGGGAGCTCGCTGGCCCGATAGCCGGCGGTTTCCGCAGGGAGCGTGACTTCCAGTGCAAAGGCAGCGGGAATGCCGCTCAACACCGCCAACGTGGCGATAAGGCCGGCGCGCACCAGCTTATGCGGATTCTTCATGGTGTCCCTCATACGGCGCTGACGCGGGTGGTTTCCACCACGTTGCGCATATAGCCAGCCGGATTCCAGAGTGCATTGAGCGGCTGGCTTTGGCCAATTCGATTGGTGGCGCGTACGCGCAGCTCGAAGCTTCCCTTGCGCGGCGGGCGGAAGGCCACGCTCCATTCCCGGAAGGAGTAGCGGCCAAGATCCTTGCCCAGACGCGCCGCGCTCCAGGTCTGCCCGCCATCGGCGGAGAAGGCTACGTCGGAAACACCGTACCCACCGTCGAATGCGATGCCGCGCACGACTGTCTCATGGCCGGCCGAGATCTTGCTGCCGGTCTGCAGGCTGGTGATGAAGGAGCGAACATTGAAGCGGCCAATCGGCGTTGTGCGCGCGGGCGCCTTGCCCGGTTCGACGCATGCGCAGCCGTTGTCGGGAATGCGATACGCCGCGCTCATCCAGAAGCCATCGAAGACGCCGTCAAGCACCTGGATATTCGAAAGGTGCTTCACCCAGTAGGTGCCATAGTGACCCGGTACCACCAGGCGGAGCGGATAGCCATTGAGCAAGGGCAAGTCCGCCCCGTTCATGCCCCATGCCAGCATCACCTCGCCATCCAGCGCGTGATCGATATGCAGTGCTTTCAGGAAGTCCGGACTGCCATCCAGCGGCGGACGGTCCAGTCCGTCAAAGCTGACCTGCACGGCACCCGGCTGCACGCCAGCCTTTTCCAGTACTTTTTTCAGCGGAATCCCCATCCATCTGGCATTGCCCATGGCACCGTTTGCCAGCTGCCCGCCATTGACGCGCGGCTCTAGAAAGCCGCGGCTATTCCCGGAGCACTGGTTGACCGCCACCAGTTCAACGGGGTCGGTCATGCGTTTCAGGTCCGCCAGCGACAATGCCAGCGGATTCGCAACCTTGCCGCCCACTTGCAGCCGGTAGCTGTCGGGATCGATGGACGTGGGAATGCCGCTCCAGTGGTATCGCACGAAGAATGCTTCGTTCGGCGTGAGGACGCCTTCGTTGAATACGCTGAATGGTGTCTCGAGCTGCGGGGGGCGGCTGGTAAGGAGGATCAGCGGGCGTTTTTGGGGGAATGCCACCAGTTCGCGCGTGCCGTTGTCGAACGGCAAGTCCACGGTGCCTGCATTCGCGGTCGCCATTGCATCGAACGCCATGCCGCCCAGCGCCGCATGCGCACCGAGTGCGGCCGCACCGCGCAGGAAGGTGCGCCGCGTGGGCAGCACTTGCTCAGGATTCTTACGGTTCTCCACTATTTCTCCTCTTCGGTTGGTCTTCTTCTCGCTTCTTATCCGCCGTCGCTCAGGCCGTGAACCAGCACAGGGCGGCGCCACCTGCAATCAGGAACACGAACAAGATGCCCGCCAGGATCATGGGTGCGCGTCCGGTCCGGACCAGGTCAATCAAACGCGTTTGCAGGCCGATCGCAAGCATGGCGGTGGCAAGCAGCCAGTTGTCCAGTGCGATCAGCCCGGGCTTCCAGGCAGGCGGGACCATGCCGGCGGAGTTGATGGCCATCACGGCAACAAAACCAAGGGCAAACCACGGCACCGAGCGCAGGAGACCGGACCAGCCGGCACCGCCCGTATCGAGACCTTGCTTGCGGTCGCTTGCGCGGGTCCACAGCGCCATGATCAGCAGCAGGGGGCCGAGCGCCAGCACGCGCACCATCTTGGCAACGACGGCGGCATCGGCGGTCGCGTCGCTGACCATCTTGCCGGAGGCAATGACCTGCGCTACCTCATGCAAGGTCGCGCCGGTGAAGATGCCGAATGTGCGTTCGCTGACCGCGAAGTGCATGTGGCCCACGGCGAGGTCGAACAGGTAAGGGTAGAGCACCATGCCCACAGTCCCGAACAGCACGACCGTAGCCACGGCAACGGCAGTCTGGCGATTGTCGGTCTTGACCACTGAAGCCATGGCAATCGCGGCGGCAGCCCCGCAAACAGCGCTCCCCGCGCTGACCACAAGCGCTTCGCGCCGTTCGAGGCCCAGCAGCCTGACGCCGATCCAGGTACCCAGCAGCAAGGTCGAGACCAGCATGGCCAGGGGAATCAGGACACCCGCGAGGCCCAGCGCAACGATCGCGTCGAAGGTCAGGCGCAGGCCATACAGCCCCACACCCAGGCGCAGCATGTGATGCCGCGCGACCTGCATGCCCGGCGCCAGCGGCGTGAGCCAGTCGCGCGGCAACGTGTTCCCGGCGAACATGCCTGCGAACATGGCGAGTGTCAGGGCGCTCAGGCCCATCTTGGCGATGGCCGGATGCTCTGAAAGCTGAAGCGCCAGCCAGGCGGTAAATCCCAGAGGCAGAAGCGTAAGCAGGCGATTCCGCCAGTTCAGGGCGGCGGAGACGGGGGGGCTGCTGGCTTGTGCGATGGAAGACATGGGGGAGCTTTTCTATGTTGATATGCGAGCGTAGAGCGCCTGGCTAAATCGGAAAAACGCGAAATTTGGATATCCCTTACCGGTTTTGTCGATAGGGGGTCAAAACGCGCTTCCTGCCGATGCGCCGCAGCGCCGGTTTCCGCATCGGCGCATCTCGTCGCCTGACTGGAGCCGCGGCTGGAATGGGCAGGGCGCGTTCCGGCGACAGTGAGCAATGGCGAAAAAAAAAGCTCGCATCTGGAATCCCGGATGCGAGCCCGAATGCCAAGAACCCGATGCCCAGTCTAGTCCTCGCAATGTAGGTGATTGCCCCCTGTCGCGGGGGGGGGCAGCGACGCGATCGCCGGGCTCCCGTGTAACAAATCGCGCATTCGCACACGGCACCGTTCTCCCGCACCGCGTCGGCTTTGAGCGGCTTCAGCCTCGAACCGAGCGCAACATCGCTTCGAAAATCGTGTCCGGCGGATGGGCGCCGGAAAGCGCTTGTGTGCCGTTGAAGACAAAGCAGGGGACGCCGCTGATGGCATAACCGGCAGGCGGTAGTTGACGTACCAACCCGCCATGCCGGCCGGGGGACGCTCCGAGATGCTCGGCCAGCCCTTGTCGGTCCAGTCCGCTATCCAGTCCCAAGCGTTCCAGGACGGAGAAGTCGCCGATATCCTCTCCGTCCATGAAATAGGCGCAAAACAGGCGTTCTATCAATGCCGCCACTTGCACTTCGTCGCCATGCCCCGCGGCATGGGCGACCAGATCATGTGCGGCCGCCGTGTTAGGCAGGAGGGCGATCCGCTCGAAGTTGAAATCGACGCCAGCGGCGCTGCCGGCTTGCCGCACCTGGGCACGACGCCTGGCGATCGCGTCAAGACTGCCAAGGCGTGCAAGGTAGAAGGCTTGGTAGTCGAAGCCGCCAACCGGTGTGTCCGGCAACAATTGATGCGAGCGCCACAGCAGCTTCAGACTCACGTCAGGCCGTGCTTCGGCCAGACGGCTCGCGGCAACCTGCAGGTTGCGCTTGCCAATCAGGCACCAGGGACAGACAAAGTCGAAGAAGACTTCGATCGTCAATGTGTGACCCATGCCATCGGGCTCGGTTTTCGCGGGCGCGGCGCTTAGGTTCATATCGATAACGTCTGGCATCTGTTATTCGGGCTTGAAGTCTATCGCCTTCAGCAGCGCACCCTGGCGCTCGTGGGCAGCGTGAAGCGAGGCGCTTAGCTCAGCCTGGCTCTTGGGGAGCCCTGCATCCAGGCCCAGTTCGGCAATGCGATCCCGCACGGCGGGCGTTTCGAGTACCTTGCGGGTTGCGGCGCGCAGGCGTTCCTGAATCGCTTCCGGCACGTCCGGTGTTGCCCAGAGTCCTATCCACGCTACCTGATTGAGCCCCGGATATCCGAGTTCCGTGAATGTGGGTACTTGCGGCAGCACGGCGAGACGCTTCGGCGAACTGACGGCGAACGCATGGAGCTTGCCGGCCTTGATCAGCGGTAGCGACGTTGCGGTGCCGTCGAACATCAGCGGGACATGCCCCCCCATGACGTCCTGTAGCGCTGGCGGAGAGCCTTTGTACCCGACATGGCTCATGTCGATACCGGCAAGCCGATTCAGTTGCAGGCCCATGGTGTGCCCAAGCATGCCGCTGCTGTAGGACGCGTAGTTGACGCTGGCCGGGTGGGCCTTGATGTATCGAATCAGTTCGGGAAGGTCCCTGGCGGGCAACTTCGGGTTGCCGACAAGCACCAGGCCGCCACGCGCCAGTTCCGCCAGTGGCTTGATGTCGTTGAAGGGATCAAAGCGGAGCTTTGATAGAAAAGGGATTTCGGAAGCGATGCCGTCCTGGATGACAAGGAGCGTATAGCCGTCATGCGGTGCCGCCAGAACGTCTTGTACCGCGATCGCGCCGAAACCTCCCGGCTTGGAATCAACGATAAAGCTCTGGCCAAGCTGCTTGCTCAGGCCGTCGGCAAGGCTGCGGGCAAGCATATCGGCAGTGCCTCCCGGGGGCGCGGCGGTGACGATGCGCACGGGCTTCGCAGGCCATGTCTGGGCAACGGCTTGTTGAGAAGCGAAGCAGAGGGCCATTGCCCCGCCAGCCATTAGCGCGCGACCGTTCCTGTTGAACCAACCAATGCATTTCATGTGAGTCTCCTGGTTATTCTTGCGGCATCCGCGATGCGGGCGACGCGCCACGCTACCGGCGAGCGGTCTCGCCCCGCCGCGAAAGGTTGCTACCCCGCACTTTGGTGAAGTGTTCCTGGGTACCTGTCGCCAGTATTCTGATGCTGGCGAGTGCGGCGTCCCCCCCCAGCAGTGGGGGGGAGCCGCGGCGATTGTCCTGCAGAATTCAGGGCAGCAGGCTTACTTCATGCCACCTTCAGACCCAGGCTCCGGCCGGACAAGCTGAAGTAGGCTGCCAGCCTTTGCGCCGGAACACGCATCAGCCGGCGCAGGTAACGACGATCGCCAGCCTGGCACGTCCCACGCGCGCATCAAACGCGCGGCGGGCGCCGTACTCAGCGAACCATGGGGCGCTGTGCAAACGCACGGTTCGCACGCTGCATGGCCTGGCAAAGATACACACCCACCAAAACTACCAGGAGACCCTCCATGCAAGCTTTTGACCCAGCCTCGAGCCAGATTGCGGCAACCCCGTCGGCCTATGATTACCCGTTGCTTGTCGGACAGTTGCTTCTGAACTCCGTCAGCCTCTATGGCGACCAGGAAATTACCTACTGCGCAGAACAGCGCTTTACCTTCGGGCAGTTCCGCCAGCGCATCGGACGGCTTGCATCCGCGCTTGCCGCGCAAGGCGTGGCGCATGGAGGCACGGTTGCCGTCATGGATTGGGACAGCCACCGGTATCTTGAGAGCTATTTCGCGATCCCGATGATGGGCGCCCGACTATTTACCGTCAACGTGCGCATCTCGCCCAAGCAAATTGCCTACACGCTGAATGACTCCGGCGCCGAAGTGATCCTGGCACACGCCGACTTCCTTCCGCTGCTGGAGGAAATCCGATCCGAATTGCGCCATGTCCGCAAGATCATCACGATTGCCGACGGTCAGTCGCTGCCCGAATTCAGCTTGCCGGTCGCAGGAGAATACGAGGCGCTGCTCAGCCAGGCATCGCCCGACTTTGCATTCCAGGACTTTGACGAGAAGACCACGGCGGCCATCTTCTATACGACCGGCACCACCGGCGATCCGAAGGGCGTGAGCTACAGTCACCGTCAGATCGTCCTGCATACGCTCGCGACAGCGACCACTCTGTGCGCGCCGCGAGAGGGCCAGAGACTGCATCGCGAAGACGTCTACATGCCCATCACACCCATGTTCCATGTGCTGGCGTGGGGCATGCCCTATGTCGCCGTCATGCTCGGTCTCAAGATCGTGCTTCCCGGCAGGTATTTGCCGGAAACCCTGCTACGGCTGCGCAAGACAGAAAGCGTGACGTTCTCCCATTGCGTGCCTACCATTCTGCAGATGCTGTTGCAACAGGCTCGCGAGCAGGAGACGGATCTGCGCGGATGGAAGATGATCATCGGTGGCTCCGCGCTGTCGGCATCGCTCTGCAAGGCCGCGGTCACGGAAGGCATCGACGTCTTCGCCGGCTATGGCATGTCGGAGACTGGGCCGATCGTCGCGCTGTCGCAGTTCCCGCCGGGCGTGGCTCCTGAAGACATCGATGAAAGCGTGCGCCTGCGCTGCATGACCGGCAGGCCGGTTCCCCTGACCGATTTTCGTGTTGTCGATAGCGAGATGCGGGATGTGCCGCGCGACGGCAAGACGCAGGGAGAGATCGTGTTGCGCTCGCCTTACCTGACCCTGGGATACCTTGGCAAGCCCGAGGCCTCGGAGGAACTCTGGGCGGGGGGCTACCTGCATACCCAGGACGTGGCGGTCATGTTGCCGGATGGATACATACAGGTCGTTGACCGTCTCAAGGACGTCATCAAGACAGGTGGTGAGTGGGTGTCTTCCATCGAAGTCGAGCATTTGATCTGCGGGATTCCCGGTGTGCGTGAAAGCGCGGTGATCGGCGCGCCGGACGAAAAATGGGGCGAACGCCCTATGGCCGTCGTGTGCGTCAGCGATGAGGGCCTGACTGTCGAGGATATTCGCCGCCACTTGCAGCATTACGTCGACGAAAAGCGGATCAGCCGATACGCCGTGCCGGATTCGCAGCGAATCGTATTCGTCGCCGAGATCCCGAAGACCAGCGTAGGGAAAATCGATAAGAAGCAACTGCGGAAGAATCTGCTATAGCTGACCAATAGCTGACGAAGTGCGCAGCCGAGTTTTCTTCGATCTGGAAAAACGCTGAAGAAAAAAGGATTATCCCGGGGGAAATAACCATGCTTTACCAGCTCCATGAATTCCAGCGCTCGATGCTCCACCCGCTTACCGCGTGGGCGCAGGCTACAGCCAAGACCTTCACCAATCCCCTGAGTCCGCTTTCCCTGGTGCCAGGCGCCACGCGCCTGGCCGCGGGCTACGAACTGCTCTACCGGCTCGGCAAGGAATACGAGAAGCCGGCCTTCGATATCAGGTCGGTACGCTCCAACGGCAGGGACATCCCGATCGTCGAACAGACCATCATCGAAAAGCCCTTCTGCAAACTGGTGCGCTTCAAGCGCTACGCGGACGACCCCGATACCATCAGGCTGCTCAAGGATGAGCCGGTCGTACTGGTGTGCGCGCCCCTGTCGGGCCACCATTCCACGCTGCTGCGCGACACGGTGAAAACCTTGCTGCGGGATCACAAGGTCTATGTGACCGACTGGATCGATGCCCGCATGGTGCCGGTCGAGGACGGCAGTTTCGGCCTGGTCGACTACATCCATTACATCCAGGAATTCATCCGCCACATCGGCGCGGAACACCTGCATGTGATCTCGGTGTGCCAGCCTACGGTGCCGGTGCTCGCGGCCATCTCCCTGCTGGCCTCGGCCGGCGAGAAGACGCCCAAGACCATGACCATGATGGGCGGTCCGATCGATGCGCGGCGCAGTCCGACCGCGGTGAATTCGCTGGCGACCAACAAGTCGTTCAAGTGGTTCGAAAATAATGTGATTCACACGGTGCCGGCGAATTACCCCGGGCATGGCCGCAAGGTGTATCCGGGCTTTTTGCAGCACGCAGGCTTCGTCGCGATGAACCCGGACCGTCACCTGACTTCGCACTACGACTATTACCTGAACCTGGTCGAAGGCGATGCCGACGACGCGGAAGCCCATGTGCGCTTCTACGACGAATACAACGCGGTGCTGGATATCGACGCCGAGTTCTACCTCGACACCATCCGCGAGGTATTCCAGGAATTCCGCCTTGCCAACGGCACCTGGGAAGTCGACGGCAAGCCGGTGCGGCCGCAGGACATCAAGGGCACTCTGCTGTTGACCATCGAAGGCGAACTGGACGACATCTCGGGCGCCGGCCAGACGGCGGCGGCGCACGAGTTGTGCACTGGCATCGCGCGAGAGGGCAAGAAGCACATTACCGCCGCCGGGTGCGGCCACTATGGCATCTTCTCTGGCCGCCGCTGGCGCGAGGACATTTACCCGGAAGTCCGGGCATTCATTCGTAACGCCTAGAGCGTCCGCCCGGCTGGGGGCGCGTCAGTCGTCGGGTGCCGCAACCGTAACCATCCCGCCGGAAACGGTTACCGGGTAGCACTTGACCGCCAGGGCGGCGTTACCCGCCATGTGGCCGGTTGCCAGGTTGAACCGCAAGCCATGCGCTCGGCACTGGACGGTGGTGCCGTCGACTTTGCCCCCCGCCAGCGATGCGCCGGCGTGGGGGCAACTGTCGGCCAGTGCGTGGACATGTCCATTGACATGGAACACCGCGACTTCATGCGTGCCAATGCGGAGCAGCCGGCAGCGGCCGTCCGGGATGTCGGTCAAGGCAAGGGTGACTTCGGTCATCTCACGTCCTGTGAAATAGTTCTTAGTGGCGCCGGCGCCGGCAGAAGCGGCTACAGCAATGGCGCCGCAAGGCGTCTGCGTTTCCGGCTTGCGGCGCGGGTGCGAAGCTGGGAGGACTGCGGGAGGCCTCTCGACGCAGCCTTGATGATAGGCGCCTGCCATGGCGGTAGCCCCCCCACGGCGGGTAGGGGAAGGACAGGAGCCGTTGAGCGAGCGCCGGATCATGTTCTTTCTTTGGACGCCCGGCTGTCGACCGTCTATCGACATGCGGAAAGCTTCGTTCCGTCCCGGTTGCCTTGCTGTGGACAATGAAAGGTCGCGCGCGCGTCGGCTCTTGCGGCGCGGCGCCGCTTCCTCTCATCCAACCACCGTCCACCACATGCCAATCCTCCTGCACCGTCTCCTTGCCACGGGCCTGCTGCTCGGCGCGGCCTTGCCCGCGCTGGCCGACACCGCCATCCTCAACGCCGGCTATGACGTCACCCGCGAGCTGTACCGCGAGATAAACCCTGGTTTTGTCGCCAACTGGAAGCAGGCGAGCGGCGAGACGCTCGTCGTCAACCAGTCGCACGGCGGCTCCAGCAAGCAGGCGCGTTCGGTGGCCGATGGCCTGGAGGCCGACGTGGTGACGATGAACCAGGAGACCGATATCGACATCCTGGTGCAACGCGGCGTGGTGGCGCAGGACTGGAAGAAGCGCTTGCCCGACAATGCCGCGCCGTACTACTCCACCATCGTGTTCCTGGTACGCAAGGGCAATCCCAAGCGCATCCTGGACTGGGAGGACCTGGGCCGCTCGGGCGTGCAGGTGATCGTGCCCAATCCCAAGACCTCGGGCAACGGGCGCTACACCTATCTGGCGGCGTGGGGCGCGGCCATCCGCAAGGGCGGCAGCGAGGCGCAGGCGCGCGACGCGGTGAGCCGGCTGTTCCGCAATGTGCCGGTGCTCGATACGGGCGGCCGGGGCGCGACCACCAGTTTTACGCAGCGCCAGCTTGGCGATGTGCTGGCCACCTTCGAGAGCGAGGTGCACCAGATCCGCAAGGAACTGGGGGACAATTTCGAGGTGGTGTATCCGAGCCAGTCGATCATCGCGGAGGCGCCGGTGGCCGTGGTCGACAAGGTGGTGGACAAGCGCGGCACGCGCAAGGTGGCGACGGCTTACCTGCAATACCTGTGGTCCGATGCCGGCCAGGACGTGATCGCCCGCCAGTTCTACCGGCCGCGTTCGGCGGCCGTGCTAAAAACCCACGCGGCGCTGTTCCGGCCGATCCAGCTGTTCTCCGTGAGCGATGTGTTCGGTAGCTGGGCCCAGGCCCAGAGCCGGCATTTCGCCGATGGCGGCGAATTCGACAAGATCTACCAGAGCCGTCTGTAAGGCCGATGCGCGCGCCGGATGCGCTCCGCCGCGCGCCTTGCGGCTATCGGTTCGCGTTCAGGCCATTCAGGTGCCTGACCAGCTTGCCCAGCGTGGTGGCCTGGATCAGCAGGCTGAACACCACCACCAGGTAGGTCACGCCGATCAGCATCTCACGGCCCGGGAACTCCGGCAGCGATAGCGCCAGCGCGATCGAGATGCCGCCGCGCAGGCCGCCCCAGGTCATGATGGTGGCCGAGTGCGGATTGAGCCGGCGGAAGTTCTGCAGCGCCAGCAGCGGGATGGCCACGCTGATGCCGCGCGCCAGCAGCACCACGGGAATCGCCGCGAGCCCCAGCCAGACGATATGCAGCTGCAGGGACAGGGCGATGATCTCCAGCCCGATCAGGCCGAACAACACCAGGTTGAGCAACTCGTCGAGCAGGCCCCAGAAGTTGAACAAATGCTCGCGCGTCTTTTCCGACATCGACTTGGTGGCGCTGTGATTACCGATCACCAGGCCCATGATGACCACCGACAGCGGCGCCGACACGTGTACCACTTCGGCCAGGCTGTAGCCGCCGGTGGCCAGCGCCAGCGTGATCAGGATCTCGACGGGATAGCTGTCGATACCCCGCAGCAGCAGCGACGCCACGTAGCCGACCACGATGCCCAGCGCCACGGCGCCAAGCACTTCGCGCACCAGCGCCACCGCCACATGGGAGGGAGAGAAATCGGTGGCGCCGGTGGCCAGGCCCACCAGCGTCAGGAACGCCACCACCGCGGTGCCGTCGTTGAACAGGGACTCGCCGGCAATCTTGGTTTCCAGGCTTTCCGGCGCGCCCGCGCTCTTGAGCACGCTCAGCACGGCGATCGGGTCGGTGGGAGAAATCAGGGCGCCGAATACCAGGCACCACAGCAGGCTGATCGGGTGGCCGAGCCATTGCGCCACATAGTAGAAGCCGGCACCGACCGCGGCGGTGGAGATCACCACGCCCACGGTGGCCAGCATGATCACGGCCCGGCGCTGACGGCGCATGCGTGAGAGGTCGACGTGGAGGGCGCCGGCAAACAGCAGCAGGCTGAGCAGGCCATGGAACACAACATCGGAGAAATCGATCTGGGCCACCAGCTTGCGGGCCTGCGCGACCATTTCAGGATGGTTGAAGCCGAGGATGGAGACGCTCAGGCAGGCCACCAGGCCGACGGCAGTGATGCCCAATGTATCGGGCAGCTTGATAAAGCGGTGGTTGATGACGCCAAAAATGGCGATGAGGGTGAAAAGGGCGCCGGTCCCTTGGAACACAGTCATGCGAGGGGGGTCTCCTGCCTTACAGGCATTGCGAGGTGGATGAGGCCGCGTTCGGATCGTGCCTGGACGCGGCGAAGTGTATTTTATGCCACGTGCAAGCTGCCAGTATTTGGGATATTTCTTCAAATGCGGTTGGAAGGTTGGAAAGGAGGGAAGGGACGCTTCTTTCTGGGCAGCTTTGCGGCCCACCACGGCGTATGTCCTCTCCGAATGAAAAGAGGGTTCAGCCGTAGCGGAGCCCTCTCTTTCCAAATCTCCCCCTGTGGGGAGAGAGTGAAGTGGACGCCGTCGTCATTGCAGACGGCTTTGGCACATGCCGCCTCCTGTCCGGCGCTTCAGGCTACGGCCCTGGCGTCGCCATGGGCCCTGGCCAGCCGGAACTGGCTCACCGCATCGGCAAGCTTGTTGGCTTGCTCATGCAGGAAGCCGGCAGCGGCCGACGCTTGCTCGACCAGCGCCGCATTCTGTTGCGTCGTGTTGTCGAGCTGGCCCACGGCCTGGTTGACCTGCATGATGCCGACGCTTTGCTCGCTGCCGGCGGCCGAGATTTCCCGAAGCACCTGCTCGACCTGCTTCACGCTGGCGACGATGCTGTTCATGGTTTCCCCTGCTTCCTGCACAAGGTCCGCGCCCGAATCCACCTTCGCCACCGACTTGCTGATCAAGGCCTTGATTTCCTTGGCGGCCTGCGCGCTGCGTTGCGCAAGGGTGCGGACTTCGCCGGCCACCACGGCGAACCCGCGGCCTTGTTCACCGGCGCGGGCGGCTTCCACGGCGGCGTTCAGCGCCAGGATATTGGTCTGGAATGCGATGCCGTCGATGACACCGATGATGTCGTGGATCTTGGCCGATGCCGTGGAAATCTCCTGCATCGTGGTCACCACCCGCGCAACGGCTTCGCCCCCCCGGTTGGCGACCTGCGAGGCCGAGGCGGCCAGCTCGCCGGCGCGCACGGCGGCTTCGGCCGAGTTCTGCACGGTGCCGGTAAGCTGGTCCATGGACGCGGCCGTCTGTTCCAGGCTGGCGGCGGCCTGCTCGGTGCGCGATGAAAGATCGATATTGCCCTGGGAGATTTCCGCGGCCGCGGTCCGCACGGATTCGCTGCTGTCGCGGATATCGATCAGGACGGTCGACAGCTTGTCGGCAAACTGATTGAACGAGCGGGCGATCTGGGCGACTTCGTCTTCTCCGTCAGCGGGCAGCCGCTTGGTCAGGTCGCCGTGCCCGGAGCCGATCTCATCCATCGCTTCGCGCACCTGGGACAGCCGCCGGAACGCCGAGGCAGTCATCACGGAGCCCACACCGGCCGCGAGACACGCCACGACCACCAGCGTCATGAACATGGCCCGCAGCACACTACGCAGACCGGCCAGGGCCTCTCCCTCATCCATGGCGACAACCAGTTCCCAGTCCGAATTCTTCACCGGCTCCGCATGGAGCAGCTTGGCGGCGCCGGCAATCTTCACCGCGAGTGGCTTCTCGGGATCGGCCAGGCTGCCGAGCGCGTTCGTTGTCAACTCGGCGGACAGGTCGGTGGCCGGCTTGAGGTTGAGCTTCGCATCGGGATGCGCAACGATGCGGCCGTTGTTGTCAGCCAGGAAGGCGAAGCTGGCAGGGGTGGGGTGGATGCCCGTCACGATGGAAGTGACGGCATCCAGGTTCACGTCGGCGGCCACGACGGCCTTCAGCTCGCCATTGGCCAACACCGGCAGGGCCAGCGTCACCACGAGTTTCTTCGAGGCAATGTCCTCATAGGGTTGCGTGATCACCAGCTTGCCGGTCTTGACGGCAGCCTGGTACCACGGGCGGCCCGTGGGGTCGTAACCGGCGGGGATGCCAAGGTCGCGGGAGAATACGGCGCGCTTGTCGGGAAAGCCGGCGTAAGCCACGACAAAGCCGCCGGATTTCTCCAGTTGCGTGACCGCGGACATGGGGGCGCTGGCGAGGCTCTCAGGGGAAACTGCTTCCACCATGGCGGCTCTCGCGGTCAGCCATTCGGTGATGGCCTGGGCGTTGCCTTGGGTGATTGTGGCGAGGTTTTGCCCCAGGGCGCGTTCGTCGCTGTGCTTCGTGACAACGTAGGTGATGGCGGTGGATGCGGACAGGGCGGTGACAACAATGGCGACACAGGTCGCCGTAATGCGTGTACGTAGCGAGAGAAGCATGCGCGATGGGTAGGGGGCGGTTGTGGAAAAAGGCCTCCGACAATTTTGTTGTCGGCCAGCATGCCCCGGCTAACGGAAGGCTGTTGGAGAACTGTAGGGCTGGAGCGGAAATGAGAAGACATTTCGCTGCGCGGGGGAATCCTGGGGGCAGGCGCGTGATGAATTCGTCGCTATTGCGCGTTGAAAACGCTCTCGCTGCCTGTCTGGTGTCCCGGACATTCAGGCGCTGGAAAGCCCTGTGCTTTCTTGCCAGCTACGCCCTGGCCGCCCGCTTCCGATAGGAAACGACGCACAGGAATCCAGACTTCGGACCACGCCGGCGCGGTGTCGGCTGCATGGACGGCATCGGGGAGGAGCCAGCCGTCCGGAGGCGGCGTGGACTGATGCCCATGTGAGTGGCGCCGCGGCCGGGCCGCGGGCCTTCTTGCGCTGACGCCGCTCAGCGCGGCGTGAAGGTGGGCATGGGCGGCCCATCCTCCGTCGGCGTGAACACGAGTTTCACTTCCTGCCCGATACGCACGGTATCCAGGTCGCAATCCACGATGTTGGTCATCATGGTCACGCCCTCTTCCAGCGCCACATAGGCAATGCAGAAGGGCGTGGGACCCGCACGGCGCGTGACGCTGAACGAGTAGACGGTGCCGCGGCCCGAGGCCTGCTTCCATTCGGTCTCGCCCATGCAGAACGGGCACAGCGTGCGCGGGTACCAGTGCGGCTTGCCGCAGGACTTGCAGTGCTTGACCAGCAGGCGGCCCTCACGCGCGGCTTCCCAGAACTCGGTATTGTCCGGCGCGACTTGCGGCGACTTGAGGGGAGTGGCTGTGTAAGGTGTGCTCATCTTGTTACTCCCGTTCCATGATCAAGGTGGCGCTGCCATGGCGCGAGCCGAGATAGCCGCCGGTGCCCTGGGCCAGCGCCAGGTCGCAGTTCCTGACCTGTACGGCTGGGTGCGCTTCGCCGCGCAACTGGCGCACGGCCTCGATCACCTTGGTGATGCCGCCGCGGTTGGCGGGATGGTTGTTGCACAGGCCGCCGCCGTCGGTATTGAAGGGCAGCTTGCCCACGCCGGAAATCAGGTTGCCGTCGGCCACGAAGCTTGCGGAGTGGATCGGAGATCATTGGCGAGTTCAGCACGYCGTCAACGGTCACCACATCGCGCAACATGGCGTTGGGATTGTGCTGGGCATGATGCGACGCTGCGACCTTGATCCACGCCAGCTGCTCGCTGGTGGTGCCGTACTGGTACATGTGGCGCATCGCCACCATCGCGTACAGATTCACCGTCACCGGGTTGAACGGCGCCTCGAACGGCTGGTCGGGCAGGTTGGCGCCCCAGTTGCGCGCTTGCGTGCCGCTCGACCCTTCCGAGCGCGGCCGCCCCGCCAGCGTGATCAGCGCCACATTGCACTTGCCGGCGGCGATGGCCTGCGCGGCGTGCGACACGTGGACGAGGTACGCCGAGCCGCCGGTGTCGGTGGAATCGACGTGGCGCACCTTCAGGCCGAGGTAGTCGACCATGTTGAGCGCGCCGAGGCCGGGCGCGTCGCCCGCGCAGAAATAGCCATCCACGTCCTGCAGGCTGAGTCCTGCGTCCTCCAGCGCGCCCTTGGCGCACTCGGCGTGCAGTTGCGCGACGGTCTTGTCCGGTGCCTTGCGGGTCGGGTGCTCGTAGGCCCCGACGATATATGCCTTGCCTTTGATGCTCA
>NZ_JBFTOX010000103.1:0-19713 GCF_056398185.1 Cupriavidus sp. 05L310
ATACCAGCAGAACCGCTGCCCATACGACGAAACCAGCACCCTGCGCACCCGCGATTGCTCTGCCCCCGGCAGGGTCGGCTTTCTTCTCGTTAGTCTTCTTTGCCGAGGCAAAGAAGAGTGACCGGCGTCCCCCGCAGGGGGATGTCGTATTCCTTTGGGTTAAATAACCAACGCCGCAAAAAGAAACCGCAAAGGAGCCAGCAAGCCCAAGCCCTCACCCCAAAAAGGCCAACACCCCCCCCTCCCCAAATCCACCCCCTAACCATTTGCTACACTGCCCCCCAAACATCCCGGTTGAAGCCAATGAACCCCCAAGAAGTTGCCTCCTACCTGCAAACCAACCCCCAGTTCTTCGAAGATCACGCCGAGCTGCTGGCCACGGTGCAACTCACCAGCCCGCACAGCCACCGCGCAGTCTCGCTGCAAGAGCGCCAGATGGAAATCCTGCGTGAGAAGAACAAAGGCCTGGAACTGAAGCTCGCGGACCTCGTCCGTCACGGCCACGACAACGACCGCACCCAGCAGCGCATGCACGCCTGGCAACTGCGCCTGCTGGCAGAAGTGGACTCGCACGCGCTGCCCTATGCGGTGCAGGACGGCCTGCAGCAGGTGTTCGAAGTACCGGGTGTGGCCCTCAAGCTCTGGAACGTGGCCGAGAGCTACGCGCATATGGAAGTGACCCAGGGCGCGAGCGATGACGTCCGCCTGTTCGCCGAAGGCCTGCGCGCGCCGTATTGCGGCGCCAACAGCGGCTTCGAGGCGGCGGCCTGGCTGGAGCGCGACGATATCGCCTCGCTGGCCATGGTGACGCTGCGCGTGCCCGCGCGTGAAGCCGGCACGCTTGGCGCGGCCTTCGGGCTGCTGGTGCTGGGTTCGCCCGAGCCGCGGCGCTTCCACGAGGGCATGGGCACTGCCTACCTGGCGCAGATCGGCGAAGTGGCCGGCGCCGCGCTGAACCGGCTGCGTGACTAAACCGGGCGATGCACCGCAATCCCATCGCCGTGGCCGGGCAATGACGGCATCCCGTCCGCCCAGATCAGGTGGCGCGGCCGCGCGGCCGCGCAAGGCAGCGGCGCCGGCGGCCGGGAAGGCCGCCGCAGGCAAGACGCCATCGGATGCCGCCAGGTCCAGGTCACGCCAGGACGCCCCGGCGGAACCCCTCGGCAAGCCAGTGCCCGCCCCGGTGGTCCTGCGCTACCTGGAATGGCTGTCCAGCAGCCGCAAGCTGGCTGCCCACACCCTGACCAACTACGCCCGCGACCTGTCGGTCCTGCAGGCGCATGCCGAGCGCCATGCACCGGGCTGCGCGCTGTTATCGCTGCAGACCCACCATATCCGCGGCTTTGCCGCGCGCCTGCATGGCGGCGGCCTGGCCGGCACCAGTATCGCCCGCACGCTGTCGGCCTGGCGCGGTTTCTACCTGTGGGCCGCGCGCCATGGCCTTGGGGTGGAGGCCAATCCGGTCGACGGCGTGCGCGCGCCCAAGTCCGGGCACCGGCTGCCCAAGGCCTTGTCGGTGGAGCATGCGGTGGCGCTGGTCTCGCACAGCGCGGGCGAGCACAACGAGGGCCGGCGCGACCAGGCCGTCTACGAGCTGTTCTATTCCAGCGGCCTGCGCGTGTCGGAACTGGTGCAACTGGACCATCGCTACACCGAGGACGGGGAATACCGCTCCGCCGGCTGGATCGATATGGACGGCGCCGAAGTCACGGTGATCGGCAAGGGCTCGCGCCGCCGCACCGTTCCCGTCGGCAGCAAGGCGATGGAAGCCCTGCGCGCGTGGCTGGCGGTGCGCGCGGAGATGTCGCGCACCGGCGCGGCGCCGGAGGACGCGCATGCGCTGTTCCTCAGCGTGCGGGGAAGGCGCCTGCCGGTGCGCACCGTGCAACTGCGCATCAAGCAGCAGGCGATCCGGGCAGGCGTGCCCGCGGACGTGCATCCGCACATGTTGCGGCATTCCTTTGCCACCCATGTGCTGCAATCCTCCGGCGACCTGCGCGCGGTGCAGGAAATGCTTGGCCATGCCAGCGTGGCCACCACCCAGATCTATACCGCGCTGGATTTCCAGCACCTGGCCAAGGTTTACGACAAGGCGCACCCGCGCGCTGGCAGGGCGCACTCGGCACCGGCGCCGGCTGCCGCCCCGAAGGCCCCCGGGCCAGCGGCGGGCGAGTCCAACCCCCCGGCCACCCCGGCTGCCAAAGAAGACGACTAACCCTCCCACTGGGCCAGGATGCCGCGGAACGCTTCCATCTCCGGCAGCAGCCAGGCGCGGAAGGCTTTTACCTTGGGCGCCTCCAGCATGCTGGTCGAGCAGACGAAGTAAAGCAGCCATGGGCAGGTAATGCTGACGTCGAAGAGCCGGACCACGCGCCCGGACAGCAGGTCGTTATAGGCCAGCGAGGAACGGATCAGCGCAATGCCCTGGCCGGCTGCCGCCGCCTGCAGCAGCAGCGAGGAGTCTTCCAGCAGCAGGCCCTTGCGCGGCTCCGGCCAGTCCAGTCCGGCGGCTTCGAACCACGGTTTCCAGGGGTCGCCCTCGCCGCGCAGCAGCGACATGCCTTTCATGTCCTGCGGCCGTGCCGGCAGCTTGCCGCCGTTGAAGGCCGGGCTGCAGACCGGGAAGAACACGTCGTCCAGCAGCTTCTCCACATACAGGCCGGGATAGTCGCCGCTGCCCATGCGCAGCGCGATATCGACTTCCTCGCGCGCGAAATCCACCAGGGTGTTGGACGACAGCAACTCCACGTCAAGCTCGGGATGCTGTTCGATAAAGCTGCCGATGCGCGGCGTGAGCCAGCGCGCGGCGAAGGAGGGCATGGTGCTGATGGTGAGGCGCTTGTCGCGGTTGCCGGCCTGCAGCGCGCGCGTGGCATCGGCGATTTCCAGCAGGGCTTCGCGCACGCGTCCCGCGTAGGCCCGGCCGCCGGGCGTCAGGCTGACACGCTTGCCATTGCGCTCGAACAGGGCCTGGCCCAGTTCCTCCTCCAGCGCGCGGATCTGGTGGCTGACCGCGCCGTGGGTGACGAACAACTCGGTGGCCGCGCGCGAAAAACTCTCGTGGCGGGCAGCCGCCTCGAAGGCGCGCAGCGCGGTCAGCGGCGGCAGGCGCGGCAACTCGCGATGCCAGCCACGTGGCAAATCTCTCTCCCATGCTCCCTTCAGCGCCATCACTGACCTCGTCTTATGTGAGTTTCTCTAACAAGAACAAGGAAAATATATCGTTTTGGAAGGGCCGCGGCAATCACTAGAATGCAATGCATCGGCGCGCTGCCCGCACCGGTGCCAGTCAAGTACAAAGCATAGCCTGACAAGGGCTGGCGCGACTGGTGGCTGCCCATTCCGGGCAAGCGGGCGAGGGTGTCGACGATGTCAGTGAAGGATGCCCAACATGAAAACATTGCTCACAACGACCCTGTTCACCCTGAGCCCGGGCGAAGTTACCTCGCTTTCCATCCACGCCGAACAGCGCCTGCGCGTGGATGAGGCCACGGGGACCGATGTCTGGCTGACCCGCGAAGGCGATTCGGAAGATTACTGGCTGCGTTGCGGCGGTAGCCTGCTGCTCGCCAGCGGCGACGAAATCACGGTCAGCGTGGATCCGCGCGCCGCCGAGCCGGTACGCCTGGCCCTGATCGCCGAGGCCCGCCGGCCGGCCGTCAACCTGTCGCACCTGGTGGCACGCATGGCGCGGCGTTTGGTTCGAGGTACCGAATGGACGCCTAACCAGGACCAGATCACGGCCTCCTGACGAAGACGGCCGCGTGCGCGGCCATCTGCGGCTGGTGCATTCGCGCGATGACCCTGACCCTGGCAGGACCATCGCGGAGTGAAAGAGCACGAGACGGACAGAGCAAGAGAGGGGCGGCATCCTGTGAGATCCGCCCCTTTTCGTTAAACTGCCGGGATGCAATCGATACAAGTCATTGAGCAGGGCCGGCAAGAGTACGAGCCCTGTTTCGACGCGATGCGTGCCTTTACCGCCGCACGCACCGCCGATACCCCCGACCAGATCTGGCTGGTCGAGCATCCTCCGGTCTACACCCTCGGCCAGGCGGGAGATCCCGCGCACCTGCTGGCCCCGGACGAGGCGATCCCCGTGGTGCGGATCGATCGTGGAGGACAAGTCACTTACCACGGTCCGGGACAGGTCGTAGCCTATCTTCTGCTCGATCTGCGCCGGCGCCGCCTCATGGTTCGCGAGCTCGTCCATGCGATCGAGCAAGCCGTGCTGGACACGCTCGCGGCGTATAATCTCGCAGCCGAACGCAAGCCCGGCGCGCCTGGTATCTACCTTTGCGAAGGTCCGCACCAGGGCGCCAAGATCGCCGCGCTCGGCCTCAAGATCCGCAACGGCTGCAGCTATCACGGCGTCAGCCTCAACGTGCAGATGGACCTCGCGCCCTTCCTGCGCATCAACCCCTGCGGCTATGCCGGCCTGGAAACGGTCGACATGGCAACGGCGGGCGCCACCTTCCCGGTGGCCGATGCGGCTGGCGCGTCCCGCCTGCCCGTGACCGCGGCACAACAAGCCGATATCGCGCGGCGCCTTGCGGCGGCGTTGTGCGAAGTGCTGGCAGCGGCGCATGAGCGCGCCCTGGCAGCCGACCGGAACACCGCCGCGGCCCTGGCCACTTAGTCATCCAGCCGAATATGCACGCACCGCGCGTGCGGAGAACACTATGAGCGACGCCCTGATCGCCACTTCCAGCGAAGCCCCGCAACCCCAGGCGGAGCAGTACGACCCGACCCGCAAGCAGAAGTCGGCCGACAAGACCGCCCGCATCCCTATCAAGATCGTGCCGGCCGAGAAGCTCAAGAAGCCTGAGTGGATCCGCGTCAAGGCGGCCACCGGCAGCTCGCGCTTCTACGAGATCAAGGACATCCTGCGCGCCAACAACCTGGTGACGGTATGTGAGGAAGCGAGCTGCCCCAACATCGGCGAATGCTTCGGCAAGGGCACCGCGACCTTCATGATCATGGGCGACAAGTGCACGCGCCGCTGCCCGTTCTGCGACGTCGGCCACGGCCGTCCCGATCCGCTGGACGCCAGCGAGCCGGGCAACCTGGCACGCACCATTGCCCAGCTCAAGCTCAATTACGTGGTGATCACCAGCGTCGACCGCGACGACCTGCGCGACGGCGGTGCCCAGCACTTTGTCGATTGCATCACGCTGACCCGCGAGCTGTCGCCGGTCACCCGCATCGAAGTGCTGGTGCCGGATTTCCGCGGCCGCCTGGACAAGGCGCTGGACATCCTGCAATCCGGCCCGCCGGACGTGATGAACCACAATATGGAAACCGTGCCCCGCCTGTACAAGCAGGCGCGCCCGGGCGCCGACTACGCGCACTCGCTCAAGCTGCTGCAGGAATTCAAGCGCCGCAACCCCACCGTGGCCACCAAGTCCGGCCTGATGGTGGGTCTGGGCGAGACCGACGAGGAAATCCTCGAAGTCATGCGCGACATGCGCGCCCACGACATCGACATGCTGACTATCGGCCAGTACCTGGCGCCGTCGGGCCACCACCTGCCGGTGATGCGCTACGTGCATCCGGACACCTTCAAGATGTTCGAGGCCGAGGCATACAAGATGGGCTTCACCCATGCCGCCGTGGGCGCCATGGTGCGCAGCTCCTATCATGCGGACGAGCAGGCGCATAAGGCCGGCTTCGCCTGAGCCTGCCTGCGCGCCTCCGGGCGCCTTGGTTCATTGCAAAAAAACCGGCCGGTATCCACCCGGCCGGTTTTTTTCGCCTGCGGCAGCGGCTGCCGCCGCAGCTGGCGTTGCATGCACGCGACGGCGTGACCTCTTTCCCTGAAATTTCTTCCATCGCACCCGTCGGCGCGGGCGGGGCCGCGCGCCGCGCGATCGCACCGGACCGGCGCATGGCGGGAGCCCTCGCGAGCGCTCCCGCACCGAAGGCATTCGCCGCATCGGCCGGCCGCACCAGGACAGGGCGCAGGGCCCGTCACGCACAACACTTTGCGTGGGAAATCCTAGGGTCTACACCTAGCCCCAGCATCTTATTGTTTGGTTATCATGAATTTATCGACAAATTGTCGATGAAAAAAGATTCTGCTCACGGACCGGATTGCAGCCGGCGTCGTCCCTGACCAAGTCCGGTGCGCGCGCCTACACTGCAAGACAGGTCCCCCTGCCGGTGCTTCCCATGACCCGATGTTCCGTTCACCGCCTGGCCGAGCGCGCGCTGCTGTGCAGCGTGCCGCCGCCGGCCTCGCTTGATGTACAGCGACGTATCTGGGCCATGGCCCAGCGCGCGGCCGAGTGGCGCGGCGTGGTCGACGCGGTGCCCGGCATGAACAACCTCACCGTGGTGTTTGACCGCGATGCCGATCCCGAAGCGCTGGAACGCAACCTGAAGCTGGCCTGGGCGTCGGGCGAGGCGCGCGCGGCGACAGGCAGGCTGGTCGAGATCCCGGTGCGCTACGGCGGCGAATTCGGCCCCGACCTGGCCGAGGTGGCCGCGCATACCGGCCTCACGGCGCAGGAAGTGGTGCGCCGCCACAGCGAGGGCGAGTACGTCGTTTACTTCCTCGGTTTCCAGCCCGGCTTCGCCTATATGGGCGGCATGGACCCGGCGCTGGCCACGCCTCGGCGGCGCGAGCCGCGGCTGTCGGTGCCGGCCGGCTCGGTCGGCATCGGCGGCGAGCAGACCGGCATCTATCCGGCCGCCGCTCCCGGCGGATGGCAACTGATCGGACACACAACCAGCGAACTCTTCGTCGCCGACCGCGATCCGCCTTCCTTGTTCGCACCGGGCGACACGGTGCGCTTTGTCGTCGAGGCGCTGCTGCCATGAACCGTATGCCATCACCCGTTGCACCCGCTGCTGCGACTGTGCGGAGGGTCCGCGCATGATCGAGATCATTCGCCCTGGCGCGCTCGCCTCGGTCCAGGACCTCGGCCGCCCCGGCTTTCGCCGCTTCGGCGTGGGCACCGCGGGCGCGCTCGATACGGTCGCGCTCACCATCGGCAACCGCCTGCTCGGCAATCCGGCGGGCGATGCCGCCATCGAATTCACGCTGGGCCGCGCCGCCGTGCGCTTCCACGCCGACATGCGCGTCGCGCTGACCGGCGCCGAGTGCCGGGCCAACCTGGACGGCGTGCCGGTGTGGTCGTGGCATGCCTTCGACGTGCGCCGCGGCGAAACGCTGACGCTGTCGGCGGCGCAGGGTGGCACCCGTACCTATTTGTGCGTGGCGGGCGGCATCGCCGTGGCGCCGGTGATGGACTCGCGCAGCACCGATCTCAAGGCCGGCTTTGGCGGCCTGGGTGGCCGGGCGCTGCATGAAGGCGACCGCTTCGATGCCGGCCGGCCCGGCGTGGCCGAGGACAGCGACTGGCTGGGCGTGCAGGCTCCGGCCTGGGCGCTGCCGGTGACGAAGCTCGGCAACGCCACGCCGATCCGCATGCTGCCTGGCATCGAATACGAGGACTTCGACGCCGCCGCGCATGAGGCGCTGTGGCAGTCCGACTGGATCGTCACGCCCAACAGCAATCGCATGGGCTTGCGCCTGCAAGGCCCGGCGCTGGCCCGCCAGCCTGAGCGTGCCGCCGACCTGCTCTCGCACGGCGTGCTGCCGGGCGTAGTGCAGGTGCCGCCGGCCGGCCAGCCCATCGTGCTGATGGCCGACGCGCAGACCACCGGCGGCTATCCCAAGATCGGCGTGGTGATCGGCGCCGACCTGTGGCGGCTGGCGCAGGTGCCGCTGGGCGCGCCGGTGCGCTTCGTGCGCGTCACGCTGGAAGAGGCCGCTGCGGCGCAGGCCGAGCTGGATCGCTACCTGCAGCAACTGGACCAGGCACTGCAATGGCAGGGAGACGGCATGGTGATCGCCTCGCGGCGGCGCACGCGCAGCCACGCGGCCGCGGCCGTGGCCTGAGCGCCGCCGGATGACAGCAACCCCCAAACCTCAGGACAAGCCGCAAGACCGGTGAGGAGTATCGCAATGCATATCGACCTGAACGCCGACCTCGGCGAAGGCTGCGGCAACGACCGCGAACTGCTGGGACTGATCAGCTCGGCCAACGTCGCCTGCGGCTGGCACGCCGGCGACGCCGCCACCATGCTGCAGACCGTGAAGTGGGCGCTGGAGCAGGGCGTCGCCATCGGCGCGCATCCGAGCTATCCGGACCGCGAGAACTTTGGCCGCACCGAGATGCAGCTCGATCCCGAAGTGGTGTACGCGAACACGCTCTACCAGATCGGCGCGCTGGCCGCGCTGGTGCGCTCGCAGGGCGGGCAACTGGCCCACGTCAAGGCGCACGGCGCGCTCTACAACCAGGCCGCCAGGGATCCCAGGCTGGCCGACGCCATCGTGCGCGCGGTGCGCGACTTCGATTCCGACCTGGTCTTCTTCGGCCTGGCCGGCAGTGTCATGGTGAAGGTGGCGCGCGAAGCCGGCCTCAAGGTGAAGGAAGAAGTCTTTGCCGACCGCGGCTACAACCCGGATGGCTCGCTGGTCAAGCGCGGGACGCCCGGCGCGCTGCACGAAGACGAAGACGTGGCGCTTGGCCAGACCCTGCAGATGGTGCGCGAGCAGCGCGTGCGCGCCATCGACGGCAGCTATGTACCGATTCGCGCCGAAACCGTGTGTCTGCACGGCGACGGCGCACACGCGCTTGCCTTTGCGCGCCGCATCCGCGAACGGCTCGGCGCCGAAGGCATCGCAATCCGCGCCGGAGGCTGAAGGGGCACACCACACGGTAAACGCAACGGACGCGCCCCCAGGCTTCCGGTATTCACTGTGACCCGCGCGATGTCGAGCAGCATGACGCGACGCGTGGCACTCGCCTCCATCACACTCTATTGGTGTCTCTCATGGAACAGGCAGTCAACCTCTGGCCCTTAGTTGGGGTCGGCATCATCATCCTCGGCTTCGTGCTGCGCTTCAATCCCATGATGGTGGTGGCGCTTGCCGCCATCGCCACCGGGCTGGCGGCGCCTATGCCGGTCATGCAGATCTTCACGGCGATCGGCACCGCCTTCGTCAAGACGCGCAACCTGCCGCTCATCATCCTGTTGCCGCTGGCGGTGATCGGCCTGCTCGAGCGGCACGGGCTGCGCGAGCACGCGCAAGCCTGGATCTCGCGCATCGCCTCGGCCACGGTCGGGCGCCTGCTGATCGTCTACCTCGGCGTGCGCGAGCTCACCGCGGCGGTGGGCCTGACCAGCCTCGGCGGCCACCCGCAGATGGTGCGTCCGCTGCTGGCCCCGATGGCCGAAGGCGCGGCCGAGACCCGTTTCGGCAAGCTGCCCGAGCCGGTCCGCCAGCGCGTGCTGGCCTTCTGCGCGGCTACCGACAACGTCGGCCTGTTCTTCGGCGAGGACATCTTCGTGGCCTTCGGCGCGATCGCGCTGATGCACACCTTCCTGCTGTCGTCGAACATCGATGTGGAGCCGCTGCATATCGCCGTGTGGGGCATCCCGACCGCGGTCTGCGCCTTCCTGATCCATGCCGTGCGCCTCAAGCGCCTGGATATGTGGCTGGAACGCGAAGTGGGCGGCAAGGCTGCGGCCGCCGCAGGTACGGCGGCTACGGCCAAGAGCGGGGAGTAAGCCATGATCATTTCCATCGAGTACCTCTACTGGCTCGCCGGCCTGGTCCTGGCCATCACCTCGCTGATGATTTTCGCGGACCGCGACCATCCGCGCCGGCTCAGCACGGGTTTGTTCTGGGCGCTGTATGCGCTGGTGTTCCTGATCGGTGACAAGCTGCCGCCGGCCGTCGTCGGCGTTGGCGCCGTGGTGATGGCGCTGATCGCGGGCTTTGGCGGGGTTGGCCACGGCAAGCACGGCACGCTGCCGGAAGAAGAGCGCCGCGCCTCGGCCAAGCGCCTTGGCAACAAGCTGTTCATCCCGGCCCTGCTGATTCCGCTGGTGACGGTGATCGGCACCGTGCTGTTCAAGGACGTGAAGATCGCCGGCCTGCCGCTGCTGGACCCCAAGAACGTGACCTTCGTCTCGCTGGGCGTCGGCTGCCTGGTCGCGCTGGCCGCGGCCTGCTGGCTCACCCGCGATACTGTGGTGCAGGGCGTGCGCGAGTCGCGCCGCCTGACCGAGTCGCTCGGCTGGGCGCTGGTGCTGCCGCAGATGCTGGCCATGCTTGGCCTGGTGTTTGCCGATGCCGGTGTGGGCAAGGCGGTGGCGTACCTGACCACGGCTTACATCAACATGGACTACAAACTGGTGGCCGTGGTGGTGTACTGCGTGGGCATGGCGCTGTTCACCGTGATCATGGGCAATGGCTTCGCCGCTTTCCCGGTGATGACCGGCGGCATCGGCGTGCCCATCCTGGTGAACATGTTCCACGGCAACCCGGCGGTGATGGCGGCTATCGGCATGTTCTCCGGTTACTGCGGCACGCTGATGACGCCGATGGCGGCCAACTTCAACATCGTGCCTGCCGCGCTGCTGGAGCTGGACGACAAGAACGCCGTGATCCGGGCGCAGGTGCCGACCGCGCTGATGATCCTGGTGGCCAATATCGCGCTGCTGTATTTCCTGATGTAAGAACGCGGTCCAGCCGCGAAAGTTTGGCCAGGGGCCCGGGCAACCGGACTTCGGGCCGGGAGTCCCCGCCATGCGTACCGTGCTGCTGACCGGTTTCGAGCCGTTCGAAAGCGAACCTATCAATCCGTCCTGGGAGGCCGTTCGCGCGCTCGACGGCGAGCGCATCGGCGGCACGCCCGATGGCGCCGATGCGGCCTTGATCGTCGCGCGCCAGTTGCCTTGCGTATTTGGCGCCGCCAACGACGTCATGGCGGACCTGCTCGATGCGCTGCAGCCCGTGCTGGTGATCGCGGTGGGGCAGGCGGGCGGGCGCCCGGAAATGTCGGTGGAGCGCGTGGCGATCAATGTCGACGATGCGCGCATCGCCGACAACGCCGGCGCGCAGCCCGTCGATAGCCGCATCGCGGAGGATGGCCCCGCGGCGTATTTTTCCAGCCTGCCAATCAAGGCCATCGTGCGCCGGATGCGCACGGCTGGCGTGCCGGCCTCGGTTTCGCAGACCGCCGGCACCTTCGTCTGCAATCACGTGTTTTACGGGCTGATGCACTTGCTGGCGACGCAAAGCGTGCCGGCGGGCGTGCGTGGCGGCTTCATCCATATTCCTTATCTGCCGGAGCAGGCCGCGCGGCATCCGGGCCAGCCCAGCCTGGCGCTGGCCACGATGATCGACGGCATCCGCTGCGCGGTGGCTACCGCGCTGTCGACGCAGGACGATATCCGCGAGCAGGGCGGCCAGACGCACTGAAGCGGTCAGGCCCCGGGCGGTGGCCTATCCCTTTTTCGCCGCCGCCTGCCGCCGCAGCTTGCGGCGTGCGCGCCGCAAGCTGCGGCGGTCCAGCTGGAATTGCTCGAAGCGCCAGATCAGGTAGAACAGCGCCAGGAACGGCCACATCCAGGCCAGCCACTGCGCCAGGCTGTTGAAGTGGATGAAGCGGCCCAGGCGCCAGCCCTGCTCCGAGATCCAGGAATAGGGATTGGCGGGCAGCAGGTTGGACAGCAGCACCAGCAACATCAGCGCGGCCAGCGCCAGCGCGCCGCGCAGCCAGCGCGGCAGCCGCAATAGCAATACCAGCACCAGCGAGCCCGTCAGCAGGGCGAAACGGCCGCCTTCGGACAGCCAGTTGAAGGCGTTGTCGTCCGGGAACTGCAGTTCCGCCACGGCCGCCTTGAGCAGCAGCGTGCAGGCCAGCAAGCCGGCCAGAATGCGCAGCATCGGGGCATTGCGCCGCATCGCCGCCGAGGCGAACAGCCCGGTGCCGACCCATCCGCACGCGGTCACCAGCGATTCCAGCAACTGCTGTCCCTGCACGTCGTCGGGCCGCAGCAGGCCTACGCTTTCGATCAGGTCGGGCAGCGTCGGGAACATGCCTTGCAGCCACTGCACGGGCCAGGAGTCGGGGTCGGTCAGCCACTCGCGCACGATCGCGCCCATGCCGAACAGGTGCTCCTGCGGGAAGATCTGCGCGAACGGCCACAGCAGCAGCAGGATGATGGCGAAGCTGGCATGTGGCTCGAACCAGGCCATGCGCAACTGGCGCAGCGAGCCGCGGTCGATCAGCGCGGCCGAGAAGGGCGCCACCACGGCGCCGCCCAGCAGGGCGCCCAGCGCATTGGTGATCAGGTCGATATTGGACGAGATGCGGTTGGGCAGCCAGGTTTGCAGCGCTTCCATGCAGCCTGAGAGCAGCGCGCCCGCCACCAGCGCCAGCAGCGTCGCGCGCGCGCCGGACACGCGCGGGTGCAGGGACAGCACCAACAGCGCGCCGAAGGGGCAATAGCCGAGCACATTGGTGATGAGATCGAACTCGGTCAGGTAGCGCGGCTTGGGCGCGGTGAGGAAGGCCAGCGGTGAGATGCCGTTGTCGGTCCAGCCCGTGAACGGAAAGAGGCTGCCGTAGATCACCAGAAGGGTGAAGCACAGCAGCCCCACCCGCGCCAGCGGCGAATGGCGGGGCGTGGGCGGCAAGGGAGTGAGCGGAGCGGGTGCCGATGCCATGCGGGACCGGGTTATTGCAGCGGTAGCGTGGCCACCCAGTCGAGGATCGCCGCGATGGCGGCGTCGGTGCCCGTGGCGAGCGCCTTGACGCCGCCGGCGCCATCGGCCGTGGGCGCGGGCTGCGCCACCACGAAGGTCTTCTGCCCGCGCAGCCCGTTGCGGAACACGCTGGCACGCACCCGGATCACGCCGCGGCTGGCGCTGGCGCTGTCGAAGACCTGCTCGAACTCCAGCATGTCGATCTTCAGCGCCGGCGTGGCGGTATCGCCGAACCAGGTCAGCGCCCCGCGCGAGGCCACCGCTTCACGCAGGCGGTCGTCGAACAGGCGCACCGGCGACATCACCCAGCGCTGGGTGGCATAGGGCTGCAGGCGCTCGGCCTGGGCGTAGTGCAGGCGATAGAAGAGTGAGTTGCCGTCCATCCAGGTGGGGCCGTCGGTTTGCGCCACGCGCATCCTGGGCAGGGGCGTGGCGCCGGGCGCCGCCCCGGCCGGCGGGCCCAGGTCGTAGGTGATGGTGGACGTGGAGGGCGTGAGGGCGCAGCCGCCCAGCAGCAGGCCGGCCAGCGCGATGCCGGCGGCAAGCCGGCGCGGCAGGCCGCAAACGCCGGAGGTGCCGGAACGATCTGGCCGGAGATGGGCGGTGCGCATCATGGATTGCCTCGGTTTGCCCGTGGGGCTCGGATTGCTCGAAGGGTTTGCCGTGCGCACCTGGCGGACCAGGCGCGCGGCGATTGCTTGGGGGCGCGGGATCACGGTACCTGTTCCGCTCACGGCGCCTGGAAGCCAGGCTCGCCGGGGCCCGGCATGGTGGCCGGGCCGCCGAACAGCACGCTGCGCGGGCTGTCGTTGAACTGGCTGGCGGCGCGGTCGATGCTGCGCATGGTCTGGCGCGCATCGCGCGCGAGCCCGTTGATCTGCGGCAGCGTATCCTGGCTGACGCCACCGGCGGCCGACTGGATCGAATCGGCGGCGCCCTGCAGGTCGTGCCCGACGCGGTCAATGGTGCGCAGCACGGTGCCGTTCGGGCTGGCCAGTTCCTGGGTCAGGCGCCGCGTCGAGGCCAGCGTGGCGTTCAGGTTTTCGGTCACCTGCGGCAGTTGGCGCACCGCCGGCGCGAGCGAGTTGGCCAGCTGAGAGTAGTCGTCGGCGGTCTTGCGCACCGAGCGGATCGCGCCCATCAGTTCGCGCCGGTTGTCGGCCTGGAACATGTCGTTGAGCGAGCCCATGATCGTTTCGAGCTGTGTCAGCAAGCTGTCGCCGCGCTTTTCCAGCTCTTCGAAGAAGCCGGCCCGCATGGTGATGCGCGCCACCGACTTGGAGGAGGTGGCCAGATGGGGCGATGGCGTGCCGCCCTCCTGCGCGGTGGTGTCGTCGAGCTGCACATAGCCGATCCCGGTCACGCCCTGGAAGCCGAGCGTGGCATAGGTGGTGCGGGTGATCGGGGTGTCCTGGTTGACGCTGATGCGCACGATGATCTGGCCCGGCACGGCGGGATCGAAGCGGATCGACACCACCTTGCCCACGTCCAGCCCGCGGTACTTGACGTCGGCCTGCGGCCCCAGCCCGTTGACGGTGGAGCGGGTGATCAGGTCGTAGGGCACGCGCACCGCGTGGTCGCTGCTGAACCAGAAGATCGAGAACAGCACCAGGATGGCGAGGCCGATCGTAAAAACGCCCGCGAGGAAGGCGTTTGACTTGTTTTCCATCATGCTTCTCCAGATTGCGGGCCCGCCGGTGTCACCGCCAGGGCCTGCATGGCGCGTTGCCCGCGCTCGCCCAGGAAATACTCGCGGATGAACGGGTGGTCGATATGCACCAGTTCGGGTATCGGCAGCGCTGCCAGCACCTTGCGGTCCGCCAGCACGGCGACGCGGTCGGACAGCGCCACCAGGGTGTCGAGGTCGTGGGTCACCATCACCACGGTCAGGCCCAGTTCGCGGCGCAGTTCGCAGATCAGCGCCACGTAGTCGTCGGAGGCCATCGGATCCAGCCCGGCGGTGGGCTCGTCCAGGAACACCAGTTCGGGCTCCAGGGCCAGCGCGCGGGCCAGCGCCACGCGCTTGATCATGCCGCCGGACAGGTCGGACGGC
Organism: Cupriavidus sp. 05L310; assembly: GCF_056398185.1. Classification (NCBI taxonomy): domain Bacteria; kingdom Pseudomonadati; phylum Pseudomonadota; class Betaproteobacteria; order Burkholderiales; family Burkholderiaceae; genus Cupriavidus; species Cupriavidus sp. 05L310. The sequence continues at coordinate 14,625 of NZ_JBFTOX010000103.1, forward strand.
ATCTTGTCCGCGTCGCGGGCGGACAGCCCCACCAACTGCAGCTTGAGCAGCGAAGCCTGGCAGATGAGATCGTCGGGCAGGGTGCGAAGTTCGCGCAGCGGCAGCGCGATATTGTCGATCACCGACAGCGCGGAAAACAGCGCGCCGCGCTGGAACTGCAGGCCCCAGCGGTTGCGCAGGGCTTGCAGGCGCGCGGCATCGAGCCGCATCAGGTCCTCGCCGAACACGCGGATGGTGCCTGAGGTGGGCCGGTCCAGCCCGACGATCTGGCGCAGCAGCACGGTCTTGCCGCTGCCCGAGCCGCCGACGATGGACAGCACTTCGCCACGATAGACATCGAGGTTCAGGTGGTCGTGCACGACCGCCTCGCCAAAGCGCTTGACGAGGTCGCGCACTTCGATGACGGTAGTGCGCCCGGATTCTTGCGCCGTGCCGGGCATGGAGGCCGGGCGGGCCGCTTGTGGCGTCGTGGAAGCGGTGGCGGTTGTCATAGTCCGATGTCCTTGAACAGGATGGCGAAGATCGCATCGGCAATGATCACCACCGTGATCGAGGTCACCACCGAGGCGGTGGTGCCTTCGCCCAGGCTGCGCGTATTGGGCTGGATGCGCAAGCCGAAATGGCAGGCGGTGATCGCGATCAGGATGCCGAACACCACGCCCTTGCCCAGCCCCATCCACAGGTTGGCCACCGGCACCGCATCGGGCAGCGCGCGCAGGAAGAAGGCCACGCTGATATCGAGCTGGAATTTGGCCGCCAGCATGCCGCCGGCCAGCGCCAGCACGTCGGTCCACGCCACCAGCAGCGGCATGGCGATGGCCAGCGCGATCACACGCGGCATGATCAGCCGGAAGCCGTGCGAGATGCCCATCACGCGCATGGCGTCGAGCTCCTCGGTGACGCGCATCACGCCGATCTGCGCGGTGATGGCCGAGCCCGAGCGGCCGGCGATCAGGATGGCCGCCAGCACCGGCCCCAGTTCGCGGATCACCGCCATGCCCAGGATGTTGACGATGAAGATGCTGGCGCCGAAGGTGCGCAACTGGTTGGCGGACAGGTACGACAGCACGATGCCGATGAGGAAGCCCACCAGCGCGGTAATGCCGAGCGCTTTATAGCCGACGTTGTAGATGTTGGCCGAGATCTCGCGCCAGGGGCCGCGATGCGGCGCGCGCGCCAGGCGCAGCAGGTCGAAGGCCAGCTGGCCCAGCATGGTCACGCCGTTGCCGAGTTGCGAGAACATCGACAGGATCGAGGCGCCGAACAGTGTCACCGGGTTGAACCGGTCCACGATATGTTTCTTCCAGTTTTCGCGGCGCAGGCCGGCGATGCGCGCGAACACCCGCCGCTGGGCCTCGCTGGCCTCAAGGCGCTCGGGCAGCTTGCCGCCCCAGGCCTGCCACATCAGTTGCGCGCCGATGTGGTCGAGCCGGCCGAGGCCGGCCAGCGACCAGTGCGAATCCGTGGCAATCGCATGCAAGTCATGGCGCAGGCCGCGCGCGTGGTGGCAGTCCGAGAGCGCCAGCGCGGTCCAGTCGCCGCGCAATCGCACCGTCGCCGCTCCGTCCGCGCGCGTCACTTCGATGGCTGGCGTGGTAAGGCTTTCCAAAGGATGGGTGGAAGTGATGGGCAAGTCCCGATTCTATGCCACCCGCAGGGTCAGCGGGCGCCCGGACCGCCTCGGCGGCGGATTCGCGCGGCTACAATGCGGGCTGGATTCCCCGCGCGGTCCCGGCTGCGCGGCCTGTTCCACCGACGCAAGCCGTACCTCTCGTACTTCTTGCGCACGTTGTGCCCTTTGCGCCCTTCGTGCCCTTTGTGCCGTCCAACGCCGATTCGCATGTCCGCAGACCCATCCTTGCCGCCGTCCGCCCCGCCAGCCCCGGCCTGGCGCATCGACTCCGACCGCCTGCGCGCCGCGCTCACGGGTGCCGCCAGCGGCTGGACCCTCGACGTCGTCGACGAGACCGGCTCGACCAATGCCGACCTGACGCAGGCCTGCCGCAGCGCGCCGTGGACCGAGGCCGGCGCGCTGCGCCTGGCCTACCGCCAGACCGCGGGCCGCGGCCGCCAGGGCCGTCCCTGGCAGGGCCAGGCCGGGCTGACCTTCTCGGTGGCGATGCCATTGCCGCTGGCGCCGTCGCAACTCAGCGGGCTGAGCCTGGCGGTGGGGCTGGCGCTGGCCGAGGCGCTGGCCGACTGCGATGCGCGGCTCGGCGCCGCCGTGGGCCTGAAATGGCCCAACGACCTGCAGATCGACGGCCGCAAGCTGGCCGGCATCCTGATTGAGTCGGTGCCGGCAGGGCCGCAGCGCGTCTGGGCGGTGATCGGCATCGGCCTGAACCTGGTACGCGATGCGCAGATGGAGGCCGCGCTCGGGCGCAGCCTGGCCGGCGTGACCGAATACCTGCCGGATTGCGATCCCACCGCCTTGCTGGCCGCCGTGCTGAACCGGCTGGCGACGATGCGCGACGATTTCCTGGCGCGGGGATTCGCGCCGATGGCGGCCCGCTGGTCGGCCCGCGACGCGTATCGCGACCAGCCGGTGCGCCTGCTGCACGACGGCCGCGTGCAGGCCGAAGGCCTGGCGCGCGGCGTGGACGGCGACGGCCACTTGTTGCTTGAAACGCCGATGGGCCTGGAGCGCATCGCCAGCGGCGAAGTCTCGCTACGCCCGGCGGACGAAGGCCCGGGAGCGGGCGCATGAGCTTTTCCACCGCCGGCATGCCGCGCGTGCCGCAACTGCTGATCGATATCGGCAACACCCGCCTGAAATGGGCCTGGTGCGAAGACGCCTGGTCCGGCGCTGTGTTGCACGAGGCGCCGCTGCCCACGCCGTGGCAGCACGGCGGCGCCGTGGCACACGACGCACTGTCCACGCTGGTGGCGCAATGGGCGTCGCTGCGGACGGCCGGTCCCGCCGGCGCCCGGCCGCAGGTGTGGGTCAGCAACGTAGCCGGCCCGGCCATCGCCGCCAGCCTGCAAGCCACGCTGGACACCGTGTTCGGCCCCGGCGCCGGTGTGAACTGGGTACGCTCGGGCCCGCGCTTCGGCGGCCTGGTCAACGGCTACCGCGATCCCGCCCAGCTCGGCGTCGACCGCTGGATCGGCAGCATCGGCGCGCGGTGCTACCGGCCGGAGGGTGCGCTGCTGATCGTCACCGCCGGCACCGCCACCACGCTCGACGTGGTGAGCGCGCAGGACCGTTTCGAGGGCGGGCTGATCCTGCCCGGCCTGGACCTGATGCTGGGCGCGCTGGCGCAGAACACCGCGCAATTGCCAGCCCTGGGCGTCGGCGACACCGGGCTGGCCGCACCCTGGGCCGACAACACCCGGGACGCCATTGCCGCCGGCTGCCTGGCGGCGCAGGCCGGTGCGGTGGAGCGCACCTGGCGTGCCCTCGGCGAGCGCGGTCCGGTACGCTGCCTGCTGTCCGGCGGCGCCCGCCATATGCTGGCGAACGCCCTCTCGATGCCGTTCGAGATGCACGATAATCTCGTGCTGCTCGGCCTGCATGTGATGGCCTCGCGGAGCCGGGCCGATGCCCTGGACTGATCTGCGCCGGCCATTGTTCTCCAAGCCTCTCGTTTCCCCTGCATCGCCCCCATGCTCCAACGAAGCCTGTTAATCCTGCTGGTCCTGGTCAATGCGCTGCTGCTGGCGGCCGTGCTGGGCGCTTTCGGCCCACAGCCCCTGGCTGGCTGGATGGAAAGCGCGCGCGAACCCGGACGCGCCGCCCAGCAGACCCGCGCGGAACGATTCCGCCAGATGGCGCGGGAGGACCGGGCAAGCCCGGCATCCGCGCCGGCGCTTCAGCCTGCCGCGCATGCCGCCGCGTCCACCATGGCCTGCGTGGAGATCGGTGGCTTCAACGGCGACCTGGTGCGGCGCGTGGCCGATGAACTGGCAGGCGCACCGGCCGGCGCCTGGCGGGTGGAGCAGTTCGAGCGGCAGGAGCAAGCGCGCTGGTGGGTTCACCTGCCGCCGCAGTCCACGCGCGAGAACCTGCAGCGCAAGCTCGGTGAGTTGCGCCGGCGCAACATCACCGATGTGTCGGTGGTCAGCGCGGGGACGCCCGAAACCTATACGGTGTCGCTGGGCCTGTTCCAGGAGCGCGAGCATGCCGAGCATTTCCTGGACAACCTGCGCGAGCACGGCGTGCGTACCGCGGTGCTGAGCGACACGCCGCATCCGCTCACGCGCCAGTGGCTGCGCGTGCGCAATGCCGACGCGGCGCTGCGTACGCGGCTTGACGAGATGCGCCGGCGCTACGGCGTGCAGGACATGCTCAGCTGCGCCTGATGCGCCGCTGGCGGATTACTGCACCTGGCGAACCTTGGACAGCAGCTTGGTAGTGGAACGGTCGTGCAGGAAGGCGATGGCATGGGCTTGCCCGCCCCAGCTGCGCACCAGCCGCGTTTCTTCCAGCGTATCGATATCGTAGTCGCCGCCCTTGACGTAGATGTCCGGGCGCACCAGCCGGATCAGCTCGACCGGCGTTTTCTCGCGGAACATCACCACCAGGTCCACGGATGCCAGCGCGGCGACCAGCGCCATGCGGTCCGACTCGTGATTGAGGGGGCGGTCGTCGCCTTTGCCGAGCATGCGGACGGAGGCGTCGCTGTTGACGCCCACAACCAGGCTCGCGCCGAAGGCTTTGGCTTGCGCGAGGTAGGTGGCGTGGCCGCGGTGGAGGATGTCGAAGACGCCGTTGGTGAAGACGAGCGGGCGTGGGAGGGCGGCTAGCTTTTCGGTCAGGTCGTTGGGGGTGTTGGTGGTGACTAGCTTGGATTCGAAGGCTGGGGTGGACATGGTGGTGGCTGGTTTTGGGTAAGTCAAAAGCTTAACGTCAAAGGCTTAAAGTCAAAGGCAGTTTCACCACCCCTGCGGGGCGGCGACCTACTTTTTTGTCTTGCCAAAAAAGTAGGCAAAAAAGGCGTGCCGGATGGGGCGACCCCCTCCTCGTCGGCAGGCGAAAAGAGCGGCCGGGGGCCAAACTCACATCGCCTTAAGGCGATGCTCAAACATGGCCCCCTCTTTTCCGCTCTTTTCACCTGCCGACGAGGACGCCCCATACGGCCTGGTACAC
>NZ_JBFTOX010000104.1:0-19035 GCF_056398185.1 Cupriavidus sp. 05L310
GAAGGACAAGGAAATGGTCATGCCGGGTGACAACGTGTCGATCACGGTCAAGCTGATTGCCCCGATCGCCATGGAAGAAGGCCTGCGTTTCGCCATCCGTGAAGGCGGTCGTACCGTCGGCGCCGGCGTCGTGGCAAAGATCCTCGACTGATAAAGTCGATCAGCGAATACGGCACCAACCGGCCGTATTCGTTGCCAGAGGGGTTGGCTTCATTGCCGACCCCACAGTTGTTTTAGGGGTATAGCTCAACTGGCAGAGCGTCGGTCTCCAAAACCGAAGGTTGGGGGTTCGATTCCCTCTGCCCCTGCCAATTCAATCAGCCGCGTCGCGATAGAGAGTATCGTGACGCGGCTTAGTCTCGTTTGCGAAACATGGCCAATCCCAACGTCGAAACCGTCAACGCCGCCAGTGGTAAGTGGTTGCTTGGCGTCGCGGTGCTACTGGTGGTTGCCGGCGTCATCGGTTTCTATGCCCTGGCACAGCAGCCATCCTATGTGCGCGGCGCCGCCCTGTTCGGCGGCATTGCACTGGGCGTGGTGGTCGCGCTGGTCTCGGCACCTGGCAAGGACTTCATCGGTTTCTCCAAGGAATCGTATCGCGAAGTCCGCAAAGTCGTTTGGCCCACCCGCAAGGAAGCCGGGCAAATGACGGGCCTGGTGTTCGTCTTCGTCGTGATCATGGCCGTGTTCCTGTGGTCAGCGGACAAGCTCATCGAGTGGGTCATCTTTTCGCTCGTGCTGGGCTGGAAATGAAGGATAGAACATGACGGATAACGCACAACAGGAAGTCCCCGCAGCTGAATCGCCTTCGTCGAAGAAGCGCTGGTATGTGGTGCACGCTTATTCCGGCATGGAAAAGAGCGTGCAGCGCGCGCTGCAGGAGCGCATCGAACGCGCCGAAATGCAGGACAAGTTCGGCCGCATCCTGGTCCCGTCCGAAGAAGTGGTTGAAATCAAGGGTGGCCAGAAGTCTGTCACCGAGCGCCGTTTCTTCCCGGGTTACGTGCTGGTCGAGATGGAAATGACCGACGAAACCTGGCACCTGGTGAAGAACACCAGCAAGGTCACCGGTTTTGTGGGTGGTGCGCGTAATCGCCCGAGTCCGATTTCCCAGAAGGAAGTCGACAAGATCATGACCCAGATGCAGGAAGGGGTCGAGAAGCCGCGTCCCAAGACGCTGTTCGAAGTGGGCGAGATGGTTCGCGTCAAGGACGGTCCTTTCACCGACTTCAACGGCAATGTCGAGGAAGTGAACTACGAGAAGTCGCGTCTGCGCGTCTCGGTCACCATCTTCGGACGTGCTACTCCGGTCGAACTCGAGTTCGGCCAGGTCGAGAAGGTTTAAGTTTTCGCATTTTATGCTGGCCGCAAGGCGGGCAAAAAATGCACGGCCAGTCCCGCAAGGGGCCGGCCAAAAGAGGAGCGTGAGGCTGGTTGGGGTGGATGAACCGCCCTTGCAGCGTTAGCGCGCTACGACTCAACAGGATCGCATTCCTCCAGGAAGCGGTCCGGATTGGAGTAAATATGGCCAAGAAGATCATTGGCTTTATCAAGCTGCAAATTCCGGCTGGTAAGGCAAATCCCTCCCCGCCCGTGGGCCCCGCACTGGGTCAACGCGGTCTGAACATCATGGAGTTCTGCAAGGCGTTCAACGCGCAGACCCAAGGTATGGAACCCGGCCTGCCGGTGCCGGTGGTGATTACCGCCTTCGCCGACAAGAGCTTCACCTTCGTGATGAAGTCGCCCCCGGCGACTGTGCTGATCAAGAAGGCTGCTGGCCTGACCAAGGGTTCGGCCAAGCCGCACACCGACAAGGTTGGCAAGATCACCCGCGCCCAGGCTGAAGAAATCGCCAAGGCAAAGAACGCTGACCTGACCGCCGCCGATCTGGACGCCGCCGTGCGTACCATCGCCGGTTCGGCTCGTTCGATGGGCATCACCGTGGAGGGTCTGTAAATGGCTAAGGTTTCCAAGCGCGTCGCCGCCAACAAGGCGAAGATCGAGCGCACCAAGTTCTACCCGATCGACGAGGCCCTGGGCCTGGTGAAGGATTGCGCATCGGCCAAGTTCGACGAATCCATCGACGTTTCCGTGCAACTCGGCATTGACGCGAAGAAGTCGGACCAGGTGGTTCGTGGTTCCGTGGTGCTGCCTGCCGGTACCGGCAAGTCGGTCCGCGTGGCTGTGTTCGCCCAAGGCGAAAAGGCTGAAGCTGCCAAGGCAGCTGGCGCCGAAATCGTCGGCATGGAAGACCTGGCTGAGCAAGTCAAGGCCGGCAACCTGAACTTCGACGTGGTGATCGCCTCGCCGGACACGATGCGTATCGTTGGTACGCTGGGTCAGATCCTGGGCCCGCGCGGCCTGATGCCGAACCCGAAGGTTGGTACGGTTACTCCCGACGTGGCCCAGGCTGTGAAGAACGCCAAGGCCGGTCAGGTTCAGTACCGCGTCGACAAGGCCGGTATCATCCACGCCACCATCGGTCGCCGTTCGTTCCAGGATGCGGATCTGAAGCGCAACCTGAACGCGCTGATCGAAGCACTGGTGAAGTCCAAGCCGGCTACCAGCAAGGGCGTGTACCTGCGCAAGATCGCCGTGTCGTCCACCATGGGCGTTGGCGTGCGCGTGGAACAGGCTTCGCTGTCGGCCTAAGGCTGGCGGCACCCACCGGGCGGACCCGATAACGTCGCCCGGTGTAAAGAATTGCAGATCCCGGCCCAGGCCGGGATCGTCTCCAGACTCCAGCGTGGCCCGAGGGCAACGCGGTGAGACAAGGAGCAAGGCTTTGGGCAGCGGTACCCGCCGGCGCGCAAGCGCGAGGCAGGCACCGCTGGTTATCAAAGACCGCTGGTGGCGGGCGCGGCTGCAGTCTGGCTGCCTCGCCTTAATCGGACGGAACGTACGTGGCTCGCCGCGACGCCTACCCGCCCCACCAGCGCAGATGGCGAACCCGAGGGATTGAAGAATCCGGGCAATGACCCGGGTGATTCGGGCCAAAATCGGACGCCGTTCGTTTGGACTGATGTGCGTGCCCCGGACGATCCGGGGGACAAGCATCGTTTTGGAGCTTAACCGTGCCACTCAATATTGAAGATAAGAAGGCCGTCGTTGCTGAGGTTTCGGCGCAAGTCGCTAAAGCCCAGACCATCGTCGTTGCCGAATATCGCGGCATTGCGGTTGGCGATCTGACCAAGCTGCGCGCCAAGGCCCGCGAGCAAGGCGTGTACCTGCGTGTTCTGAAGAACACGCTGGCCCGCCGCGCCGTGGAAGGCACGCCGTTTGCCGGCCTCGCAGAGCAAATGACCGGTCCGCTGATCTACGGTATTTCCGAAGATGCAGTGTCGTCGGCCAAGGTTCTGAACGACTTTGCCAAGACCAACGACAAGTTGGTTCTGCGCGCAGCGTCGTACGACGGCAACGTGCTCGATGCTGCTGCCGTCAAGGCACTGGCCTCGATCCCGAGCCGTGACGAACTGATTGCTCAGCTGCTTGGCGTGATGCAGGCACCGGTGTCGGGCTTCGCCCGTCTGCTGGCCGCCCTGTCCGCCAAGAAGAGCGAAGGCGCCCCTGCCGAAGGCGAAGGCGCAACTGCCGCCGCCGAGAGCGAAGGCGCTGCTGCTTAAGGCGCAAGCCCCCGCAGCCTGGCTCATCAAGATCGCATTACCGATACCGAATCACATTTAGCAGGAGTATTTCAAATGGCAATCAGCAAAGACGACATCCTCGAAGCCGTAGGCGCGATGTCCGTGATGGAACTGAACGACCTGGTCAAGGCGTTTGAAGAGAAGTTTGGCGTTTCCGCCGCTTCGATGGCCGTGGCTGCTGCCCCGGGCGCTGGCGGTGCTGCCGCTGCTGAAGAGCAAACCGAATTCAACGTCATCCTGTCGGAAATCGGCGCAAACAAGGTTGGCGTGATTAAGGCTGTTCGCGAAATCACCGGCCTGGGCCTGAAGGAAGCCAAGGATCTGGTCGACGGCGCACCGAAGGCTGTCAAGGAAGGCGTGGACAAGGCTGCTGCAGCCGACGCCAAGAAGAAGCTGGAAGACGCCGGCGCAAAGGTCGAAGTCAAGTAAGCTGTGCTCGCGTGCCCCATTGGCACGCGAATGGGGCTGGCAAAGGGAGATTCCCGGCGCCAGCCTTTTTGCGCTTCTACGAAGTGTGTTTTACTGTGCACTCGGAAACGTATATAAATGGCGCAAACGATGCTTGATGGCTGGGCGCATGCCTAAGCTTCAGCAGAGGCCAAACATCAGTGGCACACTAGGTGGTTGCTGATGTTTGTCTTCTGAACCGACTGCAGAAGACAAGTTTGGTCGGGTGTCCCCCGGGCCGGTATGACGCATTGCGTCGTTTCTGCCGGCTCGCAGCGTGCGGACACCGTCAGCCAGAGGTTGGTAGCGGCCAACCGCCAAATCCCCTCCCAGTCGCTGAACACCTCAGGTGCTGCGCCGGTCCAGCCAGCCCTGCGATGATTCGGAGATCCCATGGCGTACAGCTTCACCGAAAAGAAGCGCATTCGCAAAAGTTTTGCGAAGCGCGCGACGGTTCATCAGGTTCCTTTCCTGCTTGCCACCCAGATTGAATCCTACGCTCAGTTTCTGCAAGAGGGTACGCCACCCTCACGTCGCAAAACAGAGGGCCTGCAAGCGGCTTTCAGCGCAATCTTCCCGATTGTGTCTCACAACGGGCTCGCCCGTATGGAGTTCGTCTCCTACCATCTGTCCAACCCGCCGTTCGACGTCAAGGAATGTCAACAGCGCGGCCTGACCTTCCACTCGGCGCTGCGTGCCAAGGTGCGCCTGATCATCAACGATCGGGAAAATCCGGGCAAGGTCAAGGAAGTGAAGGAACAGGAAGTCTACATGGGCGAAATTCCGCTCATGACGTCGACCGGTTCGTTCGTGATCAACGGCACCGAGCGTGTGATCGTCTCGCAGCTCCACCGCTCGCCTGGCGTATTCTTCGAGCACGACAAGGGCAAGACCCACAGCTCGGGCAAGCTGCTGTTCTCGGCACGTATCATTCCTTACCGCGGTTCGTGGCTCGATTTCGAGTTCGACCCGAAGGACATCCTGTACTTCCGCGTCGATCGCCGCCGCAAGATGCCGGTGACGATCCTGCTGAAGTCGATCGGCCTGACGCCCGAGCAGATCCTCGCGCACTTCTTCGTGTTCGACAACTTCACGCTGCAGTCGGAAGGCGCGCAGATGGAGTTCGTGCCCGAGCGCCTGCGTGGCGAAGTCGCGCGTTTCGACATTGCCGACAAGGACGGCCGTGTCGTGGTCGAGAAGGACAAGCGGATCAACGCCAAGCACATCCGTGACCTGGATTCCGCCGGTACCAAGCTGATCAGCGTGCCGGAAGACTACCTGCTCGGCCGCGTACTGGCGAAGAACATCATCGACCCGGATACCGGCGAGGTGATTGCCAACGCCAACGACGAGCTGACCGAAACCGTGCTGGAAAACCTGCGCGAAGCCGGCGTCAAGCAGATCCAGACCCTGTACACCAACGATCTGGACCAGGGTCCGTACATGTCGCAGACGCTGCGCGTGGACGACACCGCCGACCAGACCGCTGCGCGTATCGCCATCTACCGCATGATGCGTCCCGGCGAGCCGCCGACCGAAGACGCGGTGGAAGCCCTGTTCCAGCGCCTGTTCTACAGCGAAGAGTCGTACGACCTGTCGCGCGTTGGCCGCATGAAGGTCAACAGCCGCCTGGGCCGCCCGAGCGGCGAAGGCAGCATGGTGCTGCAGGACGAGGACATCCTCGAGACCATCAAGATCCTGGTCAACCTGCGCAACGGCAAGGGCGAGGTCGATGACATCGATCACCTGGGCAATCGTCGCGTGCGTTGCGTCGGCGAACTAGCCGAAAACCAGTTCCGCGCCGGCCTATCGCGCGTGGAGCGCGCCGTCAAGGAACGTCTGGGCCAGGCCGAGACCGAAAACCTGATGCCGCACGATCTGATCAACTCGAAGCCGATTTCGTCGGCGATCCGCGAGTTCTTCGGTTCGTCGCAGCTGTCGCAGTTTATGGACCAGACCAACCCGTTGTCCGAGATCACGCACAAGCGCCGTGTCTCCGCACTGGGCCCGGGCGGTCTAACCCGCGAACGCGCAGGCTTTGAAGTCCGCGACGTGCACCCGACCCACTACGGCCGCGTGTGCCCGATCGAAACGCCGGAAGGTCCGAACATTGGCCTGATCAACTCGCTGGCACTGTACGCACGCCTGAACGAATACGGCTTCCTGGAAACGCCGTACCGCAAGGTGGTCGACAGCAAGCTGACCGATCAGGTCGACTACCTGTCCGCCATCGAAGAAGGCAAGTATGTGGTGGCGCAGGCCAACGCGACGGTCGATACCGACGGTACCCTGATCGACGAACTGGTGTCGTCGCGTGAGGGTAGCGAGCGTGAAACCCGTATGGTCACGCCGGACCGCGTTCAGTACATCGACGTGGCGCCGTCGCAGATCGTGTCCGCGGCGGCATCGCTGGTGCCGTTCCTCGAGCACGACGATGCGAACCGTGCACTGATGGGCGCCAACATGCAGCGTCAGGCCGTGCCTTGCCTGCGTCCGGACAAGCCGCTGGTGGGTACCGGCATCGAGCGTACCGTTGCGGTCGACTCGGGTACCGCCGTGCAGGCAACCCGTGGCGGCGTGGTGGACTACGTCGATGCGATGCGTATCGTGATCCGTGTGAACGACGATGAAGCCGTTGCTGGCGAAGTCGGCGTGGACATCTACAACCTGATCAAGTACACGCGCTCGAACCAGAACACCAACATTAACCAGCGTCCGATGGTCAAGGTTGGCGACTTCGTCGCCCGTGGCGACGTGATCGCCGACGGCGCCTCGACCGACCTGGGCGAGCTCGCGCTCGGCCAGAACATGCTGGTGGCGTTCATGCCGTGGAACGGCTACAACTTCGAAGATTCGATCCTGATCTCCGAACGCGTGGTTGCCGAAGACCGCTACACCTCGATCCACATCGAGGAACTGTCGGTCGTCGCCCGTGACACCAAGCTGGGACCGGAAGAAATCACCCGCGACATCTCCAACCTCGCCGAAGCGCAACTGGCGCGTCTGGACGAGTCCGGCATCACCTACATCGGTGCCGAAGTGGAAGCGGGCGACGTGTTGGTCGGCAAGGTCACGCCCAAGGGCGAGACCCAGCTGACCCCGGAAGAAAAGCTGCTGCGCGCGATCTTCGGCGAGAAGGCTTCGGACGTGAAGGATACGTCGCTGCGCGTGCCCTCGGGCATGAGCGGTATCGTGATCGACGTCCAGGTCTTTACGCGCGAAGGCGTGACCCGCGACAAGCGTGCCCAGTCGATCATCGACGACGAACTGAAGCGCTACCGCCTGGACCTGAACGACCAGCTGCGTATCGTCGAAGGCGATGCCTTCCAGCGTCTGGAGCGCCTGCTGCTCGACAAGACCGTCAACGGCGGTCCGAAGAAGCTGTCCAAGGGCGCCAAACTGACCCGCGAGTACCTGGCCGACCTGGACAAGTACCACTGGTTCGACATCCGTCCGGCCGACGAGGAAGTTGCTGCCCAGCTGGAAGCCGTCAAGGAAGCCATCGAGCAGAAGCGTCACGAGTTCGACCTGGCCTTCGAAGAAAAGCGCAAGAAGCTCACGCAAGGCGACGAACTGCCGCCGGGCGTGATCAAGATGGTCAAGGTGTACCTGGCCGTCAAGCGCCGCCTGCAGCCTGGCGACAAGATGGCAGGCCGTCACGGTAACAAGGGCGTTGTGTCGAAGATCGTTCCGATCGAAGACATGCCCTACATGGCCGACGGCACGCCTGCCGACATCGTGCTGAACCCGCTCGGCGTGCCGTCGCGGATGAATGTGGGCCAGATTCTGGAAACCCACCTGGGCTGGGCTGCGCGCGGTCTGGGCCAGCGCATCGGTTCCATGCTCAAGGCACAGGCGAAGGCGCAGGAACTGCGTCCGTTGCTGGCTCAGATCTACAACGAGAGCGGCAAGCCGGAAGACCTCGACAGCCTGTCCGACGCCGAAGTGCTGGAACTGGCCACCAACCTGAAGAAGGGTGTGCCGTTCGCTACGCCGGTGTTTGACGGTGCGCATGAAGACGAAATCCGTCGCATGCTGGACCTGGCCTACCCGGACGCGATTGCCAAGGAAATGGGCCTGACCGCTTCCAAGCAACAGGTCACGCTGCACGACGGCCGTACCGGTGAAGCGTTCGAGCGTCCGGTGACGCTGGGCGTGATGCACATGCTGAAGCTGCACCACTTGGTCGACGACAAGATGCACGCCCGTTCGACCGGTCCGTACTCGCTGGTCACCCAGCAGCCGCTGGGTGGTAAGGCGCAGTTCGGTGGCCAGCGTTTCGGTGAAATGGAAGTGTGGGCGCTGGAAGCTTACGGCGCCTCCTACGTGTTGCAGGAAATGCTGACGGTCAAGTCCGATGACGTGAACGGCCGGACCAAGGTCTACGAGAACATCGTCAAGGGCGAGCACTCGATCGACGCCGGCATGCCGGAATCGTTCAACGTGCTGGTGAAGGAAATCCGTTCGCTGGGTATCGACATCGACCTCGATCGCTACTGATTGAGATTGCGCGGGGGGCCGGCAATAGCCAATGGCCCACCTCCCGCCGAATGCCCGCTACGGTTTTCCCACAGGATGAATGCCGCGGGCCCGACATGATGTCGGGCTGGCGGCGAAACAAGGAGTTGCAATGAAAGCATTGCTCGATCTCTTTAAGCAGGTTCAGCAGGAAGAGCAGTTCGACGCGATCAAGATCGGCCTGGCATCGCCGGAGAAGATTCGTTCGTGGTCGTACGGTGAAGTGAAGAAGCCGGAAACCATCAACTACCGGACCTTCAAGCCCGAGCGCGATGGCCTGTTCTGCGCCAAGATCTTTGGCCCGATCAAGGACTACGAGTGCCTGTGCGGCAAGTACAAGCGCCTGAAGCACCGTGGCGTGATCTGCGAGAAGTGCGGCGTTGAAGTGACGCTGGCCAAGGTGCGCCGTGAGCGCATGGGCCACATTGAACTGGCCGCGCCGACCGCGCACATCTGGTTCCTGAAGTCGCTGCCGTCGCGTCTGGGCATGGTGCTCGACATGACGCTGCGCGATATCGAACGCGTCCTGTATTTCGAAGCATTCGTGGTGCTCGAACCCGGCATGACCCCGCTCAAGAAGAGCCAGATCATGTCCGAGGACGACTACATCGCCAAGTGCGAGGAGTACGGCGAAGGCGAATTCGTGGCCATGATGGGTGCCGAAGGCATCCGTGAACTGCTGCGCGGCATCGACATTGAAAAGCAGATCGAAACGATCCGCGCCGAGCTGCAGACCACTGGTTCCGAAGCCAAGATCAAGAAATTCGCCAAGCGCCTGAAGGTGCTTGAAGCGTTCCAGCGTTCGGGCATCAAGCCGGAATGGATGATCCTGGAAGTGCTGCCGGTGCTGCCGCCCGAACTGCGTCCGCTGGTACCGCTCGATGGCGGCCGTTTCGCCACCTCGGACCTGAACGACCTGTATCGCCGCGTCATCAATCGTAACAACCGCCTGAAGCGCCTGCTGGAACTGAAGGCGCCTGAAATCATCGTGCGCAACGAAAAGCGCATGCTGCAGGAAGCGGTTGACTCGCTGCTGGACAACGGTCGCCGCGGCAAGGCGATGACGGGCGCCAACAAGCGTCCGCTGAAGTCGCTGGCCGAAATGATCAAGGGCAAGGGCGGCCGTTTCCGCCAGAACTTGCTGGGCAAGCGCGTCGACTACTCCGGCCGTTCGGTCATCGTGGTGGGTCCGACCCTCAAGCTGCACCAGTGCGGCCTGCCCAAGCTGATGGCGCTCGAGCTGTTCAAGCCGTTCATCTTCCACAAGCTGGAAACGATGGGCATCGCCACCACCATCAAGGCGGCGAAGAAGGAAGTGGAAAGCCAGACCGCGGTGGTGTGGGACATCCTCGAAGAGGTGATCCGCGAGCATCCGGTCATGCTGAACCGTGCACCGACGCTGCACCGCCTGGGTATCCAGGCGTTCGAGCCGGTGCTGATCGAAGGCAAGGCCATCCAGCTGCACCCGCTCGTCTGCGCGGCGTTCAACGCCGACTTCGACGGTGACCAGATGGCTGTGCACGTCCCGCTGTCGCTGGAAGCGCAGATGGAAGCCCGCACCCTGATGCTGGCCTCCAACAACGTGCTGTTCCCGGCCAACGGCGATCCGTCGATCGTGCCGTCGCAAGACGTGGTGCTGGGTCTGTACTACACGACCCGCGACAAGATCAACGGCAAGGGCGAAGGCCTGACGTTTGCCGACATCAGCGAAGTGATCCGCGCCTACGAGAACAAGGAAGTCGAACTGGCTTCCCGCGTGAACGTGCGTATCACCGAGTATGAACTGGTCGACAAGGACGCCGTGGGCGACGCCCGCTTCGCGCCCAAGATCACGCTGCAGGCCACCACGGTCGGCCGCGCGATCATGTCCGAGATCCTGCCGAAGGGCCTGCCTTTCTCGGTGCTGAACAAGCCGCTGAAGAAGAAGGAAATCTCGCGCCTGATCAACACCGCGTTCCGCAAGTGCGGTCTGCGTGAAACCGTGATCTTCGCCGACAAGCTGCTGCAGTCGGGTTTCCGCCTGGCAACGCGCGCCGGTATCTCGATCGCCATCGACGACATGCTGGTGCCACCGCAAAAGGAAAAGATCATTTCCGACGCGGCTGCCAAGGTCAAGGAATACGACAAGCAGTACATGTCGGGCCTGGTGACCGACCAGGAACGCTACAACAACGTCGTGGACATCTGGGGCGCTGCCGGCGACCAGGTGGGCAAGGCGATGATGGAGCAGCTCCAGCACGAGGACGTGGTCGACCGTGACGGCAACACCGTCAAGCAAGACTCGTTCAACTCGATTTACATGATGGCCGACTCGGGCGCGCGCGGTTCCGCTGCGCAGATCCGTCAGCTGGCCGGCATGCGGGGCCTGATGGCCAAGCCGGATGGCTCGATCATTGAAACGCCGATTACGGCGAACTTCCGTGAAGGCCTGAACGTTCTGCAGTACTTCATCTCCACCCACGGCGCGCGTAAGGGCCTGGCGGATACGGCACTGAAGACCGCGAACTCGGGTTACCTGACCCGTCGTCTGGTCGATGTGACGCAGGATCTGGTGGTGGTGGAAGACGATTGCGGCACGACCAACGGCGTGGCCATGAAGGCCCTGGTCGAGGGTGGTGAAGTGATCGAAGCCCTGCGCGACCGTATTCTCGGCCGTGTGACGGTGACCGACGTGGTGAACCCGGAAACCCAGGAAACCGCGATCGAGGCCGGCACCCTGCTGGACGAAGATCTGGTCGACATGATCGACGCCATCGGCGTGGACGAAGTGAAGGTGCGTACCCCGCTGTCGTGCGACACGCGCTACGGCCTGTGCGGCATGTGCTATGGCCGCGACCTGGGCCGCGGCGTGCTGGTGAACTCCGGCGAAGCGGTTGGCGTGATCGCCGCTCAGTCGATCGGCGAGCCGGGCACGCAGCTGACCATGCGTACGTTCCACATCGGCGGCGCGGCATCGCGTTCGGCAGTGGCATCCAGCGTGGAAGCGAAGGCAACCGGTACCGTGCGTTTCACGGCGACCATGCGCTACGTCACCAATGCGAAGGGCGAACTGATCGTCATCTCGCGTTCCGGCGAAGCCCTGATCACCGACGACCATGGCCGCGAGCGCGAGCGTCACAAGATCCCGTACGGCGCCACGCTGCTGGTGCAGGACGGCCAGGCCATCAAGGCTGGTACGCAGCTGGCCACGTGGGACGCGCTGACGCGCCCGATCGTGTCGGAGTACACCGGCACGACCAAGTTCGAGAACGTCGAAGAAGGCGTGACCGTCGCCAAGCAGATGGACGAAGTCACCGGCCTGTCGACCCTCGTGGTGATCGATGCCAAGCGCCGTACGGCTGCCACCAAGGGCCTGCGCCCGCAGGTGAAGCTGCTCGACGCCAACGGCCAGGAAGTGAAGATTCCGGGCACGGACCATTCCGTGACCATCGGCTTCCAGGTCGGCGCGCTGATCACCGTGAAGGACGGCCAGCAAGTGCATGTGGGTGAAGTGCTCGCACGTATCCCGACCGAATCGCAAAAGACCCGCGACATTACCGGGGGTCTGCCGCGCGTGGCCGAGCTGTTCGAAGCGCGTTCGCCGAAGGACGCCGCCGTGCTGGCGGAAGTCACCGGCACCACGTCGTTCGGCAAGGACACCAAGGGCAAGCAACGCCTGGTGATTACGGACCTGGACGGCAACGCCCACGAGTTCCTGATCACCAAGGAAAAGCAAGTCCTGGTGCACGATGGCCAGGTGGTGAACAAGGGCGAAATGATCGTGGAAGGTCCGGCGGACCCGCACGACATCCTGCGCCTGAAGGGCATCGAGGAACTGGCGCACTACATCGTCGACGAAGTGCAGGACGTGTACCGTCTGCAGGGCGTGAAGATCAACGACAAGCACATCGAAGTGATCGTGCGCCAGATGCTGCGCCGCGTGCAGATCTCGGATGTGGGCGACACCAAGTTCATCCCGGGTGAACAGGTGGAGCGTTCGGAACTGCTCGACGAGAACGATCGCGTGATCGCCGAAGGCAAGCGTCCGGCCACGTACGAAAACCTGCTGCTCGGTATCACCAAGGCGTCGCTGTCCACCGACAGCTTCATCTCGGCGGCATCGTTCCAGGAAACCACCCGCGTGCTGACCGAAGCCGCGATCATGGGCAAGACCGACGACCTGCGTGGTCTGAAGGAAAACGTGATCGTTGGCCGACTGATCCCCGCTGGTACTGGTCTGGCCTACCACCGCGCCCGCAAGGCGCGCGAGGCGGCCGAGCGCGAACGCGCCCAGGCGATCTCCGACGAAGAGCAGTCGCTCTTCATCGAGCCGCCGGTGGTGCCGGCGACGACCGAAGGCGAGGGCGACGCGGTTTAAGACTGCCAGCCTGAACCTGCAGCAAGCTGCATGAAGATGCCCGGCCCTGGTGGCCGGGCATTTTTTTGCCTGCTTCTATATTTTGGATTTTGTTTTGCCGTGCCTTGTTTCGACATTGTTATTCATCGTGTGCATTTTTGCCGGCAAACACACTGGCGCCGCGCCGGCCGAAAGGTTTCAGGGAACATTCGTCACGGTACGAAGCAGTTGGCCGCCCCCTTGGTGGTATGGTTACGCCTTTCGCGGTCCCACCCTCTTTTTTAAGCTGTAGATATGTCGCGCGCCCTGGCGATTCTCAAGGATGTTTTCGGCTACCACGCCTTCCGCGGCCGGCAGGCGGAGATCATCGACCACGTGGCGGACGGTGGCGATTGCCTGGTGTTGATGCCCACCGGTGGCGGCAAGTCGCTGTGTTACCAGATTCCGGCGCTGATGCGGCAGCGGGCAGGCCAGGGGGTCGGCATCGTGGTGTCGCCGCTGATCGCGCTGATGCAGGACCAGGTCGCTGCCTTGTCGGAGGCCGGCGTGCGCGCGGCCGTGCTGAACTCGACGCTCAGCGGCGCCGAGGCTTCGGCGGTGGAGCGCGACCTGCTCGCTGGCAGGCTCGAGATCCTCTACGTGGCGCCCGAGCGGCTGATGACACCGCGCTTCCAGGACCTGCTCGAGCGTACCCGTATCGGCGTGTTCGCCATTGATGAGGCGCACTGCGTGTCGCAGTGGGGGCATGATTTCCGCCCCGAGTACATCCAGCTCTCGGTGCTGCACGAGCGCTTCCCGCAGGTGCCGCGCATTGCGCTGACGGCTACCGCGGATTCGGTCACGCGCGAGGAAATCGTCGAGCGGTTGGCGCTGCACGATGCGCGCGTCTTCATTTCCAGCTTCGACCGGCCCAATATCCGCTATCGCATCGTCGAGAAGGACAATGCGCGCCAGCAGCTGCTGGCCTTTATCAAGGCCGAGCACCTGGCCGCCGACGGCACCCACGACAGCGGCATCGTCTATTGCCTGTCGCGCAAGAAGGTGGAGGACACGGCCAGCTATCTCAGCGGCCAGGGACTCAACGCGCTGCCATACCATGCCGGCATGGATGCGGGCGTGCGCCAGCACCACCAGGCCCGTTTTCGCGAAGAAGAGGGCGTGATCATGGTGGCAACCATCGCTTTCGGCATGGGGATCGACAAGCCTGACGTGCGATTCGTGGCTCACCTGGACCTGCCCAAGAGCATGGAAGGCTACTACCAGGAGACCGGCCGCGCCGGTCGTGACGGGTTGCCGGCCAACGCATGGATGGCCTATGGCCTCGGCGACGTGGTCCAGCAAAAACGCATGATCGACGAGTCCGAGGCGGATGAAGCGCACAAGCGCGTCTCGTCCGCAAAGCTCGACGCCCTGCTCGGGCTGTGCGAGACGGCCGGATGCCGGCGCGTCCGCATCCTGGGGTATTTCGACGAGGCCAGCGCGCCTTGCGGCAATTGCGACACTTGCCTGGAGCCGCCCGCGACGTGGGACGGGACGCGCGAGGCGCAGATGGCGCTGTCGTGCGTCTACCGCACCGCGCAGGCCAGCCGCATCCATTTCGGCGCCACCCACATGATCGACGTGCTGCGTGGCAACGCATCGGAAAAAATCCGGCAGTGGGGGCACGACAAGGTGTCCACCTTTGGCATCGGCGCGGACCGGACGGTATCCGAATGGCATGCCATCTTCCGTCAACTGATTGCGCACGGACTGCTGATGATCGACCACGGCGGCCACGGCGCGCTGCTGTTGGGCGAGTCCGCACGCGCGGTGCTCAAGGGCGAGACGCAGATTACGCTGCGCCGGCAGGCCAGCAAGCCAGCCAAGAGCGGCGAGCGGTCCACACGCGGCACCGGCACCCGTACCGACCATACCGCCGGCATGGACACCGAGGCGCTGGCCAACTGGGAGGCGCTGCGCAAGTGGCGGACCGAGACGGCGCGCGAGCACGGCGTGCCGGCCTATGTGATCTTCCACGACGCTACACTGGCCGAACTGGCGCGCAGCGCACCGGAGTCGCTGACAGCAATGGCCGAAGTGCCTGGCATTGGTGCCGCCAAGCTTGAGCGCTATGGCGACGCCATCCTCGAAACGCTGGGTGCCGTATCCGACTTCTGATGCCCGGATGCGCATCAAGCGGCAAGCGGCAAGCGGCAAGCGGCAAGCGGCAAGCGGCAAGCGGCAAGCGGCAAGCGGCAAGCGGCAAGCGGCAAGCGGCAGAAGCTGCTTGACCGTTTACGTCTCCGCTGTTAGCATGGCAGATTCGAGTTTTTGGCTTTGGATTTCGCTCGCCTGTCAGATTTGTGGCCTTCGGTTCGCAATCGGCAAGCCCACCAAGGGGGTCGTGTGATGCTCTGGTGGTGTGGTCGCAGCGGGATCCCAGGCGAGCTCGCGTTCTTTGGCCAGTCTGTTCCTCCACAGGTCCGTCTCAAGAGCGCTCGCTCACCTTTCCCGCCCAAAACCCGTCGTTGCCTCTTCGGCCCATTGCTTGTGGCCCCAGGGGTGTTTTTCCGTAAAACCAAGCTGGATTGAACAATGCCAACTATCAACCAACTGGTTCGCAAGCCGCGCGTCTCTGAAGTCGTCAAGAGCAAGAGCCCGGCGCTTGAGAACTGCCCCCAGCGTCGCGGCGTGTGCACCCGTGTGTACACCACGACGCCGAAGAAGCCGAACTCGGCACTGCGTAAGGTCGCCAAGGTGCGCCTGACCAACGGTTTCGAGGTCATCTCGTACATCGGCGGTGAAGGCCACAACCTGCAAGAACACTCGGTCGTGCTGATCCGCGGCGGCCGTGTGAAGGATTTGCCGGGTGTGCGTTACCACATCGTCCGTGGCTCGCTGGACTTGCAAGGCGTGAAGGATCGTCGCCAGGCACGTTCGAAGTACGGCGCGAAGCGTCCGAAGGCTGCTTAAGGCTAACGCCAGGCAAGCCGGGCATAAAGCCCGAAGCAACAAACGATGGCCTGTGGCGGTTGCGTCATGGTGCTGTCACCAGGCGGCGGTAAAACGGAGCGTTTATGCGCCGTGCCGTCGAGTAAGTGGTCACCCGGCGAATTTGCCTGAATGAGAGGCAAGCTAGTTGGTGGCCGGAGAGCGGGAAATAGCCGCGCTCTCAACTGAATCTAAAGGAAAGAAGATGCCACGTCGTCGTGAAGTCCCCAAGCGGGATATCCTGCCCGATCCGAAATTCGGTAACGTTGAAGTTGCCAAGTTCATGAACGTCCTGATGCTGGACGGCAAGAAGTCGGTTGCCGAACGTATCGTTTATGGCGCGTTCGACCAGATCGAAAAGAAGGCAGGCAAGGCCCCCGTAGAAGTGTTTTCCGTTGCCATCAACAACGTGAAGCCGGTGGTCGAAGTGAAGAGCCGTCGCGTGGGCGGCGCCAACTATCAGGTTCCGGTCGAAGTCCGTCCGTCGCGTCGTTTGGCATTGGCGATGCGTTGGTTGCGCGAGGCCGCGAAAAAACGCAGCGAGAAGTCGATGGCGCTGCGCCTGGCAGG
Source organism: Cupriavidus sp. 05L310 (assembly GCF_056398185.1). Taxonomy (NCBI): domain Bacteria; kingdom Pseudomonadati; phylum Pseudomonadota; class Betaproteobacteria; order Burkholderiales; family Burkholderiaceae; genus Cupriavidus; species Cupriavidus sp. 05L310. The sequence continues at coordinate 16,486 of NZ_JBFTOX010000104.1, forward strand.
TGAGCTGCTGGAAGCAGCGGAAGGCCGCGGCGGCGCGATGAAGAAGCGCGACGAAGTGCACCGCATGGCCGAAGCCAACAAGGCGTTCTCGCACTTCCGCTTCTAAAGCGCGCGAGTTACGCGGTTGGTTGCCGGGCGGGCTGTGTAATGACACGCTCGCCCGTTTGTGTTACGGGCGTTGGCAATGAGATGCCGGCGTCTCACGGACGAATAGAGGATTAAAGTGGCTCGTAAGACTCCCATTGAGCGCTACCGTAATATCGGTATCTCGGCTCACATTGACGCGGGTAAAACCACCACGACCGAGCGGATCCTGTTCTACACCGGTGTGAACCACAAGATCGGTGAAGTGCATGATGGCGCCGCCACGATGGACTGGATGGAGCAGGAACAGGAGCGTGGCATCACGATCACCTCCGCTGCCACCACCGCCTTCTGGAAGGGCATGGCCGGCAATTACCCGGAACACCGCATCAACATCATCGACACCCCGGGCCACGTGGACTTCACCATCGAGGTGGAGCGTTCCATGCGCGTGCTGGACGGCGCTTGCATGGTCTACTGCGCAGTGGGTGGCGTGCAGCCCCAGTCGGAAACCGTGTGGCGTCAGGCTAACAAGTATGGCGTTCCGCGCCTGGCCTTTGTCAACAAGATGGACCGTACCGGCGCGAACTTTTTCAAGGTCTACGACCAGCTGAAGACCCGCCTGAAGGCCAGCCCGGTTCCCGTCGTCGTGCCTATCGGCGCCGAAGACACCTTCAAGGGTGTGGTCGACCTCATCAAGATGAAAGCGATCATCTGGGACGAGGCCAGCCAAGGTACCAAGTTCGACTACGTGGACATCCCGGCTGAACTGGCCGACTCGTGCAACGAATGGCGCGAGAAGATGGTCGAGGCAGCTGCCGAGTCGAACGAAGAACTGATGAACAAGTATCTGGAAGAGGGCGAACTGTCCGAAGCCGAGATCATCAAGGGCCTGCGCGACCGTACCATCGCCTGCGAAATCCAGCCGATGCTGTGCGGCACCGCGTTCAAGAACAAGGGTGTGCAGCGTATGCTGGACGCCGTGATCGACTTCCTGCCGTCGCCGGTCGACATCCCGCCGGTCACCGGCGTGGACGATGACGACAAGGAAGTGTCGCGCCGTGCTGCGGACGACGAAAAGTTCTCCGCGCTGGCGTTCAAGATCATGACCGACCCGTTCGTCGGCCAGCTGATCTTCTTCCGCGTGTACTCGGGCAAGGTCAATTCGGGCGACACCATCTACAACCCGGTCAAGAGCAAGAAGGAACGCCTGGGCCGGATTCTGCAGATGCACGCCAACCAGCGCGAAGAAATCAAGGAAGTGCTGGCAGGCGACATCGCCGCTGCGGTTGGCCTGAAAGAAGCCACCACGGGCGACACGCTGTGCGATCCGGACCACATCATCATCCTGGAACGCATGGTGTTCCCGGAGCCGGTGATTTCGCAGGCCGTCGAGCCGAAGACCAAGGCTGACCAGGAGAAGATGGGCATCGCCCTGAACCGCCTGGCACAGGAAGATCCGTCGTTCCGCGTCAAGACCGACGAAGAATCCGGCCAGACCATCATTTCGGGCATGGGCGAGCTCCACCTGGAAATTCTGGTCGACCGCATGAAGCGCGAATTCGGCGTGGAAGCCACCGTGGGCAAGCCTCAGGTTGCCTACCGCGAAACCATCCGCAAGGTCTGCGAAGAAGTCGAAGGCAAGTTCGTCAAGCAGTCGGGCGGCCGTGGCCAGTACGGTCACGTGGTGCTCAAGCTCGAGCCGCAGGAACCGGGCAAGGGCTACGAGTTCGTCGACGCCATCAAGGGCGGCGTGGTGCCGCGCGAGTACATCCCCGCGGTGGACAAGGGCATTACCGAAACCCTGAACGCCGGCGTGCTGGCAGGTTTCCCGGTGGTCGACGTCAAGGTCACGCTGTTCTTCGGTTCGTACCACGATGTGGACTCGAACGAAAACGCGTTCAAGATGGCCGGCTCCATGGGCTTCAAGGAAGGTATGCGCCGCGCCAGCCCGGTGCTGCTCGAGCCGATGATGGCCGTGGAAGTGGAAACGCCGGAAGACTTCATGGGTAACGTGATGGGCGACCTGTCGTCGCGTCGCGGCATTATCCAGGGCATGGACGACATGGTCGGCGGCGGCAAGATCCTGCGCGCGGAAGTTCCGCTGGCAGAGATGTTCGGCTACTCGACCTCGCTGCGTTCGGCCACGCAAGGCCGCGCTACGTACACGATGGAGTTCAAGCACTACGCTGAAGCTCCGAAGAACGTAGCCGACGCCGTGATCACGGCTCGCGGCAAGTAAGAAAAAAATCCGCCGCCGCGCGTTGTGCGCGGCGGCACTATGAACACGACATACTGGTTTCGATTAGGAGCTGAAAAATGGCAAAGGAAAAGTTCGAGCGGACTAAGCCGCACGTGAACGTTGGCACGATTGGTCACGTTGACCATGGCAAGACCACGCTGACGGCCGCGATTGCTACGGTGCTGGCAGCCAAGTTTGGCGGCGCCGCCAAGAAGTACGACGAA
>NZ_JBFTOX010000105.1:0-18056 GCF_056398185.1 Cupriavidus sp. 05L310
TCGGTGTCGCCGATGCGGTTGAGCGGCGCCAGCACCTGTTCGTTGAACTTGGCGGCCTCATCGAGCACCGCCTGCGCCGTCTCGGGCGTGGCGTCCTCGAAGCCGGGCAGCTGGCTGACAGCGTCAAGGCCGGCCAGTTCGTTCATCACGAACAGCATGTCCTTGAGCGGGGCACGGTAGGTCATCGATGTCTCCGGATATGTATAAAAAAGCCGTTCTCGGGCAGGCCCGGAACGGCTAGTACTTCCTGATCGAACCCGGCGTGTCGAACGCCGCGCCGGGCTGCGGGGATCAGCCCAGCGCTGCCACCAGTTCGGGCACCACGGTGTTCAGATCGCCCACCAGGCCGTAGTCGGCCACCGAGAAGATCGGTGCTTCGGCGTCCTTGTTGATCGCCACGATCACCTTGGAGTCCTTCATGCCGGCCAGATGCTGGATCGCGCCGGAGATACCGATGGCGATATACAACTGCGGCGCGACGATCTTGCCGGTCTGGCCGACCTGATAATCGTTGGGCACGAAGCCGGCGTCCACGGCAGCGCGGGAAGCGCCCATCGCGGCGTTCAGCTTGTCGGCCAGCGGCGTCAGCACCTTGGTGTAATTCTCGCCGGAACCCACGCCACGGCCACCGGACACGATGATCTTGGCGGCGGTCAGTTCGGGGCGGTCGCTCTTGGTGACTTCGCGCGAAACGAATTGCGAGATGCCAACATCGGCCACAGCCGGCAGGTTCTCCACGGCGGCCGAACCACCTTCGGCGGCGGCGGCGTCAAAGCCGGTGCCGCGCACGGTGATGACCTTGACCTTGTCCGCCGATTGGACGGTCGAGATCGCGTTGCCGGCGTAGATCGGACGCTCGAAGGTATCCGGGCTGTCGACCTTGGTGATGTCCGACAGCTGGGCCACGTCCAGCCTTGCGGCCACGCGCGGCAGGATGTTCTTGCCGTACGGGGTGGCGGGCGCCAGGATGTGGCTGTAGTCGTTGGCGATGGCCAGCGCTTGCTCGGCCACGTTTTCGGCCAGGCCGTCACCGAAATACGGGGCGTCGGCCAGCAGCACCTTGGACACGCCGGCGATCTTCGCAGCGGCGGCGGCGGCGGCAGCGGCGTTGGCGCCAGCCACCAGCACGTGGACGTCGCCGCCGCACTGGGCGGCTGCGGTCACGGTGTTCAGCGTGGCGGCCTTGATGGATTGGTTGTCGTGTTCAGCAATGACGAGTGCAGTCATGTTTTATCTCCTGGCGCGCTCAGATGACCTTGGCTTCGTTCTTCAGCTTTTGCACCAGCGTCGCAACGTCCGGCACCATCACACCCGCGCTGCGCTTGGGCGGCTCGACGACCTTGAGGGTCTTCAGACGCGGCGCCACGTCCACGCCGAGATCTTCCGGCTTGACGATGTCGAGCTGTTTCTTCTTCGCCTTCATGATGTTGGGCAGCGTCACGTAGCGTGGCTCGTTCAGGCGCAGGTCGGTGGTCACCACCGCCGGCAGCTTGATCGACAGGGTCTCCAGACCGCCGTCCACTTCACGCGTCACCGACGCCTTGCCATCAGCCACCACCACCTTCGAGGCGAAGGTAGCTTGCGGCAGGCCTGCCAGCGCAGCCAGCATCTGGCCGGTCTGGTTGGAGTCGTCGTCGATGGCCTGCTTGCCCAGGATCACCAGTTGCGGCTGCTCCTTGTCTACCAGGGCCTTGAGCAGCTTGGCCACGGCCAGCGGCTGCAGGTCTTCGTTCGATTCGACCAGGATGCCGCGGTCGGCGCCGATGGCCATCGCGGTACGCAGGGTTTCCTGGCACTGGGCCACGCCGCAGGACACGGCGATCACCTCGGTGACCACCCCGGCTTCCCGCAGACGCACCGCTTCTTCCACGGCGATTTCGTCAAACGGGTTCATGCTCATCTTGACGTTGGCCAGATCCACGCCCGTACCGTCCGACTTCACCCGGACCTTGACGTTGTAATCCACCACGCGCTTGACTGCGACGAGTACTTTCATGCGCTCACTCCACTGATAGTCGATAGTCAGAAATTTGGTTCGCTCGCCATTATAACCACCGGCTGGGTGGCACTCTTGTTTTTCGAACGGTCGTACTATTTTATCGGTAAAGAATTGCCGGGCATAGCCCGGCAATGTGAAAACTTGCCCGCATTGTGCCGCAGGATGCCCTGCGTTACACGATTTTCGAGGCTTTTTTCAACTTACCACGCGGTAATCACCGAATCCTTGAAGGTGCTATGGACGTACTGCTTGATCTCCGGCGAGTGGTAGGCCTTGACCAGCTTGGCCACCCAGGGCTTGTTCCTGTCGGCTTCGCGGATGGCGATCAGGTTGGCATAGGGGCCCTTGGGGCCTTCCATGGCAATGGCATCCTTGGTGGGCGACAGGCCGGCCGACTCGGCGTAATTGCCGTTGATGGCGGCGGCGTCGAGGTCATCCAGCGAGCGCGGCAGCTGGGCGGCATCCAGCTCGACGATCTTGATCTTCTTCGGGTTGGCGACGATGTCCAGCGGCGTGGCCTTCAGGCCGGCATCGGCGCGCAGCTTGATCAGACCCTTGCTTTGCAGCAGCAGCAGGCCGCGGCCACCATTGGTGGGATCGTTCGGTACGCCCACGCGCGCGCCTTCCTTGATCTGGTCGAGTGACTTGATCTTCTTGGAGTACACGCCCATCGGGAAAGTCACGGTGAAGGCGATGTGGGTGAACTTGTAGCCACGGTCCTTGATCTGCGCTTCCAGGTAAGGCAGGTGCTGGTAGCTGTTGGCATCCAGGTCGCCCGAAGCCAGCGCCGCATTGGGCTGGATGTAGTCACTGAACTCCACCACCTGGATATTCAGGCCGTCCTTGGCCGCGACCTTCTTCACCTGCTCCATGATCTGGGCGTGCGGGCCGCCGGTGACGCCGATCTTGATCGGCTTTTCCTGCGCCACGGCGCCAGTGGCCAGGCTGGCGCCCAGGGCGGCGCCGACAATCCATTGCAGCAAGTTACGACGTTGCATGTTGACTTCCTTTTTCTCGATTTCTCTAAGTCTTGGTATGTAGCCGGGTGGAACGCCGGATTACTTGTGGCTGATGCGGCGCACCAGCCAGTCGCCGAAGCTTTGCACCGCTTGCACGAAAACAATCAGGATCACCACCACCGCCACCATCACCTCGGTGATGTAGCGCTGGTAGCCGTAGCGGATGCCGAGGTCGCCCAGGCCCCCGCCGCCGATGGCCCCGGCCATGGCCGAATAGCCCACCAGGCTGACGAAGGTGATCGTCAGGCCAGCCACGATGCCGGGCATGGCTTCGGGCAGCAGCACCTTCATCACGATCTGGCCGGTGGTCGCGCCCATCGACTGGGCGGCCTCGACCAGGCCCTTGTCCACCTCGCGCAGCGCGCTTTCCACCAGGCGCGCGATAAACGGTATCGCGGCGATCGTCAGCGGCACCACGGCCGCAGTGGTGCCGATCGACGAACCGACGATGAAGCGCGTGAACGGGATCACCACCACCAGCAGGATGATGAAGGGAATCGAACGCACGGCATTGACCACCACGCCGATGGTGCGGTTGAACAGCGGATGCGACAACACGCCGCCGCGGTTGGTCAGGTGCAGCAGCACGCCCAGCGGCACGCCGAACAACGCGCCGACCACGCCCGAGATCGCCACCATCAGCAACGTCTCGTTGAAGGAGGTCAGGAACAGGTCAAACATTTCAGACCACATGCTCGAACTCCTCCACCACTACGCCTTCCTGTTGCAGGTATTCCATCGCCGCCTTCACATCGGCCAGCTCGCCGGTGGCCATGATGGCCAGCGAACCGAAGGCCTGGCCCTGGATCTCGTCGATATGCCCGTGCAGGATATTGAAGTCCAGCCCGTAGCGGCGGATCGCCTGGGCCAGCACTGGCTGGTCCACGCCTTCGCCCGTGAACGCCAGGCGGTAGACGTGGTCGCGCCCGTTGCCGAGCCGGCTTTCCACGCGCTTGAGCACGCTGGGCGGCAATTCCTGAGCGATCACGTCGCCGATCATGGCGCGCGTGACCTCATGTTGCGGACGCAGGAACACGTCGATCACGCGGCCGGTTTCCACCACCTCCCCGGCCTCGAGCACGGCCACGCGGTCGCAGACCTGTTTGATCACTTCCATCTGGTGCGTGATCATGACAATGGTCAGGCCGAGCTCGCGATTGATCTGCTTGAGCAGCTCCAGAATGGCGCGGGTGGTTTCCGGGTCGAGGGCGGAGGTGGCCTCGTCCGACAGCAGCACCTTGGGCTTGCTCGCCAGCGCGCGGGCAATCCCCACGCGCTGCTTCTGCCCACCGCTGATCTGGGCGGGGTAGCGGTCCTTGAGCGCCGTCAGGCCAACCAGTTCCAGCAGCGGCAGCACCGTGTCGGAGATCTCGCTCCGCGACTTGCCTGCCAGCTCCAGCGGCAGCGCCACGTTGTCAAAGACGGTACGCGACGACAGCAGGTTGAAATGCTGGAAGATCATGCCGATGTCGCGGCGCGCCTTGCGCAGCGCGCCGCTGTCGAGCGCGGTCAGCTCCTGTCCGGCCACGATCACGCGGCCGCCACTGGGGCGATTGAGCAGGTTGATGGCGCGCACCAGCGTGCTCTTGCCAGCGCCGCTACGACCGATGATGCCGAAGACCTCACCCGCCGCAATGGACAGGTTGACGTCCCGCAGCGCATGCACTTCCCCCGACCCTCCGGGAAAGCGTTGCGAAAGACCTTGCAGTTCGATCATGTGAAAAGAAAACGGCAACAGGCGAGAACGTCTCTCTAGCGCTGTTGCCGCATTTTATTTTTTGGGCGAAGCTCGCATTTTAAGCGATCCGCTTCATACCAGAAACGACTTTTTACCGATGTCTTTATATGCTCAAGGCATAAAGACCACAAAAAAGCCGTTTATGCGCCACGCCAGGACGGCGGACGCTTGTCGATAAAGGCCTGGACGCCCTCCAGCGCCGCCGGATCCATCATGTTGCACGCCATGGTCTGCCCCGCCAGTTGGTAGGCCGCCTCGATTCCCATCTCCAGTTGGCGGTAGAACAAGCCCTTGCCGGCGGCCACCGCGGCGGCCGGCTTGGCGCAGATGCTGGCGGCCAGGCGGGCAACCTCGGCGTCGAGGGCGTCGGCGGGCACCACGCGGTTGACCAGCCCGCGGTCCCGGGCCTCCATGGCATCGATCATGTCTCCGGTCAGCAGCATCTCCATCGCATGCTTGCGCGACAGGTTGCGCGACAGGGCCACGCCCGGCGTCGCGCAGAACAAGCCGAGATTGACGCCGGACACCGCGAAGCGCGCGACATCGGCCGCCACCGCCAGATCACACATGGCCACCAACTGGCAGCCGGCAGCCGTGGCGATCCCCTGCACGCGCGCGATCACCGGCTGCGGCATCTTCTGCATCGCCATCATCATGCGGGTGCAGCGATCGAACAGGCGGCGATAGTAGTCGTGCGAAGGGGCAGCCCGCATCTCCCGCAGGTCGTGGCCGGCGCAAAATGCCCGGCCGGCGGCGGCCAGCACCACCACCCGGACCGAGGCGTCGGCGCCAGCGCGGGCAAATGCATCAAACAGCGCATCCAGCAGGTCTTCGGACAAGGCGTTGAACGCCTCGGGGCGGTTCATCGTCAGGCGCAGCACGCCCGGTGCGTCCAGGCTTTCGCTCACCAGCGGCGTTGCAGTGCGGTTGTCGGTTTCAGCCATCCAGGGGCCTCCTATCGTTCGAGCAGCACCTTGAGGTGCGCACACACGCTGCGGCTGAGCGCGCTCAGGTTATAGCCGCCCTCCAGGCAACTGACGATGCGGCCTTGCGCATGCGCGCGGGCGACATCGACCAGCTGGGTCGTGATCCAGGCGTAGTCCTGCTCGACCAGCCCCATCTGGCCCATGTCATCCTCGCGATGGGCGTCGAAGCCCGCCGAGATAAACAGCATCTGCGGCTTGAACTCGTTCAGGCGCGGCAGCCAGATCGTCTCCACCACCTCCCGCACTGCCATACCGCTGGTATAGGCCGGCAGCGGGATGTTGGACATATTGGTGGCAATGTGCTCGGTACCGCTATAGGGATAGAACGGATGCTGGAAGAAACTGCACATCAGCACCCGCTCCTCGCCGCGGAAGGCGGCCTCGGTGCCGTTGCCGTGGTGCACGTCGAAATCGACGATCGCCACGCGTTCGAGGCCATGCACGGCAAGCGCGTGGCGCGCCGCGATCGCCACGTTGTTGTAGAAGCAGAAACCCATGGCCCGGTCCGGCTCCGCATGGTGGCCAGGCGGGCGCACGCAGCAGAAAGCGCTCTCGAACTCGCCGGCCATCACCGCATCGGTGGCGGCCACCGCCGCGCCCGCCGCATGGGTGGCGGCAGCCATCGTATGCGAGTTCATCAGGGTATCGGGATCGATGGGGTGATAGCCGCTGGCGGGACTCGCGGCGGCCAGCGAGGCCATGTACTCCGGGCGATGCACACGCCCGATCTGCTCGGCGCTCGCGGCGGGCGCCTCGCGCCGGTCGAGCAGGCCGTCCATGCCATGCGAGATCAGATGGTCTTCGATGGCCTGCAGGCGTTCCGGGCATTCCGGATGGAATGGCCCCATCTCATGCAGCAGGAACTCGGGATGCGTGTAATAGCCTGTGGGCATGTCTTATTGCTTTATTCGTGGTCTCCATTCGTTACGTTAGCACATGCCGCGCCAGCCACCCAGCGGGGTGCCGCACAGACACCATCCGCTATACTCGTGGCCACTTGCAAAGGACACCATGAACGACACCCAGCGCTCCCTGCGCCGCCCGCTTTTGGGCGCCGCACTTTCCGCTGCCGCATTGAGCTTGTGCGGCGTCTCCCCCGCCCTGCTAGCCGCCGGCAAGCGCCGCGTGAGCATGCGCGAAGAAGAGATCGAGCCGGGTCGCTACCGTGACAACCCCAAGAGCCGCGCCTTTATCGACGAGATGGTGGCACGCCACGGCTTCGCACGCCCGGCCCTGGAAACCTGGTTCGGCCAAGCCGTGTATTCGTCCACGGTAGTGCGCCTGATCATGCCGCCCGCCACGCCGGGGCGCAAAAGCTGGCGCGCCTACCGTTCCCGTTTCATCGAGCCGATCCGCATCAACGCGGGTGTGCGCTTCTGGCAGCAGAACCGAGACACGCTGCGCCGCGCCGAGGCAGAGTTCGGCGTGCCGGCTTCGGTGATCGTCGGCATCATCGGCGTCGAGACCATCTATGGCCGCGACATGGGCACCTTCCGCGTGATCGATTCGCTCTCCACGCTGGCGTTCGACTATCCCGACGTACCTAACCGCGAAGCGCGCACGACGCTGTTCCGCAACCAGCTGGCCGATTACCTGCTGTGGTGCCGGGACACCAATACCGATGTGTTCTCGGTGTTGGGCTCCTTCGCCGGTGCCATTGGCATTCCGCAGTTCATGCCGACCAGCTTGCGCGAGTACGCCATCGACTACGACGGCAACGGCCATATCGACCTGCGCAACAGCGCCACCGACGCGATCGGCAGCGTTGCGCGCTTCCTGCAATTGCATGGCTGGGAACCGGGCCGCCCGGTGGTCTGGCGCATTGCCGCCGACGAGGGCAGCCGCGGCATCGCTGCCGCCGCTGCCGACGGCGAGCCGTGGCCCACCCGCACGCTCAATCAGTTGCTCAAGGCCGGCCTGCGCGTGGACGAGCCGATCAACCTGGCGCGCGAGGGCGAAACCGGCGTGCTGGTGGTTGACCTGCCCACACCGGGCGAAACCACTGACTATATGCTCGGCCTGCGCAATTTCTATGTGCTGACGCGCTATAACCGCAGCTTCTTCTACGCACTGGCGGTCTACCAGTTGGGCGAGGCCGTGAAAGCGGCGATGGGCTGACCTCGCCGCCCCACCCGCCAGAAGCAAACGCAAAAAAAGCAAAAAACCCCGCAACGATGTGCGGGGCTTTTTGTTGGTGCGCGAAACAACGTGCCTCAGGCCGGAAACACCCCGGTAGAAAGATAGCGGTCGCCGCGATCGCACACCACGAACACGATGGTCGCGTTTTCCACTTCCTCGGCGATGCGCACCGCCACGCACAACGCACCTGCAGCGGAAATCCCGCAAAAGATGCCTTCCTCGCGGGCCATGCGGCGGGCCATGTGCTCGGCATCGCCCTGACTCACCGCCTCAGTGCGGTCGATGTACTTCGAGTCGTAGATCTTCGGCATGTATGCCTCGGGCCACTTGCGAATGCCCGGGATGCGTGAGCCTTCGGCCGGCTGCGCGCCAACGATCTGCACTGCCGCGCTTTGCTCTTTCAGGTAGCGCGACACGCCGGTAATGGTGCCGGTGGTCCCCATGGCGGAAACAAAGTGAGTGATGCGTCCTTCGGTATCGCGCCAGATCTCCGGACCGGTGGTCTCATAGTGGGCCAGCGGATTGTCGGGGTTGGCGAACTGGTCGAGGATCACGCCGCGGCCATCACGCTCCATGGAATCGGCGAGGTCCCGCGCGTATTCCATGCCGCCCTTGACCGGGGTCAGGATAATCTCCGCGCCATAGGCTGCCATGCTCTGGCGCCGCTCCATGCTCAGGTCTTCCGGCATGATCAGCACCATCTTGTAGCCGCGAATGGCGGCCGCCATGGCCAGCGCAATGCCGGTATTGCCCGAGGTAGCTTCGATCAGCGTATCGCCCGGCTTGATGCGCCCGCGCGATTCGGCGCGGGCAATCATCGACACCGCCGGCCTGTCCTTGACCGAGCCCGCCGGGTTGTTGCCCTCGAGCTTGCCGAGGATCACGTTGCCGCGCGGAGCGCCGGCGGCACCGGGGATGCGCTGCAGTTGGACCAGCGGCGTATTGCCGATGGTGTCTTCAATCGTCTTGTAGGCCATGGTGAGCGGGATTCCAATGTCGGCGGACATTGTAATCCAGTCCCGAAACCCGCGTTGCCGGCGTGGACGGACATCGCAGCCCGCCACGCCGCGGCCAATCAGGCCTTCGCCTCGGCTTCGTTCTTGCTGTTGCCCAGCAGGTGGTAGAGCAGAATGGCTCCGAAAGTGGCGGTACCGATGCCGCCCAGCGTCATGCCACCCAGCTTCAGGGTCAGGTCGCCGGCCGCCACGGTCAGCGTGGCGCCGACCGTGATCAGGTTGCGCGAATTGGAGAAATCGACCTTGTTCTCAACCCAGATGCGCCCCGCGGTGGCGGCGATCAGGCCAAACACGACAATGGTCAGGCCACCGATCACCGGACCCGGGATGGTCAGGATCAGCGCACCGAACTTGGGCGAAAAGCCAAGCACCAGGGCCACCACAGCCGCCACCACGAAGATCAGCGTGGAGTAGATCTTGGTCACGGCCATCACGCCCATGTTCTCGGCATAGGTGGTCACGCCCGTGCCGCCCCCGCCCGCGGAAATGATGGTGGCAATGCCATCGCCGATAAAGGCGCGGCCGATGTACGGGTCGAGATTGCGGCCGGTCATCACGCTGATGGCCTTGATGTGCCCGAGGTTTTCCGCCACCAGCACGATGGCCACCGGTGCGATCAGCAGCATGGCGCTGGCCCGGAACACTGGCGACGTGAAGACCGGCAGGCCGAACCAGCTGGCCGCGGCCACGCCGGAGAAGTCGATGGCCTTGCCCATGCCCAGCCCGTTGGTGCAGATGTAGTACAGCACGTAGCCGAACAAGCCGCCCACGAGCACCGGCAGCCGGCGCAACATGCCCGGCGCATGCACCGCCACCGTGCCCACGGCCAGCACCGTGGCCAGCCCCACCCAGGTGTCAAGCGCGGCGCCGCTGACGGCCTTGACTGCCACCGGCGCAAGATTCAGGCCGATCGCCGCCACAATGGCACCCGTCACCACAGGCGGCATCAGCCGCTCGACCCAGCGATATCCGACCGCCTGCACCACCAGCCCGATCAGCAGGTAGAGCACGCCGGCGGCGATGATGCCGCCCAGCGCCACCGGGATATTGGGATTCGGTCCGCTGCCGGCATAGCCGGTCGCGGCGATCACCACGGCGATAAAGGCAAAGCTGGAACCCAGGTAGCTGGGCACCCTGCCGCGCACACACAGGAAGAAGATCAGCGTACCGATGCCCGAAAACAGGATGGCGATATTGGGATTGAAACCCATCAGGATCGGCGCGATCGCCGTCGAGCCGAACATCGCCACCACATGCTGGATCCCAGCCAGGAGCGTCTGGCCGGCAGGCAGACGCTCATCAGGCGCAATCACGCCGTGGGTCTTTAGCCGCCACTTGGGCAGGAATCCCGCGTCCTCGTTATTTCCCATTGTCCAGCTCCCGTTTTTTTGGCCTGGCCCCCGCATGCGTGAGCAGGTCCGGCTCGATTTGGATTATGTTGGCCGCGAAGCCGGCTCAGGCTGCCGCGGCGTCCGCATGATACCGCGCGACCGCAATCGTGCGAAGCCACGCGGAACTAGCACGAGCCATACCAGCGTCTGCCGTCCGCACCGGTGCGCGGGCGGCAAAAAGCCCCGGACCAGGCCGGGGCTTCGATGCGCAAATACGGACGATGCGGGCGTCGCGGCCGCGAGCCCGCCGGCGTCTTAGCGGGCGGCCTTGACCGGCGGTTTCTCCGCCTTGCCATCCTTCTGGGCCGCGGCCACCGCGGCCTTCGGCGCGGCGGCGCTGCCGGCGCCAATGGTCATGCCAGCCTCCTGCAAACGCACGACCGATTTCTGCCCGAGGCCCTTGACGCGATCCGCGAGATCCGCGGCATCCTTGAAGGGCCCGCCCCTGGTGCGCTCATTGATGATGGTGCTGGCCGTAGCCGGCCCGATGCCCTTGAGCGAAACCAGTGCGGCTTCATCGGCGGTGTTCACATCGACCGCCGCGAGCGCGGCGCCCGACAGCGAAAACCATACGGCAGCCGCCAGCAATACCTGTTTTGAAGCCGTCAGAGTTTGCTTGAACATGGGAGATTCTCCTATCCGTTTATGAAGGTTGCCTCGCCCGGTCCGGACGAGGCAACACGGAGGATAGGAGCGGCAGGCCGCCTTGGCGCGCCCTGCAACAAAAGTTCACCTCAACGCTACCGAGGTGTTTCCGTCAAGGGCGGCAAAGCGGACCGCGCACTTTGCGATCTCAGGCCTTGTTCTGAAGCAGCCAGCGGCAATAGCGCGACACGCCTTCTTCCACTGTGTAGAACGGCTCCTTGTACCCGGCGCCACGCAGGCGCGAGACATCGGATTGCGTGTAGCACTGATACTTGCCGCGCAACGCATCGGGGAACTTGATGTATTCCACCAGGCCCTCCTGCACCATCTCGTCGAGCGTCAGGTGGGGACGGCCATCGGCTTCGCGCAGCGTGTTGACCACGGTCGCGGCGATATCGTTGAAAGGTTGCGCACGCCCGGTGCCAAGATTGAAGATGCCCGACTTGTCCGGGTGATCCAGGAAGAACAGGTTGACCTTGACCACGTCCTCCACCGAGATGAAATCGCGGGTGTGGCCACCCGGTACGTAGCCGCCATACTCGCCGAACAGCTTCACGGTGCCATCGGCACGGAACTGGTTGAAATTGTGGAACGCCACCGACGCCATGCGCCCCTTGTGCGCTTCGCGCGGGCCATAGACGTTGAAGTAGCGAAAACCCACGATCTGCGACAGCGCGGTCGGCAACGTGCGGCGCACCACCTGGTCGAACAGGAACTTGGAGTAGCCGTAGACGTTCAGCGGCTTCTCATATTCGCGTTCTTCCTTGAACACCTGCGAGGCACCGTAGGTCGCGGCCGACGATGCGTAGAGGAATTGCGTGCCCTGCTCCAGGCAGGCATCCATCAGCCCCTTGGTGTAGCGGAAGTTGTTCTCCATCATGTAGCGGCCATCCGTCTCCATGGTGTCCGAGCAGGCACCCTCATGGAAGACCGCGCGCACCTTGCCGAACTCGCCGCATGTGAAGCGTTCGAGAAACTCGCCTTTGTCCAGGTAGTCACGGATCTCGCAGTCGACGAGATTGTGGAACTTGTCGGCACGCGTCAGATTGTCGACGGCGACGACGTTGTCTTCGCCGCGCTCGTTCAGGCCCTTGACGAGGTTGCTGCCGATAAAGCCGGCAGCGCCGGTAACGATGATGGTCATGGTCGTGTGGGCTCAATCGAGCCAGAAGACAGCGCGGACATTACGCCGGCGTGCCGAACAATTCAGGATAGGTGACAACCGCGGTGCCCAGCTTGCCCACCACGATGCTGCCGGCGCGATTGGCGTGCTGCACGGCTTCCTTGAGTGGCACGCCCGCCCCCAGCATGGTCGCCAGCGTGGCGATCACGGTATCGCCGGCACCGGACACGTCATAGACTTCGCGCGCCTGCGCCGAAACGTGCAATACCTCCGCTTCGGTATAGAGCGTCATGCCCTCTTCCGAACGGGTCAGCAGCAACGCCTCGAGATGCAACTCCCGCCGCAGGTTCTGGGCCCGGATAGTGAGATCGGACTCGGTTTTCCAGGCACCCACCACATGACGCATTTCGGCGCGGTTGGGGGTGATCAGCGTGGCGCCGCGATAGCGCGAATAGTCGTCGCCCTTGGGATCGACGAGCACCATGCAACCCGCTGCGCGGCCCGTCTCGACCATGCGGCCCACGTGGGCCAGTCCGCCCTTGCCGTAGTCGGAGAGCACCAGTACCTTGTACTCCTTGACCAAGGCCTGGAAGCTATCCAGTACGGAAGCCAGCACTTCGTGCGCCGGGACGTTCTCGAAATCGACCCGCAGCAACTGCTGCTGGTGCGCCATCACGCGCAGCTTGATGGTGGTGTTGACGCTGGCGTCGCGCAGCAGGTAGGGCTGCACGTGGCTGGCATTCAGGAGCGCCTCCAGGGTACGGCCGGGTTCGTCGTCGCCGACCACGCCCAGCATGCCGACCTGAGCGCCCAGCGCGGCGGCATTGCGCGCCACGTTGGCGGCGCCGCCAAGGCGCTCGTCGCTACGCTTTACCTGCACGACCGGCACCGGCGCCTCCGGCGAGATGCGCTCGACATCGCCGAACCAATAGCGGTCGAGCATCATGTCGCCCGCCACCAGGATGCGCGATTGATTGATCTGTTGCTGCGGAATATGGTTCTTGCTCATGGACATCCTTGGCAACACTGCCCGGTCCGTCACCCGGGGCGTTGGCTTGTCGTTCCCGTTGGGTTGCGGTTCAGCGCGTCGTGGTCGGCCGCCCGATCGCATGATATTCGATGCCCGATTCCTGCATGGCCTCGGGCTCGTACAGATTGCGTCCGTCGAAGATGACGGGTGCCTTCAGGCGGCGCTTGATCTGGTTGAAATCCGGGCTGCGGAACACCTTCCACTCGGTGACGATCACCAGCGCATCGGCGCCATCGAGCGTATCCATCTGCGCATCGCTGAAATGCACGCGCGCAAAGCCGCCTTCGATATCGGCGAGATCGATTTCCAGCGCGCGCCGGGCCTCGGCCATCGAAATGGGATCGTGCACGCGCAACGCGGCACCGCGCGAAATCAGCGCACGCGCCAGCACCCGCGACGGCGCTTCGCGCATATCGTCGGTATTGGGCTTGAAGGCCAGCCCCCAGATCGCAAAGGTGCGGCCTGCGAGATCCTCGCCGAAGCGCCGCACGACCTTGTCGGCCAGCACCTGCTTTTGCGCATCGTTGACCGCTTCCACCGCTTCGAGCACCCGCATGGGCTTGCCATGCGCGCTGGCGGTGCGCATCAGTGCCTGCACGTCCTTGGGAAAACAAGAGCCGCCGTAACCGGCGCCGGCGTACAGGAAACTATAGCCGATGCGCGGATCGGAACCGATGCCCATGCGAACCAGTTCGATGTCCGCACCGACCTCGTCCGCCAGGTTCGCCAGCTCGTTCATGAACGAGATCCGGGTGGCCAGCATCGAGTTGGCCGCGTACTTGGTGAACTCGGCCGAGCGCACATCCATATAGAAGGTGCGCTCGTGGTTGCGGTTAAACGGTGCGTACAACTGGCGCATGATCGCCTTGGCATGGCGGCCCGCCACGTCGGCATCGCAACCCAGCACGATGCGGTCGGGGCGCATGAAATCCTCCACCGCGGCGCCTTCCTTCAGGAACTCGGGATTCGACACCACCGAGAACTGCAGGTCCTCCAGGCCGCGCGCGCCCAGTTCGGCACGAATGGCTTCGGTGACACGGTCGCCGGTGCCGACCGGCACCGTCGATTTGTCCACCACCACCTTGAAGCCCGTCATATGCCGGCCGATATTGCGGGCAGCCGCCAGCACATATTGCAGATCGGCGGAGCCGTCCTCGTCGGGCGGCGTGCCGACCGCGATGAACTGCACGTCGGCATGCTCCACGCTGGCCGCCACATCGGTGGAGAACGTCAGCCGCCCGGCCTCGCGATTGCGTTGGATCAGTTCCTTGAGGCCCGGCTCGTAGATCGGTACGCCACCCGCATTGAGCAGCGCGATCTTGCGTTCATCGACGTCCAGGCAAAACACATCGTTGCCCAGTTCGGCCAGACAGGCCCCGGTCACTAGACCGACGTAGCCGCTGCCGATAATGGTGACTTTCATAGCTTGTACTCCAGATAGGGATTGGCGTGCGACGCAACAGCGTCAGCCGAGTGCCTCGCTACGGCGCGGCGCGTATGTTTCCCAGCGGTTGCAGCCGGGGCACTGCCAATAGAACAATCGCGCGCGGAAGCCGCATTCGCGGCAGGTATAGCGCGCCAGGTTACGCGTGCGATTCTGCAGCAGGTCGCGAATCGCCGACACCTCCTGCTCCTGTTCGATATCGTGGGCGGTCGCCTGAAGCGCCTGCGCCACGGCGGTGCCCGCTTCTGCCACGCCGTTGGCCTCGCCCACGGCGGCGACCTCGGCGGCCTGCGCCTCGAAATACTTGGTCAACGCTTGCAGCGACGGCTGCCGGCGCAGTTGCTCGCGCATCAAGACAGCCGCGGCATGCGCGCCATGCAGTTCGAGTTCGGCGCGATACGCAATATCCAGCAACTCGGCCGCCAGATTGGTCTTGAGCAAGCCGCGCAGCCATTCCATCGCCCGCCCGTTATCGCCGAGCTGGCGATAAGCCTTGACGACGCGGTCCGCCACCAGCGGCAGGTAGGCGGCATCCTGCCGCTCGATACCGAGCCAGTGGCCAAGCGCGCCCTGTGCGTCGCCTGCCGCCATGGCCACGTCGCCCAGCAGCATCGGCGCGCGCACATTGGCGGGATTTTCCTTGACTGCCTGCTCCAACCAGCCGATCGCGTCCTCGGACTGCTTGCGCTGCAGGGCATCCTGCGCCAGTTCGCAGCAGAATTGCGCGATCTGCAAACTGTAGTCCTTTTGCTCCAGCGGCTGAAGTTCGCGTGCCGCCTCGATGGCCTTCTTCCACTCCTTCTCGACTTCGTAGAGTTCGAGCAGCACATGCTTGGCCGGCGCCGCATAGGGGCCCGACATCAGCCGCCGCAGCGATTCCTCGGCACGGTCAAGCAGGCCGGCGCGCAGGAAGTCCTGGCCCAGCTCAAAGAGTGCGTGCTCGCGCTCGGCGTCGGGGAGATCCTCGCGGCTGGCGAGGTTCTGGTGCACGCGAATGGCGCGTTCGGTTTCGCCGCGCCGGCGGAACAGTGCGCCGAGCGCGAAGTGCAGTTCGGTGGTCTCGGGGTCCAGCCGCGCCACCTCGATAAACGCGTCGATGGCTTGATCGGGCTGCTCATTGAGCAGGAAGTTCAGGCCCTTGAAATAGGAGCGCGGCAGCGCGCCCTGTTCGCTCATGAGCTGCCGCGCATCAAAGCGCGCAGCCATCCAGCCGAGGCCGAAAATGAGCGGCAGCGCGAGCAGCCACCAGGTTTCAAAAATCATTGGTCAAACTTTCGGGCCAACTACGTTGTAAGGGATGCCGGAGCCCGCCTGTGGTTCGCGGGCACCTTCCGCGGCCTGGCTGCGCGCCTCGCCGAGCGCGCGCCGCAGCCGGTTCGCTTCCATGCGCTGGCGCATCAGCGCGGGCGCTACCGCCGCCAGCGCAGCGACAATACCCAGCCCGAAAGCGGCCAGCAGGATCAGGATCAGCGGCGCTCGCCAGACGGCATCGAAGAAGAGTTGCAGGGAAGCATCGGCGGTATTGCGCAGCGCCAGCACGAACAGCAGCGCGAACAGGACGATACGGATGATCCAGGCGACAAGTTTCATGCGGGCTTCATGCGGAAGATGGGATGGTTCGGACTCCGGTGATGCGAACGCCGGCGGGCGACGCCCCTCGGTGGTAGGGTAGGGATAGGCCATTCCTGGTCACCATCCCCCCCTAAGAACCGTACGTGCGAGTTTCCCCGCATACGGCTCAAGCCTCTACAAAATGTTAATTAAACACCGGTTTCACAACAGTTTGGCCGTGGTGGTGAACTTGGATATGGCAGTTCGGATGCAGCAGCACGCGATTCCCTAGAGCATCGGACCCGCCGAGAATGCGCGGTTCCAAGTGGTGATCTTCCCACCCCGTCTCTTTGGTGATCTTGCACTGACACACCGCACACAACCCTCGCTGTGACACATACAGTTTGATCCATTGCTTTCGGTGCGTCATGCTTGCTTGCATGCGCTCCTGCCGCAATTTCTCACCATAGCGCTCCTGCTCGGGATCAAATGGGTTGTAACTCCCTTTAATTTTCGTGTGCCGCTGAATGACCGTGCTCGCGAGCGAGTACAACTCCATCCAGCGGCTACTGCCGTCGTCGTCCGCGATTGCGGTCCCAAACACCCAGTTCCGTTCCCCGAACGATGCGAAATACTTCTTCCGCACCCAATCGGCGTTCTTCCCTCGGTGTCGCCGTTTTGCCCATCGCCATAGAGCCTTAAATACAGCATGCTCCACGCGTGTGAACGTCGCCTTCGCAACCACTGGGCTGTGGTACTGCGCCCAGCCCCTTAGCATCGGGTTCAGCAGTTCGATCAGATCGGCCTGCTTCACCGCCTTGTTAGCACTGATAACCTCCTTCACCTTGCGATAGAACGTCTGCACGTTCTTTTTGCTCGGCTTGATGAGCAGCGTTCCCGAGTACTTCCGGAAATTCCACCCAAGGAAGTCAAAGCCTTCGGCAATGTGGACGATCCGCGTTTTCTCCGTCGATAGCGTCAGCCCCCGTACTGCCAGGAACTGCTCTACCCATGGCTTCACCTCGTGCTCCAAAACTTCCGGCGTATTGCCGGTGATCACGAAGTCGTCCGCATAGCGCACAACATTCACCTTCAACTTCTTCGTGTTGTTGACTCCTAGCTTTGTCCTGAGGAACTCCACCAGTTGCCGTTCCAACCCGTTCAATGCCACGTTTGCCAGAGTCGGGGAAATGATGCCCCCCTGTGGTGTTCCGGCTTCGGTCGCCTGAAACTGACCCTGAAATACCACGCCAGCTTTCAGCCATTTCCGCAGGATTGCTTTGTCCATCGGGACGTTGCGCTCCAGCCAGTCGTGACTGATATGGTCAAAGCACCCCTTGATATCCGCCTCTAGTACCCATTGAGCCGAAGCCTTCTGGGACAGCGAGACAAATAGCTGAGACATGGCATCCGCGGTAGAGCGATTGATCCGGAACCCATAGGAGTTCAGATCACTCGTCCCTTCGGACACCGGTTCCAGCGCCAGCAGGTATAACGCCTGCATGGCTCGATCCAACATGGTCGGAATGCCCAGAGGGCGCTCTTTCCCGTTGGCTTTAGGAATAAAGACCCTCCTTAATGGCATGGGTCGATACCCCCGTCGCTTCAACCGCCCGATGGCTTCCCACCGGACTTCAGGCGAGTTCCACTGTTCGCGGTCAACACCTACTGTCCGCGCACCTTGGTTCTCCGTCACTCGCCGTACCGCCGATGCCTTGGCGGACCACGAGCGGGTCAGAGACCGTTGCAGCGCTTTCACCCTGCGCCAGTCCCCTTCCTGTGTTGCCTTCGCAATTCGAATCTGCATTACCCGGACGTTCCGTTCGACGCGGCGCCAATTGATGTCGCCCCATCGCTGCGGTACGCCGGAGGGCGCAGATTCATCCTTGCGGATCAATGCTTCCATGCTGCTCTCCTATCTTGAGGATCCTCCCCAAAATCAAGAGACAACATGCCCCTTGAGGGACAGTTGCCC
>NZ_JBFTOX010000106.1:0-17270 GCF_056398185.1 Cupriavidus sp. 05L310
GCGGCTACCAGATCGTGCTGGAACACGCCGACACGCCCGAGCTGCAGCAGCGCTGCCTGAAAATCTGCGAGATCGGCGCACAGATGCGCCTGCTCTACACCACCGCGCTCTATCACGACTACGTCGCCCAGGAGATCTCCCTGCCTGAATTGGGCATGGCCGCCTGAGCCCGCAATAAAGCGAGGCCGGGCGCATTGCCCCGGCCGCTCCCCCTCACAGACCGCTTGCGGAAACGTTGTATGCCGAAAGTCGTATTTCACAAGAACGGCCAGACCTTCGAGGACGAGGTCAAGCCCAGCACCAACCTGGTGGTGCGCGCGGGGATCAAGCAGTTTCCCTATCCGAACCTGCGCTACGAGTGCGGCATGGGCAAATGCTCCAAGTGCGCCTGCCGCGTGATCGCCGGCGGCGAGCACCTGCCGCCTCCGAACTGGAAGGAAAAGAAGCAACTGGGCGAGCGGCTGGAACAGGGCTATCGCCTGACCTGCCAGATCTGGCTGGAGCACGACATCGAGCTCAGCCAGGACGAGTTGCCGGTGGAGAACGCCACGGCGAGCAGTGTGGCCAACGTTGCGCAAGCTTGCATCCCGGCCAGCCCGCAGTAACACCAGCAACCACCAGGCAGCGCAGTCATGTACGTGATACTCAGCAGCAAACCGGGGCAATTCAGGACCGAACTGGTCGAGGGGCTGGTGGCCGTCGAGGCATACGACTATCTCTTCTACGGCCGCAAGACCGCGCACTTCGTCATCGCCGAAATGGCGCATCCGGTCAAGGTGAAGGTGATAGAGGAATCCGGCCAGGATGCCGATGCCGCCAGCCGGCAGGCGCCGGCCATCAATTACGTGCCCTCGAAATTCCTCGACAAGTTCGACACGCTGCAGGAAGCCCGCGACGAGCTCAAGCGCCTGTCCACCTTCGGCAGCATGGACATCTCACTGGTAAGGCGTGAATAGCGCGCGCTGAATAAACCGAGTATGGCCGGCATAGCGCCGGGCAGCCCCCTCATGCAATCGGATCGTTTCCATGATTGAAATCACCTTTGTCAGCAACGGCGGCAAGGTCGTCAGCGCCCCCGAGAACAGCAACCTGCTGCGCGTTTCCCTGCGCGAGAAAGGCGGCATCCCCTTCAAGTGCGGCGGCGGCCTGTGCGGCACCTGCAAGTGCAAGATCGAACGCGGACTGGCGTTCACCGACGCCATCAAGCCCAAGGAACGCAAGCATCTGACGGAGGCGCAGTTTGGCGAAGGCTACCGCATGGCCTGCCAGACCTTCGTCAACGGCGATATCAGCGTGTCCTGGGAAGTCCAGGTGAGCCCGGCGCAGGCCGTCGGGACAGTCGCCGGATAAGTGCGCCAGTCGCCGTGGCCTGCCCGCCCCGGCGCAGGCACGGCACCCGGCCGCAACGTGACGCAACGCGCGCATGGCGGCCATGAAGGGGAACTGCCGCGCACTTGCGCGCAGGGCGGCCACGCCATGGGTTGCCGCGCCGGTGCCAGGCCAGCTACGATGCCCCCTCGGCACAGACCGGCGGCCCCCACCCAGCCACGCCGGCACAGGAGACAAGCCCCAAAATGGAATCACATATCGCCCTGGGCGCGGCCCACTGGGTCTACCTCGCCGGCGTCCTTGCCATCGTGCTGACGATGGTGTTTCGCGCCAACGTGGTCGTGCCCGCGATCGTCGCGACCTTCCTCGTCACGCTGGCCTGGACCCATAGCCCGGTCAGTGCGCTGGCCAGCATCTTCAACGCCAGCTTCGTGGCGGCGCGCGAGTTGTTCAATATCTTCCTGGTGATCGCGCTGATGACGGCGCTGCTCAATTCGCTCAAGGCGCTGCGCTCCGACGTGCGCATGGTGGAGCCCTTCCGCGCAGTGATGAAGAACGGCCACGCTGCCTACTTCATGCTGGCCGCCATCACGTACACCATCTCGCTGTTCTTCTGGCCCACGCCTGCCATCCCCCTGGTATCCGCCATCCTGCTGCCCGCCGCGATCGCCGCCGGCCTGCCGCCGCTGGCCGGCGCCATGGCGATCGCCATCGCGGGCCAGGGTACCGCGCTGTCGTCCGACTATGTGATCGGGGTGGCGCCGGGCATCAGCGCCAAGGCAGCCGGGGCCGCGGTCAGCGCCGCCATGGTGGCGGACCGCGCGCTGGTGCTGTCGCTGATCACCGGCGGCATCGCGCTCACGATGGCTTATTTTTCCATCCGCGCCCAGATCCGTCCCGCCAATGCCGGCCACCTGGCCCGCTGGCAAGGCCGCGCGCCCGATGCCAGCCTGGCCGGCACCGAAGCCGCCGGCAGCTTCGACAAGAGCGCACTGGCGCGCGGCACCGCGCACGACGAGCCGCTCGGCACCGATGCCAATATCGCGCGCAGCCTGTCGATGGTGGAGCTTCGCCAGATCAAGTGGTCGAAGGTGTTTGCCGTGCTGACGCCGTTAGCGTTCGCCGCCGTGATCGCATTGATGGTCGTGCCCAGGCTGGGCCTGGGCGTGGCCGAACTCAAGGGCGGCGAGGCGGCCGCCATGGTCGGCGGCATGGCAGCGCTGCTGATGATCCTGTGCACGCTGGCGGCCGAGGGCCCGCGCAAGATGCTGGATGTCAGCGCGGAGCACATCACCGATGGTTTTGTCTTTGCCTTCAAGGCGATGGGCTCCGTGCTGCCGATCGCCGGCTTCTTCTTTATCGGCGCGGGCGATACCGCCGGCGCCATCCTGCACATCGGCCCCGGCCATGCGCCGAGCCTGCTGTTCGAACTGATCCAGGGCGCCGGACAATGGATTCCCAACAACCACGTCATGGTGGCTTTCGGCGTGCTGCTGGTGGGCATGATCACCGGCATCGACGGCTCCGGCTTTGCCGGCCTGCCGCTGACCGGCACGCTGGCCGGCGCGCTGGGCCCGACCGTCGGCATCGACGCAGCCACGCTGTGCGCGGTGGGCCAGATGGGCGCGGTCTGGACCGGTGGCGGCACGCTGATTGCCTGGTCCTCGCTGGTGGCCATCACCGGTTTCGCGCGCGTGCCGGTGCTCGATGCGGTGCGGGCGTTGCTGATACCGGTGCTGGCGGGTCTTGCCGTATCGACGATGTGCGCCGTGGTGCTGTGGCGGTGAGGAACCGCTCACGCATGCCGCTGCGTCAAACCCGATTGAAACGAATCTGATTCCCCTGGAACGCCACGCATGAGAACGACAGCTTTCGCCAATCCTGCCGCCACCCCTGCCATCGCCGGCGGCGAAGGCGTGCGCGCCGCGCACTGCATGGTCGCCACCGGCCACCCGCTCGCCGCCGAGGCCGCGCTGCAGGTACTGCGCGAAGGCGGCAGCGCCATCGACGCGGCGCTCGCGGCCGATGCCATCCTGGGCGTGGTGGAGCCGATGGCCACCGGCATCGGTGGCGACATGCTGGCCATGATCGTCGAGCCCGATGGCCACGCCGTGAGCTACAACGGCACCGGCCGCGCACCCGCCGCGTTCCCGATGGAGGCGCTGGCGGCACTGCCCAGGCAGCGCATCCCCGAACGCCACGCCCTGTCGCTGACCACGCCCGGCGCGGTGCGCGGCTGGGAAGACCTGCACCGCCGCTACGGCCGGCTGGAGTGGAAGCGGCTGTTCGCCCCCGCCATCGCGCTGGCGCGCGACGGCTTCGCGGTAGCGCCGGTGGCGGCGCGGGAATGGGCCTTGTTCGACCGCGTGCTGCATCAAGATCCGGTCTGCGCCGCGCTGTATCGCGCTGGCCGGCCCCCGGCCGCCGGCGAAACCTTCAGCAATCCGGAGCTGGCCGCCACACTGGCCGCTATCGCCGCCGAAGGCGCCGATGCCTATTACCTCGGCAAACCCGCCCAGGCCGCCGAAACGGCCAGCCGCCATGCCGGCGGCGCGCTGGCAGCGGCCGACTTCGCGGCCCACCGGGGCGATTTCTGCACCCCCGTCTCCACCGGCTTTCGCGGCCTGACGATCCTCGAATGTCCGCCCAACACACACGGCGTCGCCATCCTGCATGCGCTGGACGAACTGGGGGAACTCGATCCCGCCATGCTGGCGCAGGACGATCCCGCAGCCGTGGTACGTACCGTGCAGGCCATGGGCCGCGCCATGCGGTACGCCAGCGAAACCGTGGCGGACCCGGCCGGCAACACCGTCTGCACCGTGGTGGTGGATCGCGACGGACTGGCGGTCACGCTGATGACCAGCATCTTCAAGCGCTTCGGCTCGGGCATTGCCGTGCCCGGTTGCGGCTTCGTGCTGCAGAACCGCGGCTTCGGCTTTGCGGGCCCCGGCCATATCAACAGCCCTGCCCCCGGCAAGCGCCCCTATCACACCGTGGTGCCCGGCGCGGCGCTGCGCGGCGGCCGCTTCCACGCCGGATTCGGCGTGGTGGGCGGGCTGATGCAGCCGCAGGGCCAGCTGCAGTTGCTGGTCAGGCTGGCCGCCTGGCACCAGCCGCTGCAGGCTGCGCTCGACGCGCCGCGCTGGCGCCTTGAATCCGATACCGCCCTTGCCATCGAAGCCGGCATGCCGCCGGACATCGTGCGGGCCCTGCGCGAAGCTGGCTACGCGGACCCCGCCGGCCTGGGCGAACTCGGCGGGCGCAGCGATTTCGGCGGCGCGCAGATCGTCATGCGCGACGCGTCGGGCGCGCTGCTCGGCGCCTCGGACAAACGCAAGGACGGCATCGCGCTGGGCGGGTAGAGCCCCGCCCGGCGCGCAGGCCGCACGACCGGCCGGACCAAAGGCGCCCTAGGCGAGCGCCTTCCGCCCTTCCTTCCGCCCTTCCTTGCTCTCTTCTCTCCGCGCCTCTTTCCTCTCTTCCTTGCGCCGCCCGTACCAGCCGCCGATCACCAGCAGCAGCGCCACCGCCACGATGTCGCCACCCAGCGCGATGGGCCGCGAAGGCCGCCCGCCGGCAATGCCGTGGGTAAAGCCCTCGATCACCACCGACACCACTGCGCCGAAGACAAAACAGAACAGGCTGTGGCGGCCGATCTGCACGACCGGCCCCATCACCGATGCCAGCCGCGCCACCCAGCCCGCGCGCACCGCGAGGTAGCACAACCAGGCCAGCCCGAGAAAGCTCACGATGCGCAGCGCCGCCAGGCTCTTCTTGGGCAGCGGGAACACCATGGTCGGCAGCCACGCGGGCAGCCACGGCTCGTACACATGCGGGCGCATCCACAGGTAGGCCAGCAACACGCAGGCCAGCGTCACCGCCACCGCCAGCCCTGTCACAACCCAGCGCACCAGCGCCTGGCGCGGCAGGATGATATCGGGCCGCAGGCGCGCCATCAGGCCCAGGCCGAACAGCAGTTGCCAGGCGAACGGGTTGAAGCTCCAGCCATTGCCATCGCTGCTCGGCAGCAGCGGGGTGAGCATCGGCGCCATCAGCCAGAGCAACGCGCTCGCGCCGACAAAAGTCAGGGGCATGGCCCGCGCCATACGGATTGCCAGCGGCGCGAACAGGATGAAGACCGCGTACATCGGCAGCACGTCGGAGACAAAGGGCTGCCGCGCCACGCTGAACACCTCGATCAGCGTGCTGAACGGATGCGCCATGAAGACCGGCGCCTCCGTGGAACGGATCGCCGGCGCAGGCACCCGCGCCAGCGCCAGCAGCAAGCCGAAGACCAGCATCAGCACGCCGGTCAGCACGAACGCCTTGTAGATCTCCCAACTGCGGCGGATCAGGCGGTTCTGCGCGGCGGATGCGCCATGCCGCGCCTCCATGGCTATGTAGGCCGCCCCTGCCGAATAGCCGGCCAGGAAGACAAAAATCTCCGCCGCGTCGAAGAACGCGAAATTGCGGATGGTGTAATCGGCCAGCACGCTGCCGTTCACGTGGTCCACCACAATGAAGATCAGCGCGATGCCGCGAATCAGGTCAACCTCAGTTCTGCGCTGGGTTTCGATCTTGGACAAAAGCAACTCCTGGAATACCTGGCAATCCGGGGCCCCGACAAAGCGTCCGGATGTCTCCGAGGCCACCAATCCCTGGCCCCTGTTTATTCAATATGTATGGTTCAGCACCTGAACGCGGCCGGTTGGCGTTCAGCATGCTGCTGGGCCGTCACATGGCTTTGTCCCTGAATACCGGAAAAAGTGCGACGGACGTGCACGCTGGCGAGGACGGCAAACAGCCCTGGCAAAGCGGCGCCAGGGCGAGATGATACGGCATATTGGGGATTACCCTAGGGAGAGGCAGGAGCCAGGGTGCGGGAAGAGCCTGCCCTGTCGTTCCAGAGGGATCGGCTATCATCGGCCTCATAACACCGCGCACAAGCCGAGGACCACAACAACGCGCTATCCGACCGGACTCGTGATTTCCATCAGGCGTGCGACAACAGGGCCTTCCTGTTCTATGTCGTGTTCGGCGCCAACGCCTGGGACTTCGTCACATCGCCGGGTAGCTCAAGGACATGAAGGCAATAACCAGGAGGAGACATGGATATGCAAGGCAGGAAAACGCAGGGGATGTCCCGGGAGCGGCTCGACCGGGTCGAACGTTTCGTCGACGAAGCCTATGTCGCGACCGGCAAGCTGCCCGGGGCCCTCATCCAGGTGTGGCGGCGCGGCGAACTGGTCCTGAACTCGGCGCTGGGCCTGGCCGACCGCGAGCGGCAGGTTCCGTTGGCCGAGGATTCGATCTTCCGCATCTACTCGATGAGCAAGCCCGTCACCTCGGTGGCAGTCATGATGCTGGTCGAGGAATGCAAGATCGCCCTGGACGATCCGGTCGGCAAGTACATTCCGGCATGGGAAAACCTCGGTGTCTACAACGGCGGCTTCATGGAGAGCTTCCAGACGCGCCAGGCTACGCGCCCGATGCTGGTGGTCGACCTGCTGCGCCACACCTCCGGCCTGACCTATGGCTTCCAGCAAAACACCAACGTCGACGCGGCCTACCGCAAGCTGAAGCTGGGCGAACTCGCCACCGACGGCACGCTCGACGACATGATCGAAAAGCTGGCCAAGCTGCCGCTCGAGTTCTCGCCGGGCGAGGCCTGGAACTACTCGGTCTCCACCGACGTGCTTGGCTACCTCGTCGGCAAGGTCAGCGGAATCCCTTTCGAGACCTTCCTGAAAGAACGGATATTCGATCCGCTAGGCATGGTTGATACCGCCTTCCACGTGCCGGAAGAGAAGGCCTCGCGCTTTTGCGCCTGCTACGCCGTCGGCACGCTTGGTTCGAAGGTGGTATCCACGCGCGAGCCGGTACTGCAGGACGATCCCCTCACCAGCCCCTACCTGAAGCCGCCCGGCTTCATCTCCGGCGGCGGCGGCCTGGTGTCGACCGCCGCCGACTACATGCGCTTCGCGCGCATGTTGCTGCAAGGCGGCGAACTGGACGGAGTGCGTCTGCTGGGGACGAAAACGCTGACGCTGATGACATCCAACCATCTACCCGGCGGGGTGGACCTGCCACGCATGTCGCGCTCGATGTTCAGCGAGGCCAACTATGATGGCGTCGGCTTCGGACTCGGCTTCGCCACCACGGTGGCGCCGGCGGCCACCCTGATCCCCGGCAGCGCCGGCGACTTCTTCTGGGGCGGCGCTGCCAGCACCTTCTTCTGGGTCGATCCGCAGGAGGACCTGATCGGACTGTTCCTGACCCAGCTCCTGCCCTCCTCCGCCTACCCGGTGCGCCGCCAACTGCGCACACTGGTCTACAGCGCGATCACGGAGGCGGGGGGCGGAGCACGCTAAGCGCCCGGCGAGCCGTGACACACGATGTCGAGCCTGAGTTCGGATTGACGCGTGTGTGGATGTCGTCGGCTGCCGTGCCTTCGGTGTAGCTCCGGCTGGGTCGCTAGCTCATTTTGCCGAGGTCTTCGCTACGTCCCCGGTATAACTCAGGGAAGACAGCTCCTCCTTGGCTTTGTCCGGCGTCTCCAACTCCAGCACTACGCGGCCGACCATCAGGCCAATCGACGGCGAACTGCGCACGTATTTGGTTTCCCCACCATCGAGAACGAAGCTGAGCGTCTTCTCCGTTTCCGTCGATGCCGAGGCGACGTATTTGCCGGCCGGACGATCCACGAAGAAGAAGCCACCGGGCTTGGATTCCCCGACGACCTGGCTATTGAGGCGAAGGTCGGGTTGAATCGCGGCGCCGAACATGGATGCCGAGCGCAAGAAATAGATGCGACCTTCCCCGGGCTTGATCGTTGGGATAGAGGCCGCCATCTCGGAATGCTTCACGCCCGACGCGCAACCCGCCATCAGGAACGATATCGCCATTCCTCCAATTACCATACGTACAACGCGTTTCATTCAATTTCTCCCAAGGTCAGGGGTACTGCGGTTGAAAGCGGGGAATAGTTTTGCTCCCCCGGCAAATAGAAGCCCACCAGCTTGTTGTCTTTGAGCACCAGGTAGGCTTCGTGGACCTGACGGCCTTCAATCGTGAAAATCGTTCCGACCGGCCGGTAGACTTCCCCTTGCGGCAAACGGCCCCCCCGTTTCCAGACGGAATGCGCCGCGAGCTGGCGGGTATAACCGGTATCAAGCCGGACGAACGCAGGCGCCAAGAGTTGTATGGAGTGAGCCGCAGCCCCGTCCTGGGCGAGCTCGACGCTTGAGGGTGCCGTTGCGATCATTGGGGCGCAGCCGAGCAGCGCAAGGCTGGCGCCGAACACCGGCCAGCGGCGACGAAGACGTAGAGAAAATAATGGAGACATTATGAAATTCTTTTGAAGCCATACTTCGGGAAATGCGTGGGCGTGGCGACGATGACCGGGTTGAACTGCCACGGCCTGGTCGGGTTGTCCACCGGCGTGGCGGCCGGTACCGCGCGACACCATCAACGACCACGGCATGTCCCCTACGGGTCAACTGCATAGCCACGATGGCCGGATCTCCGCTCGCTGTTGCCGCAGCCAGTTACTCCAGCGTCACGCCGTTTACGGCTTTCGCCGTCAAGCCATTCGCGTTCAGTGTCGTTGCCACCTTGGGCAAGGTTGTGTCTTGTGCAGTAACTCCAGACTGTGCAATCAAGCCATTGGGCGTCCGCTTATGCCCGCCGGAGTGGGTTGGCCCCACTATTTGTGGCTACAAGTCGATTGTATAGGTAAATTTATCGACCCAACCGAATCTCTCATCTTGAATTCTCACTCTTTCCAAAATATCAATAATATCCTGGTACGTTCTACCCATAAATCTATTTGAGGTACTTGCATTAACCCACCTTAAACAAATAGGCCTCTCCACGCTGGAGCTGAGCAGATCCCATAAAGCGTCCAAGTTATAACCGTAAAACGACTCAACACCAAGAGCGGATGCCAGCTCACGATGGAAATCCATTTCGCTTTTCACCATTTCGCCATTTATCTGGATTTTCATCACACACCTTATTTCCAATTCCCGATTTTCGTCACTGTTTTATAATGGTCAGCTGTAATATATAACAATCCATCGCTAGAATACAACAGCCTTGTGCCAAGCTGATTGCTACGAGACATGGTATTACTCAACCCAATATCTGCCTCGTACCAAATCCGACCAGAAGCGGATGGCAGCACGTTCGTTGAATTTGCGAACACGTCCCCTCCTAATTGTCCACCAGCTACACTGTTGTTCAGCGCTTTTCCTGGTTGCCACCCGTGCTGAGCCGCTTCCGCTTTCGTAACATAATTGCCCGGAAGTTGACCAGTCGCACGAAGACTATCCACAACGTCATTGGCTGCCTGGGTTGTTTTAAGATCAAGCTTCAATCCCGCGTATGTAGAGGCGTTCGCTGTCCCTTCGGTCGTTACAACCGCACTATTTGTGGCCACCGCCCCCCGAGCCGCCACAAACTCACTCAGCTTGCTATAGGCTACCCCGGCCACTGGTAGTACGCCAGCGATACCCATCAGCCAGCGCTCCGCTGTGCCCAGTGGCTGGCCGCTCAGACCTTGACCGGTGACCGCCTGGTAAAGCGCTGCCGGTGTGCCGTACAGCGGCAGCAGGCTGATCAACATGTCACCCAGCTTCAGCGCCTGCTCTGGTGTCAGATTATTCATCCGCGCCAGCGTCGCCGCTGCTTCCACCTGCCGTACCTGGGTATCGATGCGCTGGAAGTCCTCCTGCCTACACGCCGCCCCGCACTGCGCCGTCAACCGCGCATTTTCACGAGCGGCGATCCCGCGTGTCGGCCCCTGCGAAGTCGCATTGTTCAGCGATTCGTTTTGCGCCGCCAACGCGGCGGAGGTCGCGTCCGTACCGAGGGCCGCGCCGGCAGCACCACCAATCAGCGTCGCCAGCCCCACTGTTATTGCCTGGCGGACCTTGTCGTCGCTGTAGTTCAGCACCGGACTGTCGGCGTACACCGTATCCCGGATAAGTGGCGCCGCAATCGCACTGGCCGCCCCACCAATCGCACCACCCGCACAATCCCCACCCAACAGGCTCTGTGCGGCGCACCCCAGCAGCGCATGACCGGCCGCATTCGCCAATATCGTGTCTGCAGTCGCACCGACCATGCCAATACCCGGCAATGTCACGCCAATGGCATTCGCACCCACCGCCGCCACATCCCGCACCAGCCCGTTCGCAAAGGCCTGACCGAAGCTGCCGCCGTACGCCACCGTGTTGACCCCGGCGCTGATCACCGAGCGCACCACGCTCGCCTGGATATAGCTGCCAAGGTTGGCCTGCACCGCCTCCCAGCTGCCCTTGGCTATGTTCTGGCCGATGCTGGTCACACCTGCGCCACCAAGGTCCAGCGCACCCAGCGCGCCCTGCGTCAGCCCAGCCGTCACCCCCGACACCACGCCCGCCTTGAGCGCCGCGCCCATATTCAGCGACCCCGTCAGGATCAACTGGCTCGCCATGCTGGAGAGCGTGCCGGCAATCAGCCCCGACACCGCGAGCGACATCGCCGCACCCGCCGCCGTGGCAGCGAAGGTTGCGCCAAAGGCGGCAGTCACGGCCACCGCCCCGGCCCCCGCCGTCACAATCGAAATCGCCACCGCCGCCGCGATCGCCACGATCTGCCCCAGCGGCCCGAACCCCTTCTTCTCCTTGATGAACCGCGTGTGGATGTCGTCGGCTACCGTGCCCTCGGTGTAGTTCAGCCCGAGATTGGCCTTCAGCTGATTGACTAGAGCCACGGTTGCGGCCTCGTCCACCCTGCCGTCGGCGCCGCGAATCAGGAACGCATCGTTGACCGCATTGATGCTGTCCGCCTCGATGTTCATGTGCATTGCGCTCATGAACCCGCCCGGCTGCACCACCGTCACGGTGATCACGCTCCAGCCGCCCTGCACCCGGTAGGCCGACGTGCCGATGTCCACCATGTTGGGGGCCGCATCGATACTGCCCGCCTTCACGTTCAGCGTGTCGCCCGCCGTGATCACCCCGCTGTTGCGCAGTTGGCCCGCGATGTCCAGCGAGACGTTGTCGCCGGCGATGGTGCCGCCGGTCGGCTTGGTCAGCGCCTGCGCATAGCCTTCCGGCAGGTACACCTGCGGCACCAGTGCATTGACCGTCTGGCACGCCGTGCTCGCTACGTGCCGATCTCCCCGCCAGAAGCGACGAATCCAGCCGAAGCGGGGTTCGTTTGATACTGCTTGTCGGCTACAGACGGATCTTTATTTCATACTCTGGCCCCAGCTCCATTCTTAACCGGTCGGCAAGAAGATAACCTTCTTGCTTGAACTGGGCCTCCACCGCGGCATTTTCGAATCCGGAATCCGGCGGATAGTCCATGTTTAGGGTTTCGTCATACTGGCGTGCCCAATTGGCAAGCTTCGTCTTAAGGTCCTGCCAGATTGGCAATCCCTCCGGATCAATATTGCCGACCTCGCCGGGCGATGCCTCCCACAGCGGGAAGCATTGATAGTCTGCCATCAGTTTGATCGCTCTCATTTCACACGTCCCGCAGGGTTCGCACCAAGGCCCGGAATAAGCACCATGGTCCAGCAACTATCACCAGCGTCAGAACTCCTCGAACTGACGTTTCACATGCGCAAAGGTATCGTCATCAATCGATGAGCGGAACGTGGCTGTAGATATTGCACCCGATACGTCGACCTTCTTCATTTCCCACAATATATATGGCTTTCCATTGACTACGCCGAGCCTCAAGACGAAGTGACCTCCCATATCCACAAGATTGGCTTCTCTCACCTCCAGACTGCTTAGGCCCTCGACAAACGTGTCCCAAACGGTGCAGTCAAACCACGAACTCCCGTAATACTCCAACCTGTGTC
The DNA here is from genome assembly GCF_056398185.1 of Cupriavidus sp. 05L310. Classification (NCBI taxonomy): domain Bacteria; kingdom Pseudomonadati; phylum Pseudomonadota; class Betaproteobacteria; order Burkholderiales; family Burkholderiaceae; genus Cupriavidus; species Cupriavidus sp. 05L310. Next base: position 12,191 of record NZ_JBFTOX010000106.1, read on the forward strand.
CAAACTGTTGTACTTCAACGATGATCTGCGTTTTCATTGACGGCACATGTTCGTCCATCTCAACAACATCAAGGTGCAGACGAAGCGGCCTTTCGATCTTGATTTCCATTTCTTAATTTACTCTCCGACGGGAAGTGCATGGATAAGGGCCGGAATTTGCCCCGGTTGCCGCGGGGGCGCAAACTTCAGCTCCCAGCCACCAACATTCAATAATTGGTTATATGGCACCCCACCTTGGGTCGCCGTGTTCACCGCTCCCTGCAAGCTCGCAAGTTGCTGTTGCGTCGTTAGCCGGACAACACCCGGAGGATTGCTCGTTGCGATCATCTGGGCGTACTCCGCCAAATGCTCCGTTGCATTTCCATGCACCCAAACACTTTGCCCATTGGGCAGCGACATCTCAAAGGACTTTGGAATCACGGAACCAGGATAAGTCGACTGTGTCGCTGTTATCGCATCCCATACCGTCCCTGTTGCCCCACTGCTTGTGGCAAGCCGCTCGCCCAAAACTTTCGCAGCATCGACTGGAACAACCTTCGTCACACCCAACAGGCCAATACCTTTGAGTGTACCCGTCAGCAACCCCTTGACCAGCCCCGTTCCGATCAAATCATCGGGCGCAAATGCTGGCACCTCAAGGCCCTGCGCCTTGGACTGCGCAATTTGCCAGCTCTTGTCCAAGACCTGGCAATCCACGCTGCCGCCACCTGCACGGTCGGGTGTGCGGCTATCCCGTGCAGCGGCTGAACGCTAGGCGGAGTGCTGCACCGATCTCTGCATGACTACTACTCGCGGCAATAACCACGTCTTCGATTCCATCGCCCTTTTCTCGCCCCCATGCCTCTAGCTTTTCATGGTTGTTCGGACCAATGGTGATCATGCCTTCCCGCTCTTCAATGTCGCAGCTCTTCATAGCCTTGAAGAGCGCTCGCTTGGTTTTTTACCCGTAGTTTTCCATCAGCGCCTTCGTCCACTCGGCATATCGCTCGATGCCTTTCTTGTAGTCGTAGAGATCGGCGTCAAACGTCACCTCGGGCTGTCGAGGAGCAGGCAGAACAAATCAGCTATGCGCTAAAGCATCTACTATGGCAGTTTCGTTGCCCGCATCCAAATCGAATAGATACTGAATGTCGCGTAGCCCTTCTCTCTCGCGATTATATTTAAATATCAACTCCATGATGTTTTTATAATTTCTCCGCCACAGAACACAACGATTAACCGCTCACCAGACCTCATGGGTCTCCGCTCTGTAGTTATTTTCAATACGCTCAATAAGCAATGGAGCACTGATAATTCCTCTTGTGGAATGTTTCAGCTCTTCGGAGCTAATACCCCCCTCCAGTCGAATTGATTCGCCTCCACTCCAAAGCCATATAGAGCCCCCCTTTCCTCCATTTCTGGAACGAAACGTAGGAAATACCTTTAAACTTTCCGGAACCGGAACATTTGCCACAACGGACAAGAGGCCTTGATTTACCGCGCCTTGAACAACAAAAAATGCGGAAAACTGCGGCTCACAGTCAACCACGACCGAAAAATCTTTTGGTTGCTCATTATAAAACCCATTAAAAACACGAATTAAAAACCCAAACTCCGGGTGCTTATGCGTAACTTGCGCATATGCGACACCCCGCGAAGTTAAAACCTGCAAAATGTCGCCCAACCTTACCTTCCTAGCCATTTAAAATCCTTCGTACCCAGCTTTTTTCAACAGCTCAGCACCGCGAATCAACCCTTGCTCATACTTGGTCTTGTTTTTAACCGCCGATATTGAGTTTATCTTATTGACTAACGACCCACCATCCTTACCAAGGCCGTGGTAATTAATCAGCGTTTGCTCAACGGCTCTAGCATCGGCACGTGACAGGTCCCGTAACCCTTCTATTCTGTCAACTACGATACCTTTTTCTCTTAGGTGAGATTGACCACGCTTAACTCATGCGGTTATACACAACTCTGACCACCACCGCCCGGCCTCGGGGAGGAGCGCTTACGTTCAATAGGCTGGCGTGGCCCTTGTAAACTTGCGGCACTTGGCGTTTACTCTCTGCTTTTGCGTGACGCCTTGGCAACCGAATCGACGCACTGGGCAGAGACGGAATTCGAGCAACTCGACCTCGGCGATGCGCGCCTGGACAAGCGAGCAAGGATATTGATGGAACGATTGGCGGCCGACCCGATGGCCAGCGTGCCGAAGGCATGTCGGGGCTGGGGCGAAACGATGGCGGCGTATCGCTTTTTTGATAACGACAGCATCGACTGGCGCGCGATCTTGGCGCCGCACTGGCAGCAGACACAAAAGCGGATGGAAGCCCATCCTGTCATCCTTTGCCTTCAAGACACTACCGAACTTGATTTCAACGGCCAGGGTGCAACCGGGCTCGGACCGCTGAGCTACGAAGCGCAGCGCGGCATGTATCTGCATCCGACTTACGCGGTCACGCCGCAGCGCGAGCCGCTGGGCATTCTGGACGCGTGGATGTGGGCACGCGAGAAGAAGGAAAAATTTGGCAAGCGCGGCGGACCCAAGGAGAGCCTGCGCTGGCTCGAAGGCTACGAGCGCATTGCGGAGATGGCGGCGAGTCTGCCGGCTACGCGCTTGGTGTATGTGGCCGACCGCGAAGCCGACCTGATGGCGCTGATGCTGCATGCCCAAGCGCTGGGCACGCCAGCCGACTGGCTGGTACGGGCCGCCCACAACCGCTGTCTGCCGGAAGGCGACAAGCTGTGGGAGCGCACCACAAGTGCGCAGGCGGTAGGGCAGATCGCATTCACGCTGGGATCGCGACACGGCATCAAGGCGCGCACTGTACGCCAGCACGTGTGGATGCAGCGGGTTGAACTGCCCGCGGGAAAAGGCAAGAGCGTCGCCGCCACCTGCCTTGTCGCGCGCGAATTCGATGCGCCACCCGGCGTCAAGCCAATCGAATGGCGCTTGCTGACCAACCGCGTTGCCACGACCTTGGACGAGGCGGTCGAATTGATTGACTGGTACCGGGCGCGCTGGGAAATCGAGATGTTGTTCAATATCCTGAAAAACGCGTGTCGCGTTGAAGCGCTCCAGCTTGGCTCGGTCGAACGGCTTGAGCGCGCATTGGCGCTGTTCATGGTGGTGGCGTGGCGCGTTGCTCACCTGATGCGGCTGGGACGAACCTGTCCTGATCTGGACGCGGAGCTGTTCTTTGATCCCGATGAAATTCGGGGCGCCTACTTGCTGACGAAAGTACGGCAACCGGCAACGCCGAAGCTCAATGAAGTGCTGCGCTTGATCGCGCGCCTCGGTGGATTCCTCGGCCGCAAGAGCGATGGCGAACCCGGCGTCAAAACAATCTGGCTTGGACTCAAAGAGGTTCATGTCGCCGCAAAAACGCTGCGCTGTCTACGGAACGAGGGCAATGCTGACATTTGTGTATAACCGGATGCGCTTAACTACGTCGTCGGTTATTCCAATATAACGAGTCACGCCATCAACAACACAGTTATAAACACAGGTCTTTCCGCCTATAGAAGAAACCTCACCTGCGCCTTTTGCACCAATCGCCGCGACGGCCGCACCTGTGACCCGCTCAATCACCCCAGAAACATCCACTGGCGATACTGCTGATAGTACCGCAGTCGTCGTTGGGGACGCGCCTGACGCCACTAGTGCCTTCTGCGTATTGGCCTGCGCCAGCGCATTGGACGTGTCATTCCATCGCCGCACGGCGGTCGCTGCGGCCGATGAGTTCTGCGACGGCAAGCTGTTCAGCAGGGACACACAACTGGCGACACCCTGGCAAGTCGCCAGATTCGCTTCGCTATTGATTGCCGGTGCAGTACGCGCCTCGTCATGGATCGTCTGGCAGTTGTCCAGTGCACATCCCTTTGCGCCCTGCTGCTGCTCGGCATTGGTGCGGGCGTAGTAGGACGTCCACGTTGCCACGCACGCGGTGTCACCCACTGCACACGCCTTCAACGCATCGACCAGCCCCTTTTCCTGCTTGGCACTCAGGTAGTTGCTGGCCGCCTCGTTCTGCGCTGCGGAGGCTGCCGATATGCCGTCCTGGCCCAGCGCGTTGGCCAGGGCACCCCCGGCCAACATCGCCGCGCCGATCACGATGGCTTGATTCAGCGAATTGGCACGGTCAGCGTTCGTCTCAATCCCCAACGCCCCGCCAACCAGCGGCGATATCACTGCGCCGGTTGCGCCGCCGATCGCACCTGACGCACAGTCCCCGCTGCCAGCCGCGCCCGCGACACAGCCGAGCGCCGCATGGCTGAGAATGTTCTGGAAGGAGCCTGGATCGGTGTTCGCACCGATACTATTGGCTCCCAGCGCCGCCGCCTGTGCCACCAGGCTGCCCTTGAGCGCATTGCCGAAGCTGCCACCGTTGAACGCCGTACTGACGCCAGCATTGATCAAGCCCGTGCCCACGAAGCCCGCGGCTTGCTGAGCGAGCGTCCCCGTCGCGCCATCCTGCGCCGCCTGCAAGACACCACCGATGCTGTTCGTGCCAGCGAGGTTTGCCAGGGTACTCGTTCCCTTCAGGGACTCCCCCCATGCACTCACCCCGAAGCTGCTGCCGTCGAAGGTGATGCCATTGGTCAAGCCGGCCGTGATCGCGCCAATGGCACCCGCGGTTGCCAGCTTCCCGAAATCCAGGCCCTGCCCCGAAGCAAGTTGGCTGAAGGCACTGCCCGCCATGCTCGAGAGCGCGGCCACAGCCATCGCCTGGCCGAGCGTCAGCGTCGAGAGGGTCGCGCCCAGGGCGGTTGCCGCAGCCCCCGCCGTCGCGATCGAGATGGCCACCGCGGCCACCATCATCACGATCTGGGCTAGCGGCCCGAACCCCTTCTTCTCCTTGATGAACCGCGTGTGGATGTCGTCGGCGACCGTGCCCTCGGTGTAGTTCAGCCCGAGGTTGGCCTTCAACTGGTTCACCAGCGCCAGCGTCGCGGCCTCGTCCACCCTGCCGTCGGCGCCGCGGATCAGGAACGCATCGTTGACCGCATTGATCGCGTCGGCCTCGATGTTCATGTGCATCGCGCTCATGAACCCGCCCGGCTGCACCACCGTCCCGGTGATCACGCTCCAGCCGCC